>JAFTMR010000073.1 GCA_017452325.1 Phascolarctobacterium sp. | reverse complement strand
TGCTCAAGCACTCAACGCTTTTGTTGTAACTGAAGAAGCTCCTGCTCTCATTCAAGCTGCAACTCGCGTTGCTAACCTGTGCAAGAAAATTGAACAAGAAACTGCCATCAACACCAACCTTTTCCAAAATCCGGCAGAAGGTGAATTGCATAGAGCAGTTACTTCCCTTAACAACGAAATGCTGTTGGCAACCGTTCAATTTAACTACGCAGAAGTTCTCCAAATCGCTTGCAAGCTGGTAGACCCGGTTAACAAGTTCTTTGAAGACGTAATGGTTATGGACAACGACGAACAAATTAAAAATAATCGTTTGGCATTGCTCTCCGCAGTTAAGGATGTTACTCATGCAGTGGGCGATTTGAGCTGCATCGTATAAGAAAATTTGCCATAAGCACTGTTATGCTTTGTCGCAGCTTGCTTACTTGCTCGACGTACGCTAAGTACGCCTTCGCTGAATAAGCTTCACTGCTTCGCGCCTTCCAGCACTTCTGACAAATTTTATAGAAATGAATTATATAAACACCGTTCCAAATTTGGGACGGTGTTTTTTATTGGCAACTCTTGTCGCAAAAATATAACTGTGTTATATTATAATCAAGATTATAATAATCGTGATTATAAAAAGAGGTGAAAGAAATGTTCATCGGCAGAGAGACAGAGCTTCAATTTTTAGAAGATAAATATAAAGCCTCTGGTGGGCAATTGGTAGTTGTCTACGGTAGAAGACGCGTGGGTAAAACAGAAACCTTGCGTAAATTTTGCCAAGACAAGGAATATATTTTTTATGCTTGCACAGAAAGTCCTGACGAGCAGCAGCTTAAAGCTTTTAGTGAAAGGATTTTGCAAAAAAATACCAACGCTGCAAAATATATCAAGCAGTTCAGCGATTGGAACCAAGCCTTTAGTAGTCTTGGAGATATACCTACAAACAGAAAGCTTGTCTTAGTAATTGACGAGTTCCCTTATATGGTAAAAGGCAACCAAAGTATACCTTCCATTTTACAAGCGCTATGGGATGAAAAATTAAATAAAGCCAACGTCATGATAATACTTTGTGGTAGTGCCATGTCATTTATTGAAAAAGAAATCTTGGCAGAAAAAAATCCTCTTTATGGACGTACCACTGGTATTTTAAAAATGAAGGAAATGGATTTTTACGATGCAGTAAAATTCTTTCCTAACTATACTTACAATGATAAAATTACAGCATATGCTATTCTGGGAGGAATACCTCATTATCTAAAGCAGTTTAGTGATAAGGCAAGCCTTGATGAAAATATCGTTAGAAATATTTTGACACCGGGAAGTATTTTGTATAGCGAAGTTGAATTCTTGATGCGACAGGAGTTGCGAGAAACAGCGGTCTATAATACTATAATTACCGCAGTGGCATTAGGAAACACTAAATTAAATGACATCTACCAAAAAACACAAATAGAAAAAAGCAAACTTTCTTCCTATTTAAAGAATCTTATAGATTTAGGAATTATACAGCGGGAATTTCCAGTAACTGATGGCACGAAAGAGCAGGCTAATGTTCAACGTGGATTGTATCAGGTAACGGATAAGTTCTTCCGTTTTTGGTATGCTTTTGTATTTCCAACTTTGTCGGAACTTGAAGCTGGCGACGCACGTGGCATTTTAGAATATGTAATTCAACCGGAGCTGGAGCAATACACTTCCAGAATATTTGAAGATGTTTGCTTGCAATACTTGCGCCGCAAGAATAAAGCGAATGAACTACCATTTCACTTTGTCAAAATAGGACGCTGGTGGAATAAAACAAACGAGATAGATATCGTGGCAGTGGATAGGCAAAATAAAAAATATATTTTGGCAGAATGTAAATATAAAAATAGCAAGCTAACTTTAAATGACTACACTCGTTTAAAAGAAAAATTTAATACGGCAGATACAACTTATTTTTACTGGTTGTTTTCTAAAAATGGTTTTACTGATGAACTAAAGCAAGAAGCGCCGGAAAACACTTTTCTTGTTTCTGCACAGCAGTTATGGGATTAACAATTCACCGTTCCGAATTTCGGGACGGTGTTTTTTATACCCTTTTTAGGATTTGTAAGGTCTTCGGAAGTTTTGCTGACAAACGTTGCTTGCAGACTGGCGTTGAGTATGTAACAAAGAGAGCTGTAAAATTGAGAGCTTTCCAAAAAACGAACTAAGTGGCATTGCGAACAATAGTAAGTCGCTTCGCAACGAAGGGTAAAATTAGGGTACATTCTAAATCGAAGCGTCTTTACGGGGGGGGACAAGAGTGCTATAATCTAATTAACTATATGTGTAACAAAAATGTAAAGTTGAAATTAGAAATAAAATTCCGATAGGTTGGTATAGATGCTTACGATTGTAATTTTAACTAAAAACGAAGAAGAAAATATTGTCGCAGCAATCCAAAATGCTAACAAAGTAAGTGACAAAATTTTAATTGTAGATTCCGGGAGTACGGATAAAACTGTGGAGCTTGCGAAAGCAAACGGAGCGAAAGTAGTTTACCGCGCGTGGGACAATGACTTTGCCGCACAACGCAATTTTGCTTTAGAACACATTGATACTGAATGGGTGCTGTACCTTGACGCGGATGAACACATCGATGACCAATTAGCTACCAATATTAAAAAAGAACTGCAAGCTTCTGAAAAGGAAATGTACCGTTTCATCAGAAGAAACAGCGCTTTTGGCAGAGAGTTTAAATACGGGGTATTGGGCCCGGATAGCGTTGTAAGAATGTTCCCGACAGATTTAGTTAAATGGGAAGGTAAGGTGCATGAAAGTCCGGTAGGTAACTTGCCGGTAAAAACTTTACAGGGATTTATCCAACACTATACTTACAAAGACTTTAGCCAGTACCTGAGCAAAATGAATTCCTATGCTGCTATTGGCGCGCAAAACAATAAAGCTAAAAATAAAAAGGTTAGTGTAATCAAAGACTTTGTTTTTAGACCATTCTTTGCCTTTATCAAGATGTATATTTTGAAGTTAGGCTTCTTGGAAGGATGGCTTGGTTTCGTGTTATGTCTTAACTACGCTAACTATACCTTAAATAAATACATTTTTCTAAAGATGCTTAACGAGGAAAAATAATATGCCTAAACTTTCTATCATAGTACCCGTATATAAAGTAGAACAGTATATTCATAAATGCGTTGATTCTATCTTGAATCAAACCTTTACAGATTTTGAGCTCATTCTTGTTGATGATGGTTCACCGGATAACTGCGGAAAGATTTGTGATGAATATGCACAAAAAGATGAACGTGTAAGAGTAATTCATAAAGAGAATGGCGGTTTGAGTGATGCTCGTAATGCTGGTATAGATGTTGCTACTGGTGAAGTAATAGGCTTCATTGACAGTGATGACTGGGTTGAACGATACATGTATCAAGAAATGCTGAATTATATGGAAGAAAATAATTTAGACATTGTATGTGCAGATACCAATCAAGTGAAAGATGGAAAGGCTAAGTTTAAACCAAGATATTCCAAAAATAAAATCTGGTTGAAAGATGAAGCTACCTGTGAAATTTTGAATGGAACATTGGATAATGCTGCATGGAATAAAATTTACAAGCGTAGTGTTATTGGTAATGTTCGTTATCCAAAAGGAAGAATTTATGAAGATGTAGCAACAACTTATAAATTTATATCTAATTCAGAAAAAGTGGGTTATATTTCAAAACCATACTATAACTACTTAAAAAGAAAAGGAAGCATAGTTGCTTCCGGTTTTAACAGTAAGAGCAGATATGATTGCTTCCTTGGATATAGAGAAAGATTAAATTTTGCTAAAGAGAATAACCTTAGTTGTATTAACGATTGTGAATTGCTTGCTTTGGAAACGGCTTTAGCAGTTCTAACTGCTTTCTATGCTAATGATGAAAATAAGGCTTCTGAAAGATTTATAGATGTTTCCAATTTTATAAATGAACATCTCAATATTAAGTATGTTAACAGGATGCACTCGAAACATAAATTTTTGCTATGGAGTTTTAAAAATTGTAAGAGTGTACATAAATTGTATGCAAAGTTGTCTGGAGTAAGCAAGAGGGTTTAAAGGTTTTGGAGGAAGAGAGATTTACATGAATATTATTCTAAGGAAGGTATCTAGGTTCATAAGACCTTTAGCATATCTAATTGGATTATTGATGCCGATAAACGATAAAAAAATAGTTGTGTCTAATTTTTCTGGCAAAGGATATGGTGATAATCCTAAATATATTGTTAATGAGTTACTTAAGATTAATGCTAATCTAGAAATTATATGGTTATTGCAGAATGAGGAAGATAAAAGTAGTCTTCCAAAAGAAGTAAATTATTGTCTTGAAAAGAGCTTTATGTCTACCTATCACCTTAGAACAGCAAAAATTTGGATTGATAATTGCAGGAAATCGTTTCGGTACAAACGTTCAGAGCAGTTTTATTTACAAACATGGCATGGTTTTGCATTGAAACGTATTGAGCAGGATGTGCAAGAAAATCTTAGTAAAGGTTATGTGAAAGGTGCCATCAGAGATTCAAAGCATATAGATTTAATCGTATCATGTAGTAAGTTTATGACTGAACTATATAGAAATTCATTTTGGTATGATGGTAAGGTTTTAGAACTGGGAGCACCTCGTAATGATGTATTTGTACAAAAAAGTGATGAAATCAAAAGGAAAGTCTTTAAGTATTTTGGAATAGGGAATGAAAAGGCCGTTGCATTGTACGCACCTACATTTCGTGCTGATAAGTCATTACATGCCTATTCCATAGATTATGAAATATTAAAGAAAGCATGTAAGAATAAGTTTGGAAAAGAATTTGTAATACTTGTCAGATTGCATCCAAGTATATCTGATAAAAATTTAGATATTAATTTTGATGGGGAACAACTTATAAATGCAAATCTATATCAAGACTTACAAGAATTACTATTTGTTGCTGATGTTGTTGTTTCTGATTATTCTTCATTGATTTTTGATTTTGCGCTTTCTAGAAAACCTTGTTTCTTATTTGCAACAGATATAGATAGTTATAGAAATGATCGCAATTTTTATTTAGACTTGTTCAAATTACCTTTCTCTGTAGCTGAGACAAATGAAGCTTTACAAAAAAATATACTTGATTTTAACGATGAGATTTATAAAAAATCGTTAGAAGAATTCTTTGATGCTGTAGGGATGGTTATGCCTGGCCAAGCTAGTAAGAAGTGTGCCCAACTAATTTGGGAAATTATAAAAAATAAAAATTAGACAAGGATGATGATTTGAGTGTTTAACAATATTAGCTTAGAACCAGAAGAACGTTGTGGACATTATGTTACTAGTGATGTAAAAAAATTATGGTCTGTTGAATTAGATTTATTGGAACAATTAAAAAAGATTTGTGAGAAACATAATATAAATTATTTTGCTGGTGGAGGAACTTTATTAGGTGCAGTGAGGCATAGAGGGTTTATTCCTTGGGATGATGATATTGATATATATAGATGCTAAAGATTATGAAAGGTTTTGCCAAATTGCTAGTGATGAGTTGGAGGCACCATATTATATTCAAATTATGCATAATATGACAAGGATAAGAAATAGTCTTACTACAGCAGTTACTAGTAGTGATTTACGAAAATTGAAGTTTGATAAGAATTATAATTGTGGAATTTTTATAGATATATTTCCATTACATTATGTATATGATAATAAATTGTTACGTTTAGTACACAAATTTAGGTTACGCATTCTGGAAAGAGTAGGTGCTGGATACACAAAGAATGGATTACTTAAGAACAATCCAAGAAAATATTGGAAATTTTATTTTTCTAAAGCTGTTGCTCTATGGAAATTATTTAATCTGTTTTATGACTATGATGAGTATTTAAGCATATATAAAAAAGAATTTGCTAAGTGTGAAAAGTCTACGTTGGTAGGTCAGATTTCATTATTTGGTTTGTTACAAGATAAATATATTTATAATAAACAATGGTATAATTTCGCACTAGATTTTCCGTTTGAAAATACAACTATTAGAGTGCCAAAAGAATATGACCTTATTTTAAAAAGAGAGTATGGAGATTATATGGTTTATAAAAAGGGAACAGCGGTGCATACAATGGAAATTTTTGATGCGGAAGTTTCATATAAGGAAAAATTAAAAGACTATTACAAATGAGTGATTTTTGAATGTTTTATGGATTTATATGATTATGGAGACGAAGATGAAAAGAGTTATAACGTATGGAACTTTTGACTTACTGCATTATGGTCATATTAATTTACTTAAACGTGCAAAAGCTTTAGGTGATTATTTGGTTGTTGTAGTATCAAGCGATGAATTTAATTGGAATGAAAAAAGTAAGAAGTGTTATTTTTCATACGAAATAAGGAAACAACTTGTGGAAGCTATCAGGTATGTCGATTTAGTGATTCCTGAAAATGCTTGGGACCAAAAAATAAATGATGTAAAAGAATATCATATTGATACGTTTGTTATGGGTGACGATTGGGAAGGTAAATTTGATTTTCTAAAAGATTATTGTGAAGTTGTTTATTTACCAAGAACTCCTGAAATAAGTACTACTAAAATCAAGAGGGATATAAAAGGATAGATATTAATTTAATATGACAATCATCATCACCGGCGGTGCCGGATTTATAGGTTCTAATTTTATATTTCATATGCTTGCGAAGTATCCTGATTATCGTATCATCTGCTTGGACAAGCTTACTTACGCGGGTAATCTTTCCACTTTGGCAGGTGTGATGGATGCTCCTAGCTTCCGTTTTGTGAAGGCAGATATTTGTGACCGCGAGGCAGTGGAGCAGCTTTTTAAGGAAGAACGTCCTGATATCGTGGTTAACTTTGCTGCGGAAAGCCACGTTGACCGTTCCATTGAAGACCCTGGAATTTTCTTGCAAACCAACGTAATGGGCACTGCTGTACTGATGGATGCTTGTCGTAAGTTTGGTATTAAACGTTATCATCAAGTTTCTACTGACGAAGTTTATGGTGACCTGCCTTTGGACAGACCGGACTTGTTCTTTACGGAAGAAACTCCAATCCACACTAGCTCTCCTTATAGCAGCTCTAAGGCTGGTGCGGATCTATTGGTGTTGGCTTATTACCGTACTTATGGTTTGCCTGTGACTATTAGCCGTTGCTCCAACAATTACGGACCTTACCATTTTCCAGAAAAGCTTATCCCCTTGATGATTGCCAATGCTTTGAACGACAAACCTTTGCCTGTTTACGGTGAAGGCATTAACGTGCGTGATTGGCTCTATGTTGAAGACCATTGCAAGGCGATAGATTTGATTCTGCATAAAGGTAAAGTTGGCGAAGTTTATAATATTGGTGGTCATAACGAGATGCGCAATATTGATATCGTTAAGCTTATCTGCGAGGAACTGGGCAAGCCGGAAAGCTTGATTACTTACGTTGCTGACCGCAAAGGTCATGATATGCGTTACGCCATTGACCCGACTAAGATTCACAACGAATTAGGTTGGCTGCCTGAAACTAAGTTTGCAGATGGTATTAAGAAGACTATTCAATGGTACTTGGATAACCGCGACTGGTGGGAGAACATCATCAGTGGTGAGTATCAAAACTATTATGAAAAGATGTATGGGAATAGGTGAGGAGCTTGTTCTTTAAATGTTTCACGTGAAACATTTTGTAGAGGGGGACATGCTTTTAATAAAAATTTAATATTTCTTTTGGGGAACAAGGTTAGTAACGCTTACGCATTACTTAGATTAAAGACTATATTAGGAATAGGATGCAAAGCTTTCAGCTTTGCTTGAACAGGGCAAAGAAACAAAGGAGAGAAGAAAACCAACAAAAGAAGAGAGGAAAAAAGAAATCTCACTCTTATAATGGGTATTTTTTTAGCAAAAAGGGACATCAATCTGCAAATTTTTTTCAAAATCTAAGAAAAAGTGGATTCTAAAAATATTTTTAGCAAATTATGTCCCTTTTTAGTGTTTTTGGACCCATTATAAGAGTGAGGGGATTTTTATTACTGCAGTAGGGGTAAGTGTGGCGGTAGGTAGGATAACTAATCTAAGCTTCTTCTAATTGTTCTAATAAAGCTTTTTGTAAAGTTTGACTAAAGTTAATATTTTCTTCTTCTGCTTTGGTGTTAAGCCATTCTGGAATTGTTAGAGTCTTTTTGACAGATTTATTACTGGTACGTTTAAGGTATTCTAGCTCATCCCATTCAACAAGGGTAATGAAGCTATCTTTATCAAGAATTAAAACTTCTGGCGCGACGTATTTAGGTAAATCTACTTTATCTTCTTTTAAGGTGTAGAGATAAATACCCAAAGCATCTTGTGCCATGGTAAAGGCTTCTTCTAAAGTATCGCCTTCTGTTATGCAACCAGGAAGGTCAGGAAAGGTTACGGAGTAGCCAACTTCTTCTTTATGAAATATTGCAGGATAAATTCTTTTTTCCATATCAATAAGCTCCTTTGCGATATGTACAGCAGGACTATTTCAGTCCTGCTGCTTTCAGAAGTTGATTGAGCGTACCAATTTTCATATCTTTGTTATGAACTGGTATGGTTAGCAAAGCAGGAATGTTATCGTGTTTATATGTGTAATGTGAACCACGAGAACGCTGCAGCTGCCAACCATTCGCTTCAAGAATTTTAATAAGTTCTTTCGGCTTCACTGTATCGCCTCCTGTAACAATCATTATAGCACGTATTTATACGTACAACAAGAGGGCTGTATTTTCCAGTAATGATATTTTAAAAGTTTAGCTTGTTTATGAAGTTTGGAGGATGGCAATGACTAGGAAATATGGTATCGATTTAGATATTGGTATTGGTTATGTTGGCTTTGCCGTAGCCTTGCAAACTGGTGAAGATAATGCACAGGTTGAGGATGTTGGGATACGGTTATTTGCTTCTGGTGAAATTGCTGACGGTAGAGTAAGGAAGAATCAGGAACGCAGGGTGTACCGCAATTTAAGAAGATTGGTTCGCCGTCGCGCCCATCGTAAGGATAGGGTCAAAAGCTTTTTGCAAAAGATTGGTTTGCTTACTGATGCTGCTTTAAGGCTATGGCAGGAGAAGAATGGTAACCAAAATATTTTTGCTCTTCGCTTGAAAGGGTTAACTGAAAAGCTTACTGCGGAAGAAATTACTGATTGTATTATTCATATTTGTAATCATCGTGGTTACAGTGACTATTATAATGAAGAAATTAGTTCTAAAGACGCAGGTTTGGTGAAGGCAGGCTTGGCAGAATTTGAAGAGCGTTTCCAAGCAGGGCGGTATCGTAGCGTTGCGGATATGATTTTAAATGATGAAGCTTTTAAAACTGCGACAAGCTTTCCTGATTATCACAACCATAAGAATACCGGTAGGTTTGTGCTGATTAAGCGTGCATATATTAGGAAGGAACTTTTAGATATTTTATATTCTCAGGCAAAATATTACCCGCAATTTACGGCAGAAAATATTAATTTTTTGTGTGATAGGATAGTTTTTGCCCAACGTGATTTTGAAACAGGACCTGGTACTGAAAACGATAAGTTGCGTAAATTTATGGGGTATTTAGATTCTGTTGGCAAGTGCAGGTTTTACAAGGAAGAAAAGCGTAGTTTTAAGAGTACTGTGCTGGCAGATGTGTTTATTTTAGTTAATAGGTTATCACGCTATAAATTTATTGATGCGAAAGGTGAAGCTATCGGTTTGCCTCGGGATGCTATGCACGCACTTTTAAAAGAGAGTTTGTTAAACGCAAGAGCTTCTACAAAATCAGTAAAGACAATTTTAAAAACTTTTGGTATAGAAGTACGGAGCGGTAGGAATAAGGTAAAGCTTGATGATACGCTTGAGACTTTAAATGTATTGAAGGAAGCTTTGGAAGCAAGTGGTTACAGTTATCAGGAATTAATTTCAGAAGAACTGTTTACTTTGGAACATCCTTCCAAGCTGCAAAAGTTAAGCGTGCTGCTTTCTGAAAATATTACTCCTAAGCGGAGGGAGAAAGTTTTACAAGAGGCAGGCTGGAATGAAATGCTTTGCCAAAAATTGCTTTACAGTAATTTTGGTGGAACTGTTAATGTTTGCGACCGTTATATGACGGAAGCAATCAATGCTTTCTTAGATGGAGAGGTTTACGGTAATTTTAAAGTAAGATGGCTTCGGGAAAGGCGTCTAGCTGATAACAAGCTAAAGCTTAAACTTGAACGTAAGCATAAAATTTTACCAGCCTTTACCCAAAAGGTTGATGAAGAAATAATGCAGGATGTAGTTGCTTTTAAAACTATTAACGAAGCTCGCAAGGTTATTAATGCGATTGTTAGAAGGTATGATTCTCCAAGTTATATAAATATAGCGGTTACTAATTTTATTACCAAATATTTTGCCAATTATTTGGAAGGTAACCTTTTGTTTGACAGTAGTGATGATAAGCATGTGCATATGGCTAAAAGCAATCTTGCTACTAAAATTTATAAAGCTTGGTCGAATGGGGAGAAGTGTGAGGATTATGACAAGCAGCCTTTGATAAGCTATAAGCAAAATAAAAAGTTTCAAGGTAAGCTCACCGATGACAATCCCATTCCCAAAGTTAAACGGAAAGCTTCTTCCATTGTTAAGATGGATTCCAATGGCAACGAAAATGTTTTGAGTGCCAATAAATATTATTGCGTTGAAATTTATAAGAATAAAGATAATAAAACTGCGTTCCGCGGATTACGGTACGTAGATTTCAAAAAGGAAGGTAAGAAATTATATTTAGCTGCTCCTTATCCGGAAAATTATAAGGAGCACGTGATGTATCTTTTTACTAATGATTATATAAAGATATTTGACGCAAAGGAAAATTTAAAATTTGAGGGTTACTACAGAAGCGTAAGGGCGGTTACAAGAAGTTTACTGAATGTTAGAGAAAGGAATTCTTTAATGGATATTGCATATTATGTAACTAAGAAGGACGTAATTAAAAAATATGATGTGGATATTCTTGGTAAGCTTGGTGGTGAAGTAAAAAGTTCTGCTCCCTTTATGTTGCTGGAAGATATGTATTGAAGTAAAAGAAACTCTGTTGGATATTGATAAGCTTATGCAAGATATTTATTTGTTTTAGTCCTTTGTTGGATATTGATGAGCTTGCAAGTAAGAATGGTTATGGTCAGGAAGATACAATGTCTTCCTGACTTTTGCATATACGGGCTTTTTAGGATTAAGTTAGTAATTAAAAAAGGATTTACCAGTCCTTTCGAGAATATTATTAGATTAACCTATTTTTTGGAGGAACCATGTTCTGCGTTGATGTTGCGATTAATTTGCCTGTAAAGAGTTTGTTCAAGCAGTTTACTTACGCCGTACCTGCGGAGTTAAATTTTTTGGACAGTGGTTGGCGCGTGGTTGTTCCCTTTGGCGCGCAAAAGGTGGAAGGCTTTGTTGTGCAGCGCAGGGAACTGGCAAGCTTGCCCCTGCAGGCACAAGCAAAACTGAAAAATGTTGAAGCAGCCTTGGGCGACAGACCTTGGTTCTACAAAGAGATGCTTGCTACAGCCAAATGGTTGGCTGATTATTATATGTGCTCTTTGGCGGAGGCAATGCGCCTTTTTGTTCCCGGTAAGACCAGTATTAAACGTCAGGCTGTGAAGGATGAAAATGGCAAACTGCTTTATTACGCTTACGAAGAGCGTTTGAAAGAAAAAACTGTGCTTGCTTACCGCATTACGGAATCCGGTCGCGCCGCCCTCGCACTTGGCGACAGCAGGGCGAAGGCTCAGATGGCGGCGCTGGCAGTGCTGTCCGAAGGTGAGTGGCTAACTGTAAATGAACTTTCCGAATACAAGGTGAGTGCTGCCACAGCCCGTACTTTGGCAGAAAAAGCTTGGGCGGAAGTTGGACAAAAGCGTATATTACGGAACAGCTACGTTAATCCTCATAAGCGTGGTGAAATTTTTACTCTTACTGACGAGCAGGCAAATGCTTTGGAAAAGCTTAACGCTTCTGTGCAAAATGCAGATGGCGAAACTTTTTTACTGCAGGGCATTACAGGCAGTGGTAAGACGGAGGTTTACCTGCGTGCCGCGGCAGAAGCGGTAGCGCAGGGCAAACAGGTCTTAATGCTTGTGCCGGAAATTGCTTTGACCGCCCAATTGGTGAAGCGGTTTAAAGCTTGGTTTGGTGATTTGGTAGCGGTTGCTCACAGCAAGCTTTCTCAAAATGAGCGTGGTGACGTGTGGTACAAGATGCACACTCATCAAGCGAATATTTTAATTGGCGTGCGCAGTGCTGTGTTCGCACCCTTTGAGAATCTCGGACTGATTATTATAGATGAAGAACATGAAAGTAGTTACAAGCAGGAGGAACGCCCCAACTACCACGCAAGGAATGTGGCGTTGGAACGCTCCAAGCTTACAGGCGCACCCTTGATTTTAGGAAGTGCTACTCCTGATTTGGAAACTTATTACAAGGCAGTGCAAGGTGAGTATCAGCATTTGCGTTTGACCAAGCGTGCTACGGGAAGCCAATTGCCCGATGTTGAAATCGTAGATATGCGTAAGGAATTGCAGGAGCGTAATTTTAGCGTGCTTTCCCGCAAGCTGAAGCAGGCTCTCGTTACAACTGCTGCCAATGGGGAGCAGGGAATAGTGCTTCTGAACAGGCGTGGGTATTCTACTTTCGTGATGTGTCGAGACTGCGGTGCGTCCATTGTTTGTCCTCATTGTGCGGTGGCGTTAGTTTATCACAGCGCAGGGGAGGCGATGCGTTGTCATTACTGCGGTAATACAGCGGAAATTCCTATGGAGTGTCCTACCTGCCATAGCAGGCGTATTAAATTTTTTGGAACAGGTACCCAAAAGGCAGAGGCTGAGCTGATGGAACTGCCGGAAGTTAGAGTGTTGCGTATGGATCAGGATAGCACAGCGCAAAAATTTGCTCACGCAGATATTTTGAGCAGTTTTGCTCGTGGCGAGCGTAATGTTCTGATTGGAACTCAGATGGTTGCCAAGGGGCACGACATTCCCAACGTAACTTTGGTTGGCGTGCTTTCCGCAGATAGTGCCCTGAATTTGCCGGACTTTCGCGCGTCAGAGCGTACCTTTTCGCTTTTAACACAGGCTGCCGGAAGGGCGGGACGTGGCGATAAGAAGGGACATGTTATTTTCCAGGCTTATGATGTGGAAAGCAAGGTGTTACAGCAGGCGGCACGTCAGGATTACGACAGCTTTGCCATTGATGAATTAAAAGATCGGGAGACTTTCTTCTATCCTCCCTTTGCCCAGATGTTAAAGATGACTGTTTGGGACAAGGATGAAGCAGCTGCTCTGGCGTTGGCGAAAAGGGTTACCACTTATCTGCAGGGCTTGCAGTTGGAAGGTAAGCTGCAGGATTTGCTTGTGCTTGGTCCCTTCCCGGGGATTGTTGCCAAGGTTAGGGATATGTACCGCTATAACATTCTTGTCAAGGCGAAGGACTTACAGCCGGTGAAGGATGCTCTTTTGAATAGCGAGTTCAGGGAGCAACGTAATCTTTTTTTTGATGTGGACCCGGTAAATGTTATCTAGGGAAAAGTGCCCTGAAAGGCGAGCTGGCGCAATGAAGTTGCGTCTGAGGGGTTTGTTAGATGTTTTAAAATATGGTACAATATAAGGTACTAAATTTAACATAAACATAGGAGGCACATTGTGGCTAAATTAAAAATTGTTACTGCAGGTGACCCTGTACTTCGTAAAATTGCTGAAGAAGTAAAGCGTATAGATAAAAAGTTGATTAAATTATTGAAGGATATGGCAGAGACTATGTACGCTGCTGACGGCGTAGGTTTGGCTGCTCCCCAGATTGGTGTTTCCAAACGCATCGTTGTCATTGACGTTGGCGAAGGCTTGGTGGAAATGATTAACCCAGTCATCGTTAAGAAGGAAGGTAGCGTGGTTGGCGGCGAAGGCTGCCTTTCCGTACCTGAATACGAGGGCGAAGTAGAGCGCGCTGAAAAAGTAGAATGCGAATTTACCGACCGTACAGGCAAACGCTATTTAATGGAAGCAAGTGGTTTGATGGCAATCGCAATCCAACACGAGCTGGATCATTTGGACGGTATTCTGTTCATTGATAAGGCGCAAACCATTATGCCCAAGCAAAAAGAAAAATTTGATAAATAGGTGAAAGATATGCGTATAGTTTTTATGGGAACTCCTGATTTTGCCGTAGGCAGCTTGCAGGCGCTGGTGGAAGCAGGTAAATACGAAATTGTAAGTGTTATTACTCAACCGGACAGACCTAAGGGACGTGGTCGCCAAATGCTGATGACTCCTGTTAAGGAATATGCTTTGGGTCAAGGCTTGGAGGTGTTCCAGCCCCAAAGGGTTAAGACTCCGGAATTTGTTGCGCAGCTGCGCGAAATGAATCCTGATTTGATTGTAGTTGCTGCCTTTGGACAATTACTTTCCCAGGAAATATTGGAAATGCCGAAATATGGCTGCATCAACGTGCACGCTTCCTTACTTCCAAAGTACAGAGGTGCTGCGCCCATTCACTATGCAATTATGCAGGGCGAAGAGGAAAGTGGCGTAACCATTATGCAAATGGATATCGGTATGGATACCGGTGACATGCTTAAAAAGGTTATTGTACCCATTGGCGAAAACATGACCATGGGCGAGCTGCACGATGAGCTGAAAGTGAAAGGCGCAGAGCTGTTACTGGAAGTTATCGAAGATATTGAAGCTGGTAAGGCTAGTCCTGAAAAGCAAAAGGAAGAGGAAGCTACCTATGCCTCCCTTTTAAAACGTGATATGGAAAAAATTGACTGGAGCAAAGCTGCTACGGATATTCATAATTTGATTCGTGGCTTTAACCCTGCTCCCGGTGCCTTTACTAAATTACCCGATGGCAAGAATTTAAAAATTTGGGGCAGTCGTTTAACTGACAAGGTTACTACTGCTGAACCGGGTACTGTAGTTGAGGTTACCAAGCACAGCTTCTTTGTGGCTTGCGGTACCGGCGTATTGGAAATTATCGAAGTACAGCCGGAATCTAAAAAACGTATGGCGGCGCAGGTTTTCATCAACGGGCGTGGCGTACAAGCAGAGGATGTATTAGGCAAGGAGTAGCCATATATAATGGAAGAAATTATTTTTAAACCGAAGAAACGAATATTTATGGCCCTCACTTCTTTTAGTGCGTTGTTGGGTGCGCTCATGATTTACGTTGTCTGGAAGGTAACTGTTCCCGGCTTGGAGCAGGTTCACCATCTCTTGCCCAAGATTATGGGCGTTATTGGTGCTTTCATTGCTTTAGCACTGATGACGGGCGTTGTGGGTATTGTCATGGCGCTTCTGGGGATTTCCATTTTTAAACTATTGTATTTTTGGGCGTGGAAGGCAATCAATATTCTCTTTCCTTTCGCCGTAGTATTGGGCAGGATTTTTAATATTCCCCGCGTCAAAATTGAGCAGTCCTTTATCGAGGTTAGCAATAATCTGGTAATGCAGCACAAGCTTAAAGTTCCGGCAGAACGTATTTTAATTTTAACACCCCATTGTATTCAAAGAGATACCTGTGTCCACAAGATTACCCGCAATGTAGAAAACTGTAAGCAATGTGGAGCTTGTAGTGTTGGTGATATGTTAGAGCTGGCGCATAAGTACGGCTGTAAGCTGGCGGTTGCTACAGGCGGTACCTTGGCGCGCCAAATGGTAATGCAGGCGAGACCGAAGGCTATTGTTGCTGTTGCCTGCGAGCGCGATTTGACCAGCGGTATTCAAGATGTATTCCCCCTGCCTGTTTTGGGTGTGTTAAACGAGCGTCCCTTTGGACCCTGCTTTAATACGCGTGTGGATAAAAAGAAATTGGAAGCTGCTATTTTAGCATTTTTAGATGAAGAGGAAGCTAATGGCAAAAATTGAGAAGAAAACTGCTACTGCCCGTAGCGGTGCTGTAGAAATTTTGCAGCAGGTTTTGGGCGAGGGTGCATATACCAATATCGCAGTGAATAAGTTTTTGCGCAGCAATTCACTAAAGGATATGGACCGTCGTTTGCTGACGGAGCTGGTTTATGGTACGGTGAAGGCTGTGGGAACCATTGATTGGTATTTGGCACAATGTGTGACCCGCCCTTTGGAAAAGATTGATAAGCTGGTTTTGAATATTTTGCGTGTAAGCGTGTACCAGCTTTTATATATGGATAAGATTCCTGATTCCGCGGCTTGTAACGAAGCCGTTAATTTGGCGCGCCTTTTTAGCCATGAAGGCACTGCCAAATTTGTGAATGGTGTATTGCGTGGTTTACTGCGTAAAAAAGACAGCTTCACTTTGCCAGATAGTGAAAAGGAAGCTGCCGATTATTTGTCTTTAAAAATGTACCACCCTCGTTGGTTGGTAAAGAAGTGGCTGAAAAATTACGGACGGGAAGCAACGGAAGCCTTATGTGCTTTTGACAATACTCCCGCCCCCGTCTGCCTACGTGTAAATACCTTGGTTACTACCCGCGATAAGCTGGTGGCTGAATTAACTAAGGCTGGTGCGGAGGTGCGTACTTCTAAATGGAGTGCGGATGGTATCGTTTGCGACAAGCTTCCTGCATTAAGCGAGGTCTTTGCTAATTTGCACAATGCCTTTTATGTGCAGGACGAAAGCAGTATGCTTGTAGGTGCAGTGCTTGCTCCGCGAGCAGGGGAGACCGTAATTGATATGTGCAGTGCTCCCGGCGGTAAGACTACTCATTTGGCGCAGCTGATGCAAAATGAAGGCATTATTTACGCCGGTGACGTACACGAGCATAAAATAAAACTTATTGAAGAAAACGCTGCCCGTTTGGGCATTAAGATAATTAAGGCGCAAATCCAAGACGCCACTCAATTTGTAGAAGCTTGGGAAGGCAAAGCAGATAAAGTGCTGGTTGACGCGCCCTGTTCCGGTATGGGGGTGTTGCGTCGTCGTGCGGAAGCCCGTTGGCGTAAGACTAGGAACGATTTAAAAATCTTCCCGCCACTGCAATTAAAAATTTTGAACAACGCTGCTCGCTATGTAAAAGCAGGTGGTACCTTGGTGTATAGCACCTGTACCATCGAGCAGGCAGAGAACCATTACTTGGTACAGGAATTTTTGGCGGCGAACCCTGATTGGTACATTGAACCTTTCCCGCACCCGCTGACTGGCGAATTGGTTGAGGAACTGCAGCTCCTGCCCCAAGTTGATAATGTAGATGGGTTCTATATTTGTAAGTTGAAGAAGAAATAAAAGAAGGCTCCCTCGTGCGGGAGCTGTCAGCGTAGCTGACTGAGGAATTACATGAAACAAGATATCTTTGGTTTAACAATAGAAGAATTGCAGGAAAAGTTTGTTGCCATCGGCTTGAAAAAGTTTCGTGCGAAGCAAGTCTTCCAATGGATGTATCAAAAGTCCGTCTTTGATTTTGCAGAAATGCATAATCTGAGTAAGGCAGATATCAATATAATGGAAGAAAACTTTACCGTACTGCCTCGTGAACTTAAAATTTTGCGTGAGCAAAACTCCAGCGACGGGATGACCAGCAAGCTGCTCATTGCTTTTCCTGACGGTAATTCTGTGGAAACTGTTTTGATGCACCACGATTATGGCTATAGCGTGTGCGTTTCCAGTCAAGTTGGCTGTGATATGCATTGCGCCTTTTGTGCCAGCGGTTTGAATGGTTGCGTGCGCAATCTTACTGCAGCGGAAATTATCGTGCAGATTTACCTCTTTAATGAACGCCTGCGTGCTACCGGTAAGATGGTTAGCCGCGTGGTTGTTATGGGTAGCGGTGAACCTATGCTTAATTTTGACAGCGTACTGGGTGCCTTGGATTTCCTCCATCGTGAGGACACCAGCTTTATGAGCTATCGTAATATGACCATTTCTACCTGCGGTATCATTCCTGGTATTGAAAAGCTTAAAGCTGAGGGCAAGCCTATCAATTTAGCAATCAGCCTTCACGCAGTAAAGAACGAGCTGCGTACAGAGCTGATGCCAGTCAATAAAGGCTTTAATTTTGTGGATGTTATCACTGCTGCCGAAGGCTACAGCGAAGCTGGCGGTAGACAGGTTACCTACGAATATATTTTGATTAAGGATAAAAATGACAGCGTGCAGGACGCAGAGCTTTTAAGTAACTTCCTGCGCTATAAGCACGCTACAGTAAATCTTATTCCCGCTAACCCCGTACCTGAAAAGGGCTTTGAACGTCCTAGCAAGAATGCCATTGAGCGTTTTGTAAAGGTACTGCAAAAAAATAAAGTGAACGCTACTGTGCGCAAGGAAATGGGCAAGGATATTGACGCTGCCTGCGGACAGCTGCGTGCTAAGTTTGCCAAGGAGCAAGGAAAAAACTAAGATGAAAGTTATTAGCAAGACCCATGTGGGTATGGTCAGAAATAATAATGAAGATAGCTTACTGGTGCGTGAGCCTTTTCTCTTTGCTGTTGCTGACGGTATGGGAGGGTATAGAGCAGGTGAGGTGGCAAGCCGCGAAACCTTGAAGGCCTTTGAAGCAGCAACTTACGAACTGCGTCATGGTCAGGTGGGCAATCCTGTGGAGGTGCTACGGGAGGCTTTTGCTAAGGCAAATACTCACACCCATAAAATGGCGCAGAAGAATAATGCTTACAATGGCATGGGTACAACTTTGACAGCCTTGTATCTGCCGGGGGATAACACTGCTTACGCTGCACATGTGGGTGATAGTAGGCTGTACCTTTATCGTAACAAAACTCTAAGCCAGATTACCAAGGACCATTCCTATGTGGCAGATTTACTTGCCCAAGGAAAGATTACCGATAATGAAGCCTTTAACCATCCCAAACGCAATATGCTTTTGCAGGCTTTGGGAGTGGAAGAAGAGGTTAATACTGACACTGTCCACTTTGCCTTGGAGCAGGGGGATATACTTCTCCTGTGCAGTGATGGACTTTCCGATATGCTTCGGGATGTTGAGATAGCTAACATTCTGGAAGCAACTGATTTTGAAGATGCTGCTACCAATTTAATGGAGCAATCCCTTGATAATGGTGGCAAGGACAATATAAGTTTAATTATGATTGCTGTAGAGGAGGATGAATAAGATGGAAGAAAAAACCATATTGAATAGACGTTATGAAATCCTCCAAAACATTGGTCAGGGAGGAATGGCAGAGGTTTATCTTGCCCATGACCTTCTGCTTGATCGTTATGTGGCAATTAAAATGCTACGAGATCAGTTCGTAGCAGATAAGGCGCTGTTAGAACAGTTCCGCAGAGAAGCAAAATCTGCGGCGAAGCTGGTACATCCCTTCATCATCAATATTTATGATGTAGTTTCCGAGGGCGATAAACAGTACATAGTTATGGAATATGTAGAAGGCATTACGTTGAAAGACTATCTGCAAAGCAATAGACTTTCTCTGAATGCAGTGCTGGAAATAGGAGTGCGACTTGCGGATGCCCTACAGCATGCTCATAGTAGAAACGTTATCCACTGCGATATCAAGCCTCAAAATATTTTGATTGATAAAAATTTGAATCCTAAGATTGCGGATTTTGGTATTGCTAAGATGGTGAGTAATCAGACTATGGTCTACACTTCTACGGTTATGGGGTCTGTACATTATCTTTCTCCGGAGCAGGCGACCGGCGGACAAGTTACTGCCAGCAGTGACGTGTATTCCTTAGGCGTAGTGCTTTTTGAGATGCTTACCGGTAGAGTTCCCTTTGATGGTAATACTGCGGTAGCAGTTGCCATGATGCATGCGGAGAAACAGGTTCCTCCCTTGAGCGACTATTTGGCAGAGGTACCTGCGGGTTTGCAGGAAATTTTGGATAAAGCATTAGCGAAGAACCCTGCGGATAGATATCGTAATGCAGGTGCTTTGCGTCGTGATTTGCTGGATTTGAAGATGCAGCTGTTCCCCTTTAGTAGTAATGATTATATGAAGGAAATGACTATTGCCATTCCTACGGAACCGCGCCTTAGCGAAACGGAAGCAGATGGTGCAACCATGATTATGCAGCCGGTACGTTCCTATAAGGAAGCCTTTGGCAATGATACTCCCTTGGGTGAGGATGAGATGGCGAGAAAAAGAAAAACTAAGAAGAAATTAGGCATAAATGGTATTATGATTCTAGCTACAGCGGTTGTGGTGCTGGCTTCCTTGGTTGCTAACTTTATATTTGGCAGTAACCGCGCTGTAGTAAAGGTACCCAATGTTTTGAAGATGACAGTGGTTGAGGCCCAAAATCTTTTGGAAGCACAGAAATTTATTGTGGATTTGGAAGAAGGTTTTGGAGAGAATGTACAGCCGGGTACTGTTATGAAGCAAACTCCGGCTGCCGGCGAGGAGCGTAAGGAAGGCAGCAAGGTGCTTTTGGTTGTAAGCAAGGGTGCAGAGCTGAAAAGTGTTCCCGAAGTACGTACTATGAGCCTGGAAAAAGCCAAACGTTTTATTGAATACGCGGGCTTTGAAGTGGGTGAGGTTAGTAGAAAATATGTGCGTACGGAAATTATAGGCACTGTTTTAAGTCAACAGCCCAAGGGAGCAAGCAAGCTTCCCAAAGGCAGCAAGATCAACTTGGTAATCAACGAAGGCGACAGACCTGTTCCTAACTTGGTAGGCAAGAAGGTTAAGGAAGCTGAAAAGCTTTTGAAAGAAGCAGGCTTACGCTTGGGCGAAGTGCGCTACGTTGAAGATAGACCTGCTAAGGATACTGTTGTATCTACAACTCCGATGGCTGGTCAAAAAATTGTAGAGTTTGAAAAGGTTGACTTGACTGTTTCTGACGGTGAAGCAAGCAAACCCAAGGATGTTTATGTTGACTTTACCCTTAGTGTGGAAAAACTGGTAGGCTATATTGATACCTACGATAAGGATAAGAAGAAAGAAGCCGAAAACGAAAAAAGAAAGAACGAGCTGTACTCCAACTATCTGAAAAAAAATAAAGATAGAAAATACGAGCTACAGATTTACGTTGTGGACGACAAGGGAAGAGACCTTGTGTTCAGCGGCAAACGCAAGATTGGCGATAATATTCGCAAGAAAAAAGAAATTGTTGGCAACGCAAGAATTAAGGTATATGCTGACGGAAGCTTGATTGAGGATAAATCTCTGTGAGTGAATTACAAGGAAGAGTATTAAAGAATTATAATGGTTACTACTATGTAAGTGTGGAAGATAAAATCTACACTTGTAAGGTTAAGGGGAAGATGAAGCAGAATCGTTTTTCCTTGGCGACGGGGGATATGGTAAGCTTCCAGTTGGGCGAGAAGGACGAAGGCATGATTAAAAAGGTTTTGCCCCGTAAGAACTTCCTGTTACGTCCCACCATTGCCAATCTTGACTTGCTAGTTGTAACCTTTGCCTGTGCTTCACCAGATTTTAGTTACTTGTTAGCAGATAAGCTTTTTGCTTTGGCAGAGCTGGCGAAGATTCCGGCAATTTTAGTACTGAACAAAAAGGACATCGCGCCTGAGGGATTGCTTGAAGAAGTTAAGGCAACCTACGAAAGAATTGGTTATGAGGTTTATGCCATCTCTGCTGATAATGGGGAGGGGCTGGAGCCCCTGCGCACGAGATTGCGTGGCAAGATTTGTGCTTTTGGTGGACCTTCGGGCGTAGGGAAGTCTTCTACGATTAACGCCATTGATAGTACCGTCGAGCTGAGGACGGGTGAAGTAAGTGAGAAGATTGGTAGAGGCAAGCACACTACCCGTTACGCACAACTATTACCCTTTGACGAAGGCTATATTGCAGATACTCCGGGCTTTGGTAATTTGCTTTTTGAAGACTTTGACGAAAAGAATTTAGTAGATTGCTTCCGGGAATTTGCAAGCTATGAGGACGGCTGTAAGTTCTGTCCCTGCAACCACACCCACGAGCCTGTTTGTGGTGTAAAGGAAGCAGTAGCAAATGGCGAGATTGCTGCCAGTCGCTATCAATCTTATTTGGATATACTTCAGGAAATAAAAGAAATTAAAGAGAAAGAGGGTAAACGCTTATGGTAAAAATTGCTCCTTCCATTTTGTCCGCTGACTTTGCTTTTTTGGCAGACGAAATTAAAAAAATTGAAGTTGCCGGTGCAGACTGGGTACATATTGACGTAATGGATGGTCAGTTTGTACCTAACCTTACCTTTGGTGCACCTGTAGTAAAATGCATTCGTAAAACTACAGAAATGTTCTTTGATTGCCACCTGATGGTAGAGAATCCTGAAAAATATATTGCGGACTTCAAAGCAGCAGGCGCAGACCAAATGGTTGTACACGTGGAGACAACCAAGCATTTGCACCGTTGCATTCAACAAATTAAAGGCGAGGGTATGAAAGCAGGCGTAGCTCTGAACCCTGCGACACCGCTTTCTACCGTAGAGGAAATCCTGCCCTATGTTGACATGGTTCTTCTGATGACTGTTAACCCCGGTTTTGGTGGACAATCCTTTATCGAAAGCATGGTTCCTAAAGTTGCACGCTTGCGTAAGATGATTACTGATGCCGGTCTTGATGTTGATATCCAAGTAGATGGCGGTATAAATGACAAGACTGCGGTACTGGTAAAAGAAGCAGGTGCGAATATTCTGGTAGCAGGCTCCTATGTATATGGCGCCCAAGATGTTAAAGCTGCCATTGAAAGTTTGAGATAACTAATAAAAAAGCGCTCTCGCGAAAGCGAGGGCGCTTTGTGTGTTTAGGATAAGATTTTGGAAAAGCTTAGAACTTTACATTGACCTTGGTTGCAGTGCCGAACTCAGTATAGGTCAGATCTGCGTAGCGTAGGTCTGCATTATCCAGAACTGCTGCGTTGAATTTAGTATTGGCTAAAATGGCACTGCGCAAAATAGTTTTACCCATCTTGGCACTGCTCATATCTGCATCGGTTAAATCGGAGTGCTGCATCTTGGCACTGTAAAGGTTCGCATTAGTAAAGCAGGAGTTTTTCAGTTGTGCTTTGTACATCCAGCTGTAGGGAAGGTTGGCATTACTGAAGTCTGCGTAATCTGCGATGATGCTGTCCATAGAGGCTTCCTGACCCTGGAGATGTTGAAGCTTGGTGTTCAGAAATTTAGCAGAGCCAAGCTGTGCGCGGTAAAAATTGCTGGCACTTAAATCTGCATTGGTAAAATCTGCACTGCCTGCGTAAGCATACTTAAAGCTTGCTCCAGTAATATCTGCACTACGGAAGGTGGCATTGTTCATAAGAGCATTGTCAAAAACTGCATCATTGAGAAGAGCGTTATTAAAGTTTGTGCCAATCAGGCGAGCTTGGTTAAACTTGGTGCCTGTAAAGTCGCGCTCGGACAGATCTAAGCCGGACAGGTCTGCACCGGAGAGGTCACCACCTACGCAGTTACCACCTGCTTGCACCTTTGCCAGATCTTCGTTGCTGTAGGCAAAAGCGGTACTGCTCAGGCAAAGGCAGACACCTAAAATAAAGAGTCGTTTCATATTTTCACACTTTCTATGCTTCATCAAAGAGAGCTTTTAATTCTTGGGGGTCATCAGGAAGATGCTCGATAATCTTCCAAGGCTTAACTTGCTCGAAATCTGCGCGGTCGTAGCTAGAGCCGTTGAGTACGATTAGACATTTGGCATTAATAGCGTTGGCACAGCGTACATCATTGGGAGTATCACCTACAAAAATAAATTGGTCGGGAGTGATGGTAGGGTCAACATTGTAGAAGCGTTGCCAAAGAATTTTTGCCAGCTGTTCCCTGTTTTCACTCATTTCTCCGAAGGCACTGCGATTGAAATCAAAATACTGTTCAATACCATAGTGAGCAAGTTTGAGCTTGGCTCCGGTTTTAGTGTTGCCTGTAAGCAGGCAGTTCTTGTAGCCATGAGCAGGGTCATCAAAAAATTTCAGGGTTTCTTCCACATTGTAGAGCAGACTGCCAAAGCATTGGGGTAAGAATTTGGGCAATGCCATATGGTAACGGATGAGCAGATTGGCTGCGTCTGCTGCATTAAACTTGCCTTTGATTTGTAGAACAGCGCCTCTGATAATGTCAGAGTCCGTTCTACCGGCAAGGGTCTGTTCAAATTTAAAGTCTTTCAAAAAATAATGTTCCTTAATGACGTCAATCATTGCCATGACGCCGGCACCGCCGGTCAAGAGTAGAGTTCCGTCTATATCCCAGAAGATGTATTTCATTCTTAATATTCCTTTCATGTTTCCCCGGTCTTCTTTATAAATATTAGTTGAGAAAAACTCCAGCGTTGTGGGAGTGGTATCCCTTTTGTGATTATGGAGGGAGCAATTATTAATTTTTAATCGAAGAAAAAGCTGTCTCAACGAGACAGCTTTAATTATATCAGATAGAACGAGGTTTCATCATAATATTTTTTAATTTGCCACCAAGGTTTTGGGTACGACGAATAAATTTAACGGTAGAACGACGATGAGGTTTCATATCGCTCAAGGTACCGAAGTCACCGCGGTCTAAGAGGGTAATCTTAGATTTATCAGCATCAAAATAGGTACGCAGGTACTTGGCAACATTTTCAGGCTCTGCACCTTCCAGACAGCTGAATACATCTGCAGTAGCAAAACCAAGCTCAGGGTAAATATGCAAGGTTACATGCCCCTGCTGGCAAATGGCGAACAGGGAATATTCACTTTGTTCTTCCTCTTTGCGAATAACAATTTCACAGGGATGCAGAGCAAAGGCATTGCAAGCATGTTGCAATTGCTCTTTGGCAGAGTTTTCGTCGCCAATGATGGCGTCGCTGCAATTATACATATCAACAGCAATCAGTTTGCCGATAAATTTCTTTACTTTCACGGTACACCTCTAGTTTTTAAAGTATATTTAATTATAGCTAAAATATTTGTGTTTGTCAAAGTGATAATGTTCCTTTAGGAGTGGTTTCGTGTTATAATTGTAGCAGAACATTTGTTTAAATGTGGCGGTGAAAAAATGGAACAGCTGGAAGGCTTAATAGAAGATATTATTTTTCAAAGTGAAGATGGAATGTTTTGTGTGTTGCGTGTTGGCAGCAAGCAGAATGGTCACACCAGTGCGGTTTATCATGGAGCCGCCCCCTATCTGGGAGAGAACGTAGTTCTGGAAGGTCGTTGGGTGGAGCACCCCCGTTTTGGCAGGCAGTTTGACGCAGTAGTGTGTCGCGTTGTTCAGCCCACCTCTGCGGCTGGCATTGAGCGCTTTCTTGCCAGTGGCGCCATCAAGGGGGTAGGCCCCGTTACTGCTGCCCGGATTGTGGAGCGTTTTGGCGAAGAAACTTTAGAAGTATTGGGAAGCTTCCCGGAACGTTTGGCAGAGGTGAGAGGGGTTAGCGCTAAAAAGGCCAGTGCTATTGGCGAAGCCTATGCGGAGCTTTCTGAAATGCGGGAGCTGATGTTGTTCTTAGAGTCCCATGGTGTGAGTAGCGGTTACGCAACAAAGCTGCAGGCAACCTATGGGAATACTGCCATCACCAGAATTAAAGAAAATCCTTACAGTCTGGCTAACGATGTAAATGGCATTGGCTTTAAGACTGCAGATAGAATTGCTATGGCCATGGGGATGGAGCGCGATTGTGATGAACGCATTATTGCAGGCTTGAGCTACGCCCTGACTCAGGCTGCTGCTGCAGGGCATACCTGCGTGCCGGAAGAGCTACTGGTTCGGGAGACAGAGCGTGCTCTCGTCATTGATAGTATGCAGGTGCAGGAAGTGTTTTCTAAATTATTGAGTAAGGATTTGCTGCGTACCGAAGAGGTTAGCGGTATGCGTTTAATTTATCCTGAATATTTATATAAGGCAGAGGTAGGTACTGCCCGTCGTCTGTTAGCATTGCGCGATCAGGCGAAGCCCTTGGGCAGGGTAAATGCAGATAGGGTTATTGCAGAATGGGAGCGTGAAGCAGGTATTACCTTGGCAGAGGCACAGAAGGAAGCAATCTATACCTCCTTGGAGCATGGCGTTTTTGTTCTGACGGGAGGACCCGGTACAGGTAAGACCACTGTTGTCAAAGGGATTCTGAATGTACTGGAAAAAGCAGGCTGCAGAATTTTACTGGCGGCACCCACTGGTCGTGCTGCCCGCCGTTTGGCTGAAAGTGCCGGACATCCTGCGCTGACAGTGCATCGTCTGTTAGAGTATCAACCCAGTGGTGGCAGCGGCTTTGATTTTGGTAAGGATGACCAGGACCCTTTGGATGCAGAGGCGATTATTATAGATGAAGCTTCCATGCTAGACATTAGCCTGACTTATCATTTGCTCAAGGCTGTACCCGGAGGCTGTCGCTTAATTTTTGTAGGTGATGTTGACCAGCTTCCTTCTGTAGGTGCTGGTTCTGTACTGAAAGATATTATTCGTAGTAAGAAGATGCCGGTTGTTCGTCTGGAAAATGTTTTTCGTCAGGCAGAGGTTAGCCCCATCGTTCGCAATGCCCATAGCATTAACCGAGGGCGTATGCCGGAATTCACTGATAACGACGAGTTTAAGCTGATAGAATTTGCCAATGAGCTGGCGGCGGCAGAACATGTTGCCCGTACCTATGCGGACCTGGTAGCAGCAAGTGACTGGCGTAGCGTACAGGTGCTTTCGCCTATGCACAAGAACCCCTGTGGCGTACAGAATCTGAATAAAATTTTACAGCAGTATATGAATCCTCCCGGAAGCAACAAACCGGAGGTAAATATTCCCGGTAATGTGTTGCGGGTGGGGGATAAGGTAATGCAGATTCGTAATAACTACGAGAAGGAAGTGTTCAATGGGGATATTGGCAGAGTGGTACGAGTGGAGGGCAAGTCAGTAACCGTTGCTTACCCGGAGCGTGCGGAGGGAGATAATGTTACCTACGCGCAAAGCGAGCTGGAAGAATTGCAGCTTGCCTACGCTATGAGCGTGCATAAATCCCAGGGCAGTGAGTACCCCAATGTTATTCTGCTAATGGTACCCAGTCATTATATTATGTTACAACGCAATTTACTTTATACGGCAGTAACCCGCGCCAAGAAGCAGGTGCTTTTAGTTGGTACCAGGACTGCAGTGCGCACTGCTGTAGAAAATGATAAAACTCGCCGTCGTTATTCACTGTTGGCGGAGCGGTTGCAGGAAAGTAGTGATATTTTTTGAGCCTTTTAAAGGTAGTGCAGGCAATTTATCGGGACGCAGGCTATCAGTGTAGATTGCTTGCTGAGGTAATCTATCCAAGACGTTGCGCAGTGTGTGCTAATGAGATAGATACCGGTTATTTTTGTGAGAGCTGTCGTAAAAGTTTTGCTCTTGGTAAATTTGTAGCTCAGGCGGAAGCTTTGGACACAGTGCTTATGCTTTACAAGTATCAGCGGGAATTACAGACTGCTATCCAAAACATAAAGTTTGCAGGACAGAAGGATTTACTTCCATTATTAAAGGAAGAAGCTTGGCTGGCATTGGAGACTGATATGGGAAGCTTTCTTGCAAATTTTGATGTAATTACCTGCGTGCCAACCTCTCCGGAGCGGAAGAAGGAGCGTGGCTTTGACGTGCCTCAGGAAATTTTTGGCTTTTTGGCTGACGGACGTTGGCAGGCTGATTTGCTAAAGCGAGTGCGGAATACCACACCTCTCTTTGATTTGGACCCAAGCTTGCGTAGGCAGGAGGTAGCGGGTTGTTTTCAGGTGCAAGGTTCCGTTTTGGGAAAGCGCGTCTTAATTTGCGACGATATTTTTACAACGGGAAGTACCATGTCCGAAGGGGCTCTTGCCTTACGGATGGCAGGAGCAAGGAGCGTAAGCGGCTTAGCTTTTACTGCGAGCAAGGATAATTGGTAAATTTAGATAGAAGCTGGTTGAAATGAGCAAGATAAGTTTGACGAAAATAAAAATGTGGCTTAAACAGGAGCTGGTACTGACCATTGCCCTGCTTCTGGGAGGAGTGTCTTCGCTTTTCAATACTCCTCATTTATATTATATAGATTGGGATGTGCTATGTGTTTTATGGGCACTAATGGTGGTAGTGGCTGGCTTAAAAACAGTTAAGTTCCTAGACTGGACAGCCCTTGAACTTTTGAACTGCTGTCATACCTACAAGCAGGTAGTAGTAGCGTTGGTGGGGATAACCTTTGTTTCCTCAATGTTTGTTACCAACGATGTAGCACTTTTAACCTTTGTACCCTTGGCTTTGGTTATTGGCAGAACAATCAAAATGGATATGCCCCAGGTAATTATCCTGCAGACTTTGGCGGCAAACTTGGGGAGCATGTTTACACCTCCGGGAAATCCTCAAAATTTATTTTTGTATGCTCACTATAATTATTCTGCTTTAGGATTCTTTAAGGTGATGCTCATTCCTACTTTTCTTTCCATTATATATATCGGTTGGATAATTTATTTTCAGCATAACAGACCCTTGCAGCTAGTGCTTCCTGTTCTGGAAAAACCTAACCGCAAGCTGACAACCATCTATTTATTTTTGCTGGCGTTAAATGTGGGGGCAGTACTGCATCTGTTGGATAAGCACATTGCCTTGGCGATTACTGCGGTGGTGGTGTTGGCTGTAAACCGTAGCTTGGTGAAGCAGGTAGATTACAGTCTGCTCTTGACTTTTATAGGTTTCTTTATTTTTATTGGCAACATTAGTCATACGGATGTGGTTAGCTATTTGCGAGACAATGTTCTAGGCAGTACCGAGGGAACCTACCTTGCGGCGCTTGTCAGTAGCCAGTTCATTAGTAATGTACCGGCGGCAATGCTGCTGGCGGGTCTTACCCGCGAAGCAGATGCCTTGCTGTTGGGTGTGAACATCGGAGGCTTGGGAACCTTGATCGCCTCTATGGCGAGTGTTATTTCCTACAAGCTTTTCGCCGCAGAGCATCCTTATCAGGCAGGGGGATATTTGCGTATGTTCCTATATTATAATTTTCTGGGATTGATAATCATTGGATTGGTAACCTATCTGGTGTGCATTGTGAATTATACTGATTATCTGGACGTTTCTGCTTTTAGGGAAATGTCAGAGTATCTACATTGGTGATAATATGAAAAGGTATATTCTTCATATCGACATGGATGCCTTCTTTGCTTCCGTAGAACAATTAGATAATCCTGAATTACGGGGGAAGCCTTTAATCGTTGGCGGCCTTTCCTGTCGTGGGGTGGTATCCACCTGCTCCTACGAGGCACGCAAGTTTGGCGTACATTCTGCAATGTCTATGATGGAAGCCCGCCGCTTATGTCCGCAGGCAGAATTTTTACCTGGGCGTATGTGGCGTTATAAAGAAGTTTCCCAACAGATAATGGGTATTTTCCAAGAGGAGGCGCCTTTAGTGGAGCAGCTTTCCATTGATGAGGCATTTCTTGATGTAAGTGGAATGGAGCTTTTGGCGGGGGATATTCTCAATATAGGTTGGCGCATTAAGGAGCGTATTAAAAATGAAATTGGCTTGACCTGTTCTGTAGGCTTGGCTCCCAATAAATTTTTGGCAAAGCTGGCTTCTGATTTACGAAAGCCTGATGGTTTTACTGTCATCCGACATGAGGAAGCACGCAGTTTTATTGCACCTTTGCCGGTGACGAAAATCTTTGGTATTGGCAGTGCAGCCAAGCAGGCTCTGCAACAGTTCGGCATTACAACTATTGGGCAGCTGGCGCAAGCAGATAAAAGAATTGTGCAGAAGGTCTTTGGTAAAAATGCGGATAAGGTACAGCTTTTGGCAATGGGCTTGGATGATAGACCAGTTGTATCGGAAACAGCACCTAAGTCCATTGGCAGAGAGACAACTTTCGGTAAAGATTTATATACTTTTGAGGAGTGTAAGGCGGCGCTGCTGGAGCTTAGTGGACAAACAGGCTTCCGTTTGCGTAATAAAGGGTATAGCGGTAGGACTGTTACTTTAAAAATAAAGTCTTCTGATTTTAAAATTATTACCCGTAGCATCAGTGGCGAGGGGGATATTTCTTGCGACGAGGAGATTTTTGCTTTGGCAGTGAAGCTTCTGCAAGAGGTTAATTATAAAAACGGAGTACGTCTTTTAGGAGTGACGGTTTCTAATTTATCAGACGGGAGATGTGGTAGCCTTGGCTTTGAGGAAGATACAAGGCTTCTACAGCGAAACGCTACTGTTGATAGTTTAAAGAAGCGTTTTGGCGAGAAGATTATTCAAAGAGGTGGCAGACATAGTTAACTTAACATAAACTATAAGTTGACTAAGCCTGCTGCTTTTATTATAATAGGGACAGTTAAATTTTTGAAAAGCTGGTGAAGAAATGTCCCGTACCCGTTCCGTAAGTAAGGCGGCTGAAATGACGAAGATTGCTCTTTTGGTAGCAATGAACTGTGTTTCTGCATATATAATTATTCCCTTACCATTCGCTCTTTCCCCCATAGCGATGCAACCTTTAATTGTAAATTTGGTAGGCTTCTTGCTTACCCCAAAACAAGCCTTCATGACAATGCTGGTTTATATACTGGTCGGCTTGGCAGGCATACCTGTGTTTACCGGCGGTACTGCCGGCCCAGGAAAACTCTTTGGCCCTACGGGCGGTTACATTTTAGGTTTCCTTGTGGCGGCAACTGCCATTGCCTTTTTAAAAGGTAGGGGCTACAATTTTTTGCGTTACTCCTTGGTGGGTGTATGCATATGGATTCCTGTAATTTACGCCATGGGGGCAGGACAGCTTATGCTGTTGACAGGTATGGATTTGCAGGAGGCTTTCTTTGTAGGAGTGCTACCCTTTGCACCTTTGGATATCTTCAAGGTTGTGGGGGCAGCGTGGCTAGCAGGACCCATTCATAGAATTTTTGACAGATAATTTTTATAAGGACGTGTGTTTATGACTAACAACGAGTTGCAGGCCAAGTTTAAAATAATTTTTGCTATGATTACCTTTGGTACCATTGGTATCTTGGTGCGTAATATTGACTTGCCCTCTACGGTTATTGCATTGGCACGCGGCATTATAGGTACCTTGTTTTTACTGCTGATAGTTTTCGCAAAAGGGCAGGGATTGGATAGAACTGCTATTAAGCGTAATCTGTTGGTCCTAGGTATGAGTGGTGCTTGCATTGGTTTTAACTGGATTCTGCTTTTTGAGGCCTATCGTTATACCACAGTGGCAACTGCTACTCTTGCATATTACATGGCTCCCATCTTCGTAATGATGGCATCACCCTTTGTGCTAAAGGAGCGTTTGACGACTATTAAATTGCTTTGCGTTGCCATGGCGCTTACAGGTATGGTGCTTGTTAGTGGTGTTGTTCAAAGCGGTACGGCAGGCGTGGATTTTACCGGTATCCTGTGCGGTGTGGGGGCAGCAAGCTTATACGCAACTGTAATCTTGCTCAACAAGTTTATTAAGAATATATCTGCCTATGATATGACCATCATGCAGTTGGGGTTGGCGGCGCTGGTATTGTTTCCCTATACAATGGCTGTAGAAAATTTTGGAGTTCTCCATCCTGATACTACAAGCCTGTTGCTTTTGGCAGTTGTGGGTATAGTCCATACAGGTTTTACCTATGCACTGTACTTTTCCTCTATTCAAAGTTTAAAGGCGCAAACTGTTGCCATCTTTAGCTATATCGATCCCATTGTGGCAATAATACTTTCTGCAGTGCTGCTTAATGAAAGCATGGATATTTACAGTATCATTGGTGCTGTGTTAGTGCTTGGCTCTACCTTTGTAAGCGAGCTGGCAGAAAGAGAGTAGTGTTATTTTAAGACGAGCTACAGCTCGTCTTTTTCTTTTGTAAAATTTGAGCTTAGGCTTTGAAATAAACATAGAAAGATGCTATAATACTAAAATGTGTCTGAAAATTTTAAAAGGAGTGATTTAACTATGAAGAACACTCAGGAAAAACAACAGGTTGGTGGCATTCTCGGTCTTATCGAGCGTGTCGGCAATAAAATTCCTGACATTACCATTTTGTTTGTAGGTGCATTTGTTTTGGTTTGCGTAATCTCCGCAATTCTTTCCCAAATGCATTTTGATTATGTGCATCCTACCACTGGTAAAAACATTGTTGTAAATAATATGCTCAGCGGTGAAAATATCGTTTTACTGATGAGTAAGATGGTTACCAATTATTCTGGATTCCCTCCCTTGGGTATGGTAATTGTTGCTACCTTGGGTATCGGTATTGCTGATGGCTCCGGCTATATCAACACCGGTCTGAAAAAGCTGCTTGCTATTACTCCCAAATTCCTCTTGACCCCGATTATCATTTTGGCTGGCATGCTTAGCCACATTGGCCCTGATACCGGTTACGTTATTATCATTCCTGTTGCTGCTTATATGTTCTATGCTTCCGGCAAGCATCCCTTGTCCGGCATTGCAGCTTCCTTTGCCGGTATTGCAGGTGCTTTCGCGGCAAACTATACTCCGTCCGCAATTGACCCTGTTATTCAAGGCTTCACTCAAAGTGCGGCGCAGTTGATTGACCCCACTTATCAAGTAAACGTATTGTGCAATTACTTTTTTGCTTTTGCTTCTACCTTTGGCGTAATTGCCAGCTGCTGGTATGTTACTGAAAAAATTACTGAACCCTGGCTGTGGAAAGCTTGCCCCTTGGATGCTGATATCGACGTAGGGGAGGACGCTAATACTGAAATTACCCCCAAAGAAAACCGTGCTTTCTACATTGCTTCCGGCGTGCTTTTGGCAATGACCGTTGCCTTGGGTATCGCTCTGATGCCGGAAGATTCCATTTGGCGCGACAAGGCAGGTGTTATTGCCAGCTTTAAAGCTCCCGTAATGCAATCCATCGTTTCCCTGCTCTTTGTCTTCACCGGTACTGTTGGCTTGGTTTATGGTATCTTGGTTGGTAAATTTAAATCTCCTAAAGATGTTACCAACGCTATGGAAAATATTACCAAAACCTTGGTACAGCTCATCGTATTCTATTTCTTTGCTGCTCAATTCCTGTGGGCTTTTGGTGCCTCCAATATGGGTGCACTCATCGCAATTGCAGGTGCAGAGTTCTTGAAATCCTTGGCATTGCCCCCGCAAATTACTGTTTTCGGTATTATTGTTCTGGTAGGCTTACTGAACTTGATTATCACCTCCGCTTCTGCAAAATGGGCAATCCTTGCTCCCATCTTCGTACCTATGTTGATGGCTGTAGGTATTTCTCCAGAGCTGACCCAAGTTGCTTTCCGTGTAAGTGATAGTGCTGTAAACGTAGTAACTCCTATGTTTGCCTTCTATCCGTTGATTATTCTGTACTGTCAAAAATATTGTAAGAGTGCAGGCATTGGTACATTAAGTTCCATGATGTTACCTTACACCATTGCTCTTTTGATTACCTTGACTATTATGCTTTACCTGTTCTGGGGTTTGGATATTCCTCTGGGCTTCCAAGCAGATTATGTATATCCCAGACGTTAATTTGGAAAAGAGGTTTTATAAATGACTATGCAAGCTAAATTATTAGAACGCTTCTTGCGTTATGTTGCAGTTACCAGTCAAAGCGATGCTTCTGTAAAAACTGTTCCTACCACCCAAGGACAACGCCAGTTGGCTGAACTGCTTAAAACTGAATTGGCAGAGCTGGGCTTGGTAGACTTGGAAATTAGCGAGCATTCCGTACTGACCGGCAAGCTGCCTGCTAATCTGCCGGAAGGTCATCACCCTGTTCCTGTAGTTGGTTGGTGTGCACATCTTGATACTGTTGATGTGTGCCTCAACGCAGATATTCATCCTCACATTGTAAAAAACTATCAAGGCGGTGACATCTGCCTGAACGAAGAAAAACAAATCTTCTTGAAAGTAAGCGAGCATCCTGAAATTGAGAAGTATATTGGCGAAGATATTGTTGTTAGTGATGGTACTTCCGTTTTAGGTGCGGATGACAAAGCTGCTATTGCCAATATCATGGTTGCTTTGGAAACTTTGGCTAATGATGAAACTATTTATCATGGAGATATTCACGTTGCCTTCGTACCTGATGAAGAGATTGGTCTTTTAGGTGCGAAGAACATTGACTTTGCAAAATTCCCTGTGGATTTTGCTTACACTATTGACTGTTGCGAGTTGGGTGAAGTAGTTTACGAAACCTTTAACGCTGGCAGCGCAGAGGTTTATATCAAAGGTGTTACTGCTCACCCCATGAGTGCTAAAGGTGTGTTGGTAAACCCCACCTTAGTTGCAACTGATTTGGTTAACAGCTTCGACAGAATGCAAACTCCGGAACACACCGAAGGTACTGAAGGCTACATTTGGGTAACAGGTATTACCTCCAATGTGTCCGAAGCACGTGTAAGCATGGCCATTCGTGACCACAACAAAGCCTTGTATGAAGCTCGGAAGGAGCAAATTAAAAATGCTGTTAACTTCTTGAAGCTGCGCCATCCTAAGGCAGTTATCGAGCTGACCATGAGCGACACCTACGGAAATATTGCTGATGCCATCCGCGAAGATAACAAAAAATGTATTGATTACATTTATCAAGCTATGGAAGAGTTGGAGATTACTCCTAAAACAATTGCTATGCGTGGCGGCACTGATGGTAGCTTTATTTCTACCAAAGGTATTTTGACCCCCAACTACTTCACCGGAGCGCACAACTTCCACTCTAATTGTGAGTTCTGGCCCTTGGGAGCAGGCGAGAAATCCTGCCGTATGACCTTAAAACTTATTGAGTTAATCACAAAATAATTAAAAGCGATTCACAAATTTCCTGTTATCTAAGCTTTACTAGCTTTCAAGTTTATGCTTGTAATGTTTGTTGTCTATGTAAAGAAGTTTACACTTCTGTGTCAAAATAAAATTCAGAAAACTAAATGTTGCGTTTTTCTTGACTGTTGTGCACTAAAAGTATAGAATTACCTCAATAGCTTTTGAACACAAAGGTGTAATCTTTTTTGCAGGTGAATTGAAATGGACATTGTTTTAAGAAATTCTGCAATTGAATACGGCTACTTTGCACCGGACTTTAGCTTTTACTTTAGCACCGGCTTTTTTGCTTGCCAAGATTCATATGCAGATTAATCGTAAACAGTGCCTTTTAGGTGATAGGTTATAATCACCACGACAGATATGTTTTTTACAAGGGCTCTCTTACGAGAGCCCTTTTTATTTTAAGCGAGCGGCGATACATTACCTAGGGAGGTAAATAATCGTGGTAGTAAGCTTTTAAGAATGATACTTACAGCATCATCTGCAGGGTAAAATTAAGCTTACATGAACACAAAGGAGAGAATTTTTATGGTAATAGTATTCAAACCTAATGCACCCCAAGAAACTAAGGCTGGTATTAAGCAAAACCTTGAGAATCAAGGCTATATGATTAATGAAATTAACGGTATTAATACTACTATTTACGGAATTATCGGTGACACCAGTGCTTTAGATATCAATATGTTGCGCATTTATGATTGCGTTGAAAAAGTACTGCGTGTTTCTGAACCTTTCAAACGTGCTAACCGTGCTTTCCATCCGGATGACAGTGTTGTTAACGTTTCTGGAGTACCAGTTGGTGGCCGTAAGATTCAGGTTATTGCAGGTCCTTGCTCTGTTGAAAGTCAAGAGCAGGTAATCACTGTTGCTAAATCCGTTAAGCTTGGTGGCGCAACCTTGATGCGTGGTGGCGCGTTCAAACCTAGAACTTCTCCCTATAGCTTCCAAGGTTTAAAAGAGCTTGGTCTTGATTATCTGAAAGCAGCAAGGGAAGAGACTGGTTTACCCATCGTAACCGAGATTATGAGTGCCGATAAGATTGAACGTTTTGTAGAAGATGTTGACCTTATCCAAGTAGGCGCACGCAATATGCAAAACTTTGAACTTTTGAAAGAGCTGGGCAAAACCCGTACTCCGATTTTGCTGAAACGTGGTCTTTCTGCAACCATCGAGGAATGGATTATGTCCGCAGAATATATTATGGCTGGCGGTAACGAAAACGTTATCCTGTGTGAACGCGGTATTCGTACTTTTGAACATTATACCCGCAACACTTTGGACTTGAGCGCTATTCCCGCAGTTAAAAAGCTCAGCCATTTGCCGGTAATCGTTGACCCGTCCCACGCAGCAGGTCTGTGGTGGATGGTAGAGCCTTTGGCAAAAGCAGCAGTTGCTGTTGGCGCAGACGGCTTACTTATTGAAGTACACAATGACCCTGAACATGCAAAATGTGATGGTGCTCAATCTTTGAAACCGGAGCGTTTCGCACGTTTGATGGGCGAATTGAAGGGTATCGCCCAAATTGTAGGCCGCGACCTCTAAGTAAAAAATATGGCTCCTCTGATAGGGGAGCTGTAAGGGGTTCGTAGAATTGTAGTTGTCTATGTTAAGCTTTCGCTTAAGCTATAGAGTAGTATTGTAGAATTGTAGGATAGTAAAGGAGCGAACAAATTATGATTATTGTATTTAAACCAGGTGCAGCCCAAGAAGCAAAATTGAAGGTAAGAGCTAAATTAGAAAATCAAGGCTTTCAGATTCATGAAAGTAATGGTTTGAATGTTACCCTGTATGGTATTGTTGGTGATACCAGTGCCTTTGATATGCGCACTTTGATTTCTGATGATTGCATTGAAAAGATTATGCGCGTGCAGGAGCCGTTTAAACGTGCTAATCGTGCCTTCCATCCAGAAGACAGTGTTATTGACGTGGCAGGAGTACCTATTGGCGGTCGTAAGATTCAGGTTATTGCCGGTCCCTGCTCAGTTGAAAGCGTTGAACAGGTAACTTCTGTAGCACAATCTGTTAAATTGGGTGGTGCTTCATTGTTGCGTGGTGGTGCTTTTAAACCTAGAACCTCTCCCTACAGCTTCCAAGGCTTGAAGGAATTAGGCTTAGATTATTTGAAGGCTGCTCGAGAAGAAACAGGTTTACCAATCGTTACCGAGATTATGAGCGCTGATAAGATTGAACGCTTCGTAGAAGATGTTGACCTTATCCAAGTAGGTGCTCGTAATATGCAAAACTTTGAACTTTTAAAAGAGTTGGGTAAAACCCGCACTCCGATTTTGCTGAAACGTGGTCTTTCCGCGACTATCGAGGAATGGATTATGTCCGCAGAATACATTATGGCTGGTGGTAACGAAAATGTTATTCTGTGTGAGCGTGGTATTAGAACCTTTGAAACTTACACTCGTAACACTTTGGATTTGAGTGCCATCCCTGCGGTTAAAAAGTTGAGCCATTTGCCCGTAGTTGTTGACCCCAGTCATGCAGCAGGTTTGTGGTGGATGGTAGAGCCTTTGGCAAAAGCAGCAGTGGCTGTTGGTGCAGATGGTCTGTTGATTGAAGTACATAACGATCCTGAACATGCTTTGTGCGACGGTGCCCAATCTTTAAAACCGGAACGCTTCGCTCGTTTGATGGGTGAGCTGAAAGGCATTGCTCAAATTGTGGGTAGAGAGCTTTAATGACGTCCTTGTTGGGGAAGCTGTCATAAAGTGGCTGATGGGTTAGTATATAAAGGAAGAAAAGATTATGATAATCGTATTTAAACCCAATGTTCCGGAAGAAGCGAAGCTAAGGGTTAGAGTTAAACTAGAAAATCAGGGCTTTATCATTCACGAAAGTAAAGGTGCTAATATTACTTTGTTTGGTATCGTAGGTGATACTAGCGGTTTTGAAGTTAGTACCTTGGGCGAAGATGAAGTCATAGAGCAAGTTGTAGAGATTACCAAGCGCGGTAGAAGCACCAAGTGGGAACAGCTAAAGTTTGCCATTATCGGTATGGGACTTATAGGTGGTTCCTATGCCAAGGCTTTACGCAACCTCGGTGTTAAAAATATAATTGCAGTAGAAATTGATAAAGAGGTTGCTCTGCAAGTGCAACGTTTGGGACTTGCTAACCTTGTACTGACGGAGCCTAACGAGGCTTTGCGAGAAGCAGATGTAATTATTTGCGCTGTGTATCCGGAAAGCATCGTGGATTTCTTACGCAACAATGTGCAATATTTTAAAGATGATGTTTTGATTACGGATGTTTCCGGTATTAAAGGAACATTGACTAAGGATGCTCATGCTGAATTGAAGGTTGGTATGGAATTTATCTCCGGTCATCCCATGGCGGGGCGTCAAGGCAGTGGACTGGGAATGTCTGAGGCAGAAATTTTCCGTGATGCCAATTACATCATTGTTCCTGAAAAACATAACAGGGAAGAAACTGTACAGTGGCTAGAAAAATTTGCCATGGCTTTAGGCTGTCGTAATACTGTAAGGGTAACTCCCGAAGAACACGACCGTATCATTGCCTACACCAGTAATTTGACTCACGTTACTGCAGTGGCGTTGATGAACAGTATCTCTTACAATGATAAGACCAAGTTCTTTGTAGCAGGCAGCTTTAAGGATGGTTCTCGCGTAGCAGATATTAATCCGGAATTGTGGTGTAGCTTGTTCCTTGCCAATAAGGAAAAGGTTGCTGACGAAATTGATAAATATATTGAACAGCTTGACCTGTGGCGTAAGGCATTGCGTGCAGGTGATGGCGAGCAGATGAAGGATATGATGCGTGTTGCTGCTGCCAGAAGAAAGGAACTCTACTAATGGAGAAGATTCATGTTGATTTAGGAAAACATGCATATGATATAGAAATTGGTGCAGGACTTTTACCGCAAATTGGCGGTAAGGTAGCTGCCCTCGTACCCAAGGCACAGAAGGCGGTAATTGTCAGCGATACTAATGTTGCACCTCTTTACGGAGAAGCATTGCAAAAATCTTTGACGGAAGCAGGGCTGCCTGCAACTATTGTTACCATCGAAGCAGGGGAACAAAGCAAGAATATGCAAGTGCTTAGCAATGTGTTGGAGCAAATTGCAGAAAGTGGCTTGACCCGCAGTGACGTGCTGGTAACTTTAGGTGGCGGCGTTGTAGGTGACTTAGGTGGCTTTGCGGCTGCAAGCTTCATGCGTGGCATTGCTTTTGTGCAAGTTCCAACGTCTTTACTGGCGCAAATAGATAGTAGCGTTGGCGGTAAGGTAGCCGTAGATTTAAAAGCTGGCAAAAATTTGGCAGGTGCTTTCTATCAACCGAAGGGCGTGTTCATTGACACTAATCTGTTGGCGACTTTGCCCGTCCGTTTCTTGCACGACGGTCTGGCAGAAGCAATTAAGTATGGCTGTATTCAAGATGATGCTCTGTTTGACAAGATTGCTGCTTACGAAAATGATGCAGAGCTGTTGGCAGACATTGGTAGCGTTGTAGCAACTTGTTGCGCTATTAAGGCAAGCATCGTTGAACAAGATGAGTTTGATACAGGCTTGCGTGGTATTTTGAATTTTGGACATACCTTAGGTCACGCTGTAGAACAGCACTATAGCTATGGGGAATATACTCATGGTGAAGGTGTTGCTATCGGTATGTATCAAATCACTAAGCGTACTGAAGAATTGGGTATGACTCCTGATGGTACTGCGGAAAGAATTGCAGAGGTCTTGAAAAAATATAATCTTCCTATCGAAGCAGGTGTGGCGAAGTCTGAACTCTTAGGCACAATGGCGAAGGATAAGAAGAAAAGTGGCAACAGCATTACGCTGATTGTGTTAGATGAAATTGGCAACGGTAGATTGCATAAAATAAATTGGCAGGAAGTGCCAAACTATCTGGGGTAAATCATGGAAAAAATCCGTATCATTCCGACGAAGTTAAAAGGAACAGTGCTTGCTCCTTCCTCCAAAAGTATGGGGCACAGGGAAATTATCTGTGCAGGGCTGGCAGCAGGCACTAGTGTTGTAGATAATATCAGTATGTCCAAGGATATTGAGGCAACTTGTCGTTGCTTGCGTGCTTTGGGCGTAGTCATTGAGGATGTGCCTAGCAAATTTGCAGGGCGTAGCGCGTTGAAGGTAACTGGCACAGGAAAGTTAAGAGCAGCAGAAGCAGGCGCGGATTGTGGTGAATCCGGGTCTACTTTGCGTTTCTTTATTCCTTTGGGAGCACTTTTGAACGAAGCTTTCACCTTTACCGGTCATGGTAAATTGGTGAGCCGTCCTTTGAATGCTTACTATGATATTTTTGCTAAGCAAGGTTTAGAATACGCAACTGCAGAGGGTGGACAACTGCCTTTGACCGTTAACGGTCGCTTGCAAGCAGGTTTGTACCAATTGCCCGGCAATGTAAGCAGTCAATACGTTAGCGGTTTGCTTTTTGCACTGCCTTTACTTGAATGTGACTCTGTTATCGAAATTACTTCTGAGTTGGAATCTGCAGCTTATGTGGATATGACTTTAAGCTGTTTGGCAAAATACGGTATCAAAATTATTAATGAAAACAATGCTCATCGTCGTTATCTTGTACGCGGTGGACAAAAATATCAAGCAATGGATAGTAATGTTGAGGGCGACTGGTCTCAAGCAGCATTCTGGACAGTAGGTGGAAGCTTGGGCGAAGCAGTAACCTGTAGCGGTGTTGACTACACTTCCCTGCAAGGGGATAAGGCAGTAGTTCCTATTATGGAAGGTATGGCTGCGGATATCTCCGTTCAAGGTACTGATGTAGTAACCATTAGCAAAACTACCAAGGCAACAATTATTGACGGTGCTAACTGCCCCGACATTATCCCTGTGCTGACCGTATTGGCTGCGGTAAGCGAAGGCACAACAGAAATCATCAACGCCGGTCGCTTGCGTATTAAGGAATGTGATAGACTGGCGGCGATTACTCAAGAGCTTAACAAATTGGGAGCAGATATTACTGAACTTCCCGAAGGTTTGATTATAAAAGGTAAGCCTGAAGGCTTGCGTGGTGGCGCAGAGGTTGATGCCTGGAACGACCATCGTATTGCCATGAGCTTGGCGATCGCTGCGCAAAAGTGCGTTGAACCTTTCACCCTGACAGGTGCAAGCAGCGTGCAAAAATCCTATCCTGAATTCTGGCAGGATTACAAACAGGTTGGCGGTAAGATTGAGGTGCTGGCATGAGTGGAATTTACGGAATAAATATCAAAATGGCAATCTATGGCGAATCCCACGGCGCTTCCATCGGTCTGGTTATTGATGGTGTACCGCCCGGATTACAATTAGATTTAGAAGCCATCGAAAAAGAAATGGCACGTCGCGCTCCGGGTAAGAACCAGCTTTCTACCCAACGCAAGGAGAGTGACAGTTTTGCCATTCAAAGTGGTTTTTTTGAAGGCTACACCACAGGTACTCCCATGTGCGTGGTAATTAAAAATAGTGACCAACATTCTAAGGACTATAGCATTTTGAAAGATAAGATGCGTCCCGGCCATGCGGATTACGCAGGCTTTGTCCGTTACCAGGGCTTTAACGATTATCGTGGTGGCGGGCATTTTAGCGGTCGCCTGACTGCGCCTCTGGTTTTCATGGGTGCGGTAGCGAAGCAGGCGCTGGCGCAAGCAGGAATTTTAGTTGGCGCACATATTCTGCAAATTGCAGATATAAAGGAAGAAAACTTTAACCCATTGGGGATTGATGATAAGAAAATTGCAGAGCTTAATGGTAAAGACTTCTGCGTACTGGATGATGCTATTGGCGAAAAAATGCAGGCAAAGATTTTAGAAGCCAAGGCAAATCTGAATAGTGTTGGCGGCGTTATCGAAGCAGCTGTTACCAACGTGCCTGCTGGTTTAGGCGCTCCCTATTTTGATTCTGTGGAAAGCCGCTTGAGTCACGTCCTCTTTAGCGTGCCTGCGGTAAAGGGTGTAGAATTTGGCGACGGTTTTGCTATTAGCACTATGACCGGTGCAGAAGCCAATGACCAGCTCCATTATGAAGACGGTAAGGTTGTGGCAGAAACTAATCACAATGGCGGTATTACCGGTGGCATTACCAATGGTATGCCTGTAATTTTCCGAGTGGCGATTAAACCGACACCTTCCATCTCCCGCGAGCAAAGAACTATTAGCTTGCAGGAGCATAAGGATACCACTTTAACCATTGTCGGCAGACACGACCCCTGCATTGTGCAAAGAGCAGTACCCGTTATTGAAGCAGTAACTGCTTGGACTATGTGGGATTTACTTTTAGAAGCGAAGAAATGGAAATGATACTATGGCAGAATTGGATTTGGAAGTTATCCGCAAAGAAATAGATAAGGTTGACCGACAGCTTGCTGCTATTTTGGAAGCACGTTTGGGCTTGGTAATGCAGGTTGCCGAATACAAAAAATCTAAGGGGATTCCGGTAAAAGACAAGGCGCGCGAAGCAAAGGTTGTAGAAAAGGTAACGGGATTTTTGGAAAACAAGGATTACGTGCCTGCGGTAGAAACCATTATGCACAGCATTATGGACGCTGCTTGTGTGCTGGAAGAAGCAGAACTGGCGAAGGTAAGCGACCGCACCTTGCAAATCGCCTGCTTTGGTGTTCCCGGTTCCTTCACCCATCAAGCCTTGGAAGATTATTTTGTTGGGCAGGATTACGAGCGCAAGCACTTCAATCTGTTTGAAGAAGTAATTACTGCCGTAAGCAGGGGTGAAGTTGATTACGGTGTTATCCCTATCGAAAACTCATCTACTGGCGGTATTACAGAGGTTTACGACTTGCTGCGTAAATTTGATTGCAGTATCGTGGGCGAGCGTTGCATCAAGATTGAACAGAACCTTTTGGGTTACGGTGATGCTACCCTGAATACTATTACCAAGGTTTATAGCCATCCCCAAGGCTTGGCTCAAAGCAAGGAATTTTTTAAAGACCATCCCCAGATTGAACAAATCCCTTATTTTAGCACTTCCAAGAGTGCGGAAACCGTTGCTGAACAAAAGGATATTACCCTTGCTGCAGTTGCAGGTAAGAAGGCAGCGGAGCTGTACGGCTTAAAAATCTTGGCAGAAAATATTAACTTCAATTCCAATAACTCTACCCGTTTTGTTATTATCGCCAAAAAACAGGAGAAGGTGCCTGTGGCGAATAAGATCACCATTGTTTTTGCAGTTAAGCACGAAGCCGGTTCCTTGTATAAAACTTTGGGACATTTGCATCATCGCGGTTTGAACATGGTAAATATAGAATCCCGCCCTATGGAGGGGAAATCTTGGGAATATTTCTTCCATGTTGATTTGAAAGGAAATTTGGAAGATCCGGACGTAATAGACGGTTTTGAAGCAGTACGCAATAATTGTACCTATTTCAAAATTTTGGGTAACTATCGTGCTGACGACCGAAAGGAATGAGCTTTATGCAGTATGGTTTGTTAGGTGGCAAGCTGGGACACAGCTTATCACCCAAAATTCATGAACTGTTTTTTAAATATACTGGTGTTGAAGGCACTTACGGTTTACTGGAAACGGAACTGGAAGCTTTGCCTGAAAGAGTAATGGGAATGCGCACTACCTACGCAGGCAGTAACGTAACCATTCCCCATAAAATTTCCGTAATGCCTTTGTTAGATAGCATTGCTCCCGAAGCGAAAGCTATTGGCGCAGTGAATACCATCAAGTTCACTGCGGAGGGTGCTTTTGGTTTTAACACTGACTACTTCGGTTTTGGCAGAATGTTAGAATACAACGACATTGCCATCACTGGAAAAATTGCTGTGGTTTTAGGTAGTGGTGGTGCTGCCCGCGCAGTAATGAAATATTTGGCAGATAAGGAAGCTGAGGAGATTTACCTTGTAACCCGCGAGCCTCAAAGCGTTGACCAACACTTTCTGGAAATAGCACCTAATTGTAAAGTAATTGACTACGCTACTTTGGAAGATTCGCGAGGGGATGTAATCATTAACTGCACTCCCGTTGGTATGTATCCCAAAGTGGAAGCTGCTCCCGTAAGCGCTAAGGTGTGCGCAAACTTCGAGGCAGCAGTAGATTTAATCTATAATCCTGTGGAAACCTTGTTCTTGAAACAGGCGAAGGACGCAGGCAAGAAATACGTGAATGGTTTGTTTATGCTTGTGGCGCAGGCTGTGGCGGCGCAGGAAATTTGGCAGGGAAAAACTTACGATAGTCAGCTAATCGTAAGGATTATGACTGAATTGGAGCGTAGCATATGAAAAATATAATTTTGATTGGTATGCCTGGCTGTGGTAAATCGACCTTCGGTAGAAAACTGGCAGAAGAAATGCAGCGTGACTTCTTTGATGCAGATGAAGTGCTGGTAATGCGGGAGCATCGCAGCATTGAGGACTTCTTTGCGGAAAGTGAAGAGGCCTTCCGCGCAGCAGAGACCCGCACGCTAAAATATCTGGCGGAGAAGGATGGCGTAATCATTGCAACTGGCGGCGGGGCAGTGATCCGTCCTGAAAATATGAAGCTGCTTTCCGAAAACGGAGTTATCGTTTTCATCGACCGTAAGCCGGAAAAAATTTACGAAACCATTAACGATGTGGTGCGTCCCCTTTTGTGCGAAGACAAGCTGCGCTTGTTCAAGTTGTACGAAGACCGCATTGCTCTTTATAAAGAGTACGCAACCTACATCATTGGTAACAATGGTCCGTCTGAAGAAACAGTGGAAAAACTGGTTAACTACGTCAGGGGGGTAAAATAATGAAGAAGATTTTAGTGTTGAATGGTCCCAATATCAATATGTTGGGAGTGCGTGAGAAAAATATTTATGGTCGTCGTGATTTTAAAAGCTTGTGTGCATATATCGAGTCTGCTGCCGATAAATTAGGCGTGCATGTGGATTTGGTGCAAAGCAATTACGAGGGCGATATTGTCACCGCCATCCAAAAAGCTTACGGCGTTTACGATGGTATTGTTATAAATCCGGCGGCGCTTACCCATTACAGCGTAGCAGTACTTGATGCCTTGAAGGCAGTGAATATCCCTGCTATCGAAGTGCATATCAGCAATATTCACGCTCGCGAAGAGTTCCGTCATAAATCCGTAACTGCGGCAGGCTGTATCGGACAAATTTGCGGTTTAGGTTTTGCAGGCTACGCACTGGCGTTGGAAGCACTTTCCGTTTATCAAGGGGAAGAATAAAAAATAACAGGCTCTGACTTCTTCGGAAGTTGGAGCCTGTTTTTGTAGGTTTATTTGTCTTTCATAACATAGTATTTGTGTGCGCCTCTACCTATTGTAGAAATGAGATTATATTTTTCCATTTGTTTTACTAAAAGATAGGCGCGAGTTTTTTTGATACCTAATAATTTTTGCAGTTCGTCGTCTCTTATTTCCTTATGCTCTTCTAAATATTTTAAAACAGCTTTCATTTGAGGGGTGACGGGCAAATAAACATTAGTAGCGTCTTTGCTTTCTGAAACCCGTAATGTTTTATTCATATTAGGTACAACGAGTTTGAAGGTGTTTGGTGTCGTAAGGATACGTGGTTCATAAGCAAGGTCTTTATAATTTTTAAATATTTTTCTAATGCCAGTACCGTAAGATTCTATGAGCTTTAATCTATGGAAGATGGCTGCTAAGTTTTTGTTACGTGGTTGAGAAATTCCGGCACGGATATCTTCAGGAGATAATCCTGGGACTAATCCACCGAGTGAAATAAATTCCATATTACTATCATTAATGTTTATGATAACGCTACCGCTAAAACTGTAGTCCCTGTGTATTAAGGAGTTAAGCAATGCTTCGCGTAATACCTCGTCTGGATAGTCTTTTTTATCAATGCGATATAATCCCTGTATATCTGAACGAGTATTGTTGGCAAGACTAATAAAAGAATATGCTTCATTGAGTTGTTTGAAGATGGAACCGGAAAATTCTTTGGTTATTTTTAATGCAGTGTTATCATCGTCTCCAAAAATAGCGACTTTCGTTGTGTAAGGGCATTGGTCAGATAAAATTAAAGCTAAATTTGTATATGAGTTATCGTAAATATTACGTAGTCCTAAAGCTACATATTTACTTTCATCAAAAGCGATATCACGAAGTGCAAAATCTTTTTTTGCATCGTTAAAAGAAAGTTCTTGTTCTATGGAACGCATCTCTTCAAATACATCGCCATCAGTGTTTTTAATCATCTGTCTAATTTGTTCTGGAGAAGCTGGAGCAATAGATGTACCTTGACGAATAAACACGCCAGTAGGTTTTAATCCTTTTGATTTTAAGTAATAAGGTTTGTAAGTGCCTTCAGAAACATTTATGCGAATGACACTATCTTCTTGCAGAGTATATTTTACAAACATAGTAATATCTGGATGAATAGAATCGCGTATTCCATTTGTTATACGATTGGATGTTTCATCAATATTGTTTACTCCAACTACATTACCATTATCATCTATACCAACATAAATAGTTCCGCCCATAGTGTTAGCGAAGGCAATTACTTCTTTATATAAATCATCAGTTACTTGTAATTTAAATTCTACTTTTTCAGATTCAAATAAAGCCATTCGTAAAACCTCCTTCTATAATTATATTATATATAAAAAATCACTATACGCAAGTGAATTTTCACTCTGGGTGGTGAAAATCATAATTGTAATAGTGAAAGAATTGCGAAAAGCTATGTGCAGATATAGTTTCTATGTTGTTTTAGAAACGCAACGGATGTGCTATAATTTTTATAAGTATATTTTGAAAAACTAATCAGTGAGGAACACTATGGATAATAAAAGTCTTAAAGTATTAGAAGCACAACTGTGGGATGCGGCAGATGACCTGCGTGCTAATTCCAAATTAACTTCTGCTGAATATTGTATGCCTGTACTTGGCTTGTTGTTCTTGCGTTACGCATACAGCAGATATGTAATGGTGTACGAACAAATTTTAAAAGAACATCCTTCTCGTCCTGACCGTCCTTTCAAGGTACAAGAATCTCATTTCAAAGAAAAAAGTGCGCTCTTTCTACCGGAGATGGCACAATATAAATATTTGTTGGAACTGAAAGAGAATGTTGCTTCCATGGGGCTAATTGCTGAAAACGGACAACCTATTAACAGTTTGGGCGAAGCCTTGAATAATGCAATGACTTTGATTGAAGCGCAAAGTGAGCAGTTAAAAGGCGTACTTCCGAAAAATTACAATAGCTTGCCTGACAAAGTATTGTACGACTTGCTGAAAAACTTTAACAATGATGCGCTCAACGATGTTGGCGGTGATGTGCTTGGTCGTATTTACGAATACTTCCTTGGCAAATTTGCAAAGAGTGTTGCGTCTGACGATGGAGTGTTCTTTACTCCCAAGTCCTTGGTTAGAATGATTGTTAACATTCTGGAACCGAAGAAAGGCGTACTTCTTGATCCTGCTTGTGGCAGCGGTGGTATGTTTGTCCAAACTGGTGACTTTGTAAATTCTGCAGGAATGGTTGCTAATACCCAAATGACTTTCTACGGACAAGAAAAGGCAGAATTTAATGCCAAGCTTTGTGCAATGAACATTGCTGTTCATGGTTTGAACGGTAAAATTAAATCTGGTGACGAAGCAAATACTTTTTACAATGATGCTCATAACTTGGTTGGTCAATGTGATTATGTAATGGCTAACCCACCGTTTAATGTTGACAAAGTAAATTCTGAAACTGCAAGCAACGCAGGCAGGTTACCCTTTGGCTTGCCAAGCGTGAACAAAAAGAGCAAGATGGTTGGTAATGCCAACTATTTGTGGATTCAATACTTCTATGCCTACTTGAAAGAAACCGGCAGAGCAGGCTTTGTTATGGCTTCTTCTGCTACTGATAGTCAAAGCAAAGATAAAGATATTAGACAACAACTGGTTGAAACTGGTGATGTTGATGTAATGATAAGCGTTGGAAACAATTTCTTCTACACGCTTTCCTTGCCATGCTCTCTATGGTTCTTTGATAAGGCGAAAAAAGAAGAAATTAGGGATAAAGTTTTATTCATTGATGCGCGTAACTATTTTACCGTTGTTGACCGTACCTTGAACGAATGGACTGATTGGCAACTGAAAAACTTGAACGCTATAGTTTGGTTGTATCGTGGGGAAGTAAGCAAATATCAAAACTTGATTGCTGAATATCGTGTGGTTTTACGAGAATATGGTACAGTAAAACAAAATAAAGACTTTGCTTTGGCTTTGCATGACGGTATGGATTTTGCTAATACCATTGTAGATTTGCAATCCTTTATTGAAAGTGTGCGTACTAAGGCTAAAGAAGCTGTGGAAGAAGCACCAAAGAAAGAGAAAAAATATCTGCGTGCACAATACGATGAAGAGATTGCCTTTTTTGGAGAAGTACTTACCGTGGCTAAGGAAGCGGATTGGCTTTACTCTAAATTTGGAGAAGGCGAATACCAAGATGTACTTGGCTTGTGCAAAATTGCAAGCAGAAGTGAAATTGCAGAAAAGAACTACAGTCTTACTCCTGGTGCTTATGTTGGCGTAGCACCTGTCGCTGATGATGGTGTGAATTTTGCAGAACGTATGCAAGAAATTCACCAAGAACTTTTGGTTTTGCAAGAGGAAAGTAACGTACTGATGGAAACCATTTCCAAGAATTTGAAGGAGATGGGGTTATGAAGTGGGAGAAAAAAGTTTTTTCAGAACTGTTTTTAATACCTACAAAGAATGGTTTGTATAAAAGCAAAGAATTTCATGGTACCGGGACTAAAATAATAAATATGGGAGAAATCTTTGCTTATGGCGTTTTTAACAATTATGATACACAGAGAATAGAAGTTACTGAACAAGAGAAAGATAACTATAACCTTTTGGACGGAGACTTATTATTTGCTAGACGTTCGTTGGTAGAATCAGGTGCTGGAAAAGTAAGTATTATAAAAAAACCCAAAGAAGATATGGTGTTTGAGTCATCTATTATTAGGGTTAGATTAAATAAAAGAGAATGCAATCCTTTATTTTATTATTATTGGATGAAATCGTTAGCAGGACGAACTGCGATAGGTGCCATTGTATCTGGAACAAATGTTAAAGGAATAAGATCGAGTGAGTTATCCCAAATAGAAGTCGATGTTCCAACTCTAAATGTTCAAGATAATATAGCAAATATTCTAAGTCATTATGACAATCTTATCGAAAACAACCAGAAACAAATAAAACTTTTAGAGGAAGCTGCTCAAAGATTATATAGAGAGTGGTTTGTTGATTTGCGCTTTCCTGGACATGAAGATGTTGAGATTTTTGATGGATTGCCAGTGGGGTGGGAAGAAAAAAGGTTAGATGAAATTGCTTCTGTTAATACAAATTATATGACGAATGATTATAACGAAAGTTTTATTGATTATATAGATTTAAGTAGTGTAAGTAAGGGAACAATAACAAATGTAAAACGTTATAGTATAAATGATGCTCCAGGTAGAGCGAAAAGGATTGCGAAAAATGGAGATATAATTTGGGGAATGGTTCGACCGAATTTAAGGTCTTATGCTTTGATTTTGAACCCAGAGTATACTAATGTATATTCTACAGGATTTGCGATAATATCTTCAAATAAAGTGCCTTATTCGTTTTTGTACTGTTTGGTAACAAGAGATGAGTTTGTAGGTTACTTGATAAACTGTACTAATGGTGCAGCTTATCCTGCTGTAAAACCAAGTCACTTTGAAGAAGCAAAGATTATTGTTCCTGAAAATAGTGTTTTAAATAGATTTGATAAGATGGTAAGACCAATTTTTGAAAGGATTTCATTGTTGAATAAGCAATGTAAATTTCTGCAAGAAGCACGTGACCGCTTGTTACCGAAGCTTATGCGTGGAGAAGTAGAGGTGTAATATGTTCCCGACACTAATGTCGGGAACATATCAGTGAAAATTTTATTTGTGACCGACAATAATGTCGGTTGCAAAATTATAACGAAAGATTTATTTTGGTAGGTGTAGTTTATGAGTAACGAGTACTGCGAAAACAAGTTAATACAAGGTAGTGCTGCCAATTTATTGCAAAACACTTTGGGTTGGGAAGTTGTATATGCTCATAACAAGGAAGTGTTAGGTGATGGTGGCATCTTTGGGCG
>JAFTMR010000072.1 GCA_017452325.1 Phascolarctobacterium sp. | reverse complement strand
TTTGGCGGAAAGGGTGGGATTCGAACCCACGGAGGCTTGCACCTCGCTAGTTTTCAAGACTAGAGCCTTAAACCACTCGGCCACCTTTCCATTGACAATTTATTATATTCTAAATAAACTTTTTAGTCAATACTTTAACCTAACACTGCATTGGTTACAAGGAGTGTTTCCTGCTCCAGTGCTACCGCCTCATTTTGCATTGCGTCTAGCTTAACGTACATTTCTTGATTGTAAGCTTCATCTTTAATCAGCTTCAAGTTTACTATAACATTATAAACTGCGCTGCGCAGTGCTGCCCTACCCATAATGGAACTAACCGCGGCGTCAGTAATGGCGGTAGGGTTACCTATCTCTGCCATTCGTTTCGCAATGTGCATTACCTTTAAGCTTGCTTCTGCAATTTGCAGGGGAACCTCTGCTGCCTGCTTAGCAGCGTTTTGGATGGCTTGGTTACGCTTTAATTTTTCTTCATCAGTAGCCTTGGGCAATCTATAGCAAGTCATAAAAGCATTAAACACTTCTGCATCTGCATTCACAAGTTGCAAAAATTGGGTACGCAAGGCTTCGGCTTGGAGCAAAATCTCCTGCACCTCTGCTTCATGCTCTGCAAACTTTTCCTTGCCAACAGTTAAGTTACCTACCATGGATGTAAGTGCTACTGCTAGAGCCCCAGCCATGGCAGCTCCACCGCCACCACCGGGCGTGGGAGCGTTAGAGGCAAGCTTGCTCAAAAATTCCTGACAGGTTAATGTTGTTAAATCACTCATTCTTGCCCTCCAAAAAACGTCTTACTAAAATTACTGCTGCATACGCATCCAAGGGTACTGGCGGTACAAGCATCCCCAAAGGCGCAAGCTTACGCCAGCCTTGGGGCGGGTTTTCCTGCCAGTACAGGGTACGCGCTTCTTCCGTACTATGTTTCTCATCCACAATGGTAAGCGCCACATCGGGCAACACCTTTTGTACGGCTTGCCCAATATTACTGCTATTAGTACCATTGCCCAGCACAATCTGTGCCGGGCAATTAGTTTCTAAAAAATTCACTATTTCATTGTCGATGTTTTGGCTATCGGCAATCTGCAAGGAGAAAATTCTCCCCATTTCATCTACCAGAGCCAAACCTGTTTTACTTCTTCCCGGGTCAACACCCAAGTAAAGCTTAGTCATTATCATCAACTACTTCCAAACGCAATCTTACAGGTCCCGCCGTAGTAATATCACCACGAGCAAAGGCTTTTAAAATTACTTTGCCGCCAATACGACGCATGTCATTGCTTGCTTCAATCATTGTTGTAGCGTCCAAATTACCTACCTTTCCGGTAATCGGGTCAGGCAATACGCCGGCATCTACAGCTTTATGGTTCACCTTGTTCAGGAAGTTCATGATTACAGCATCATAACCACCCTCGAGCTTTTTCAGATCAACCTTTTCACTCAGAATCAAAGTGTTATCCGGATAAATAAATTGGTTATCCGTCATCTCGATATCGCATACCACAACCTCACCAACAATAATATTGGCGATGGTACGCACGCGGAAGAACATATTGCCCTTACTTCTATCAAGAACTGACACTGCTTGGTCTACAATACGCTTAGAAAGCCAAATAGCTTGTAGCTTTTCATCCTTCTCTTCTATCCCCAAACGGTTTAGAACAGAAGCATTGGCGTTATCAAGCAGCCAATTTACTTGTGCAACATTCTCATCATGACTCAAGCCACCACGCATAATTCCTGCATAGACAACCTCTCCCGCGCGGTAAAAGACTTGCCCCTCACGCATGGAGATGATACCCTGACGCAATTGCGCAGTACTTTCTTCTAAAGCTACAACTTCAGAAGTCAGCAGCTCTCTGGAAGCAGTTAGGTCTGCCACTTCTTTCTGAGCAATGTCGTATTTAGTATTAGCATCTGCCAATTTTGTTTCCATCTCATCATTGGCACGAGTACTTTCTCTAATTTTTTCGTCCAGGTCACTGATGATTCTATTTTTTTCTTCTACTTCTACCTTCGCCCTAGCAAGAGCATCCTGAGCAATTCCTTTTTCTTCATTCAAAGATTTTAGCTCTGCCCTTATCTTCTCCATACCAAACAAAGCTGTACGGGCACTGTCAGAAGAAATAGCCATCACACCTATGGTGATAACAGAAATCATCATCCCGCTTAATACGGTAAGTAAAATGGAAGTGTGTTTTGGTCGCAGTCCTAAGACTGACATACGTTTCTTGCCTATTTTACTGCCCATATTATCGGCAATGTAAGCAATCAAGCCGCCAACAATTGCCATAATGACAATCATTCTTATGCCAACCAATTACTCACCCCCTAAGAATATTCTCAGCTGTTATGAATTCTTTTCTTTCAATAACTTCAAACCAATTACCAAGCATAAAATGTTAGGTAACATGCAAGCAAGGAACGGAGGCATAGCACCGCCTTTGCCCAAACCGGTAGTAAAGCTCATAACTGCATAATAAATGAAGATTACTATAATACTAATGCCCAAGCCAATGGAAGAGCTGGTTCTTTGTTTTTGAGTACCTAAAGCAGCACCAATCATAGCAAAGAAGAAGCTTGCCAAAGGAATGGAAATACGCATATAGATTTCACACCATTGCTTAGCAGTAGATTCCTTACGTTCTTCCAACATAACAATGTATTCACGCAATTCTGCTATAGTCATTTCTTCCGGTTCTTTTTGCTCCCAAGCTATTTCCTTAGGAGACATATCAATGGGAATAATTTGTTCAGAATAACGAGCGGTACTGGTAACACCGTCTTCATCATTTAAAGAGAATACATTACCATTAACCATTCTCCAAGTACCGTTTTCCCAGAAACCTTCCTTGGCAGTTTGAATACGTACAATTTCACCGCGTTCAAATTCTTCAATGGTAATGCCAGTCATTTTACCCTTGCTTTCATCAAATCTGTTAGCATAGGTAATACGATGGGTGCTACCCTTAAAGCTTTTAATAACGATATGCTCTGCCTGACCTGTAGGTCTAGTACTATTTTTTATTTCATAGTCAACAATCTCAGAACATTTTGCTTTAGCAGCAGGCACTACCTTCTCAGCCCATACCAAAGAGAACATACTTACCAAGAAACCAACTACCAGAACGGGTGCAACAATACGATAGTAGCTCACACCGCCCGCCTTCATAGCAGTAATCTCACTGCTACCAGACAACTTACCAAAAGCCATCAAAGCAGCAAGCAACATAGACATCGGGAAAGTATAGTTAATTACTTCCGGCAAGCTGTATAAAAATAATCTTGCCACTGCATCCATAGAGGCACCATATTGGGTAATATATTTTGTTATTTTAAACAACATAGTGCTGGCAATAAAAATACTGGAGAAAGCAGCAATGCCGAATAAGAATGGATACAAAAGTTCCGTCAAAACATAACGGTCTAGTAAACGTAAACGCACTTTTCTTCCTCCTACATAGTAAAGTTATCGCCCAAATAATATTTACGGGCTATCGGGTCGTTAGCAATAGTCTGGCTATCACCATGAAGCAAGATTCTGCCATCTGCCAGAATATAAGCCTTATCAACAATGCTCAGGGTTTCACGCACATTATGGTCGGTAATCAAAATACCAATGCCACGTTGCGCCAAGTGAGCAATCATACCTTGGATATCTGCAACGGCAATAGGGTCAATGCCGGCAAAAGGTTCATCCAGTAAAATAAAGGCGGGGTCCGTAGCCAAAGCACGAGCAATTTCCACACGACGACGTTCACCACCGGAGAGGGCACTACCCTTGCTCTTGCGGATATGACCAATATGGAATTCGTCAATAAGCGCATTCATCTTCGCTTCCCGCTCTTCTGCATTCAACTGCGTAGTTTCCAAGATAGCCATAATGTTCTCTTCAACAGTCAGCTTACTAAAAATGGAAGCTTCCTGCGGCAAATAACCAATACCGGCACGTGCACGTTCAAACATTGCCAAATGGGAGATATCCTGACCATCCAAAGTAACAACACCAGCATCAGGCTTTTCAATGCCCACAATCATATAGAAGGTTGTTGTTTTGCCTGCACCATTAGGACCAAGCAAGCCAACAATTGTTCCCTGCTCCACTTCAATGCTGACACCATTCACAACGTTTCTTTCTGCGTATGTTTTTATCAAGTTATCAGTTCTAATAATCAATGGGTTAGCCCTCCATCATATTCTGAGGCTTACGCCAAGTCTTGTCCTTCTGTAGCTACAGGCTTAGCAGGTTGTTCTTCAGGAACATAGATAATTTTTACGTTCCCATCAGCTACTGCCACATTAGAATTGGTCAAACGCAATTTATCACCTGTTACGGAATTGCCATCTTGGGTTGCGCTTGCATTGCCAATCAGTTCAACATAACCATTAGCTTTAGTTTCGTAAATAGCCTTGTCCGCAGTAGCTGTAAGCTTACGGGCGGGACTGTCAATATTCACCCCACCATAAGCATTGGCGA
>JAFTMR010000071.1 GCA_017452325.1 Phascolarctobacterium sp. | reverse complement strand
TAGCCTCTTTTGTTTTGCCAAAGTTTGCTTCATTATAATTTGTTTCTGAAAAACCAGCCTGCCACCGGCAAGGTAATCCCTGCAATTAACAGCATGGGTACCAAGGCGTAAGCCACTGTTGCCAAGCTGCTGCCTTCCAAAAATATTCTGCGCACTGCTTCCGTCGCGAAGCGTAAAGGGTTCGCCAAGGTAAAGTACTGTAAAACCTGGGGCATATTGCGTACGGGAGTTGTTACGCCGGAAAGCAGGGACAGGGGCATCATCGCCATAAAACAGTACACCATCACCTGCTGCATATTGGCAGACACTGCGGAAATAGACAAGCCAATCCCCACGCAGCTTAATAAAAATACCAACAGTACCAAGTACAGAGTAAAAAGGGAGCCCACAACTTTAATCTCAAACCAGACGCACATAATAATTAAAGCGAAGGTCGCCTGTATCAAACCGATGAGAATGGGTGGTATAGCCTTACCGATGAGGATAATGGAAGGCTCAATAGGAGTAACCAAAAGCTGGTCAAAGGTTCCCTGCTCCCTTTCCCTCGCTACGGAAAGACCTGCCAGCATCAAAACTTGGGACAAGCTCATCATAGGTATTAGGGCGGGCAGGAACATCCACCTTGTAATCAGGTTAGGGTTATACCAGGCAATGGTTTCCGTTTCCAAAATCCGGCCTCCATTACGTCTCGCGTTGTAATCTGCCACAATGCTGTTCACATAACCAGCCGCAATGCCGGAAGTTGAAGAGTTCCTACCATCCGTAATCACCTGCACCTCGGCACGCTCCCCTGCCATCAGCTTATCTGCAAAATCCGCAGGAATGTTTACCACCAGCATTGCCGCATCCGAATCTATGGCTTCAGCTATTTCCGAAGTACTGTTCAAAGTCTGTACTCGTCGGAACACACCACTGCCTTCTATCTTGGCAATAAGCTCTGTGGAATACTTGCTCCTGCTTTGGTCAAGGCAGGCGTACTGCACTTCGTCCAAATTGAAGGTAGCCGCGTACCCGAAAAGCATGGTCTGCATAATAACGGGTAAAAATAAAATGGTACGAGTACGCGGGTCCTTGATAGTAGCTAGCAGCTCCTTCTTTATCATAAATTTTAACTTTCTCAAAAACGCTCTGAAACCATCCATATTCAGCCAACTCTTTTCTTTGTCACCCTAAAGGCCATACCGATAAAGAACACTGCGTATAAAACTAAGATGCTACAATTTCTGATGATAAGCTCCCAATTATTCCCTGCCAAAAACAAAGTCTTGAGCAGCTGCATATAATAGGTAGGAGGCAGGGCGTAGCCAACAATTTTTACTACCAAGGGCACGCTCCGCAAATCAAACAAAAACCCTGACAGCATCATAGTTGGCATCATACTTAAAACCAAGGCAAGCTGACTGGCAAGAAACTGATTCTTCGTCATGGAGGAAATCATCAACCCCACCCCAAGTGCCACCAAAAGATACAGCATGGTGCATAGCAAAATCACTACGAAGGAGCCATGCATGGGTACGTCAAACAACAGCTGTGAAGCCACTACGCACAAGGCAAAGCCAACCATCGCCACGCAAAAGTAGGGAACCATTTTCGAAAGGAGTATTTCCAAAACCTTAACCGGTGTTACGAAAAGAGCTTCCAACGTTCCCCGCTCCCACTCCTTCGCCATGACCATTGCCGTCAGGAACACGCCGGAAATGGTGATAATCAAAACTATAAGCCCGGGAATAAAATACCACGCACTGGTGTTGGCATCATTAAACCACATTCTGCTGACTACAGTAACAGCGCCAAGGCCAGCACCACTTCCTAAAAATTTGTATTGGTTTTGCACCAGCCAATTGCTGAGTGCTCCTTCCAGATAGCCCCTCATTATGCTGGCATTGGAAGCATCCACACCGTAAAGAATAATCTGCACCTTGGCACGCTTTTGGTAAAGGCTTTCCGTAAAATCCGAGGGCACTCGCACAATGGCGTCCACTGTCCTGCCATCCATCAGAGCAACTGCTTCCTTCATGGAAGGTGCATAATAGGGCTCAAAATATTCGGAGCCTTGCATGAAGCTTAGCATATCCTCCACTGTTGGCGAAGCGTCTTCCATAACCACCGCTGTAGGCACCCGCTTCACGTCCATGGAAATTCCGTAGCCCATTAGAAAAATAAGGATAATCGGTACAGCAATGCCAATCATAAGACTGCTATCATCCCGCCAAAGCTGTTTAAACTCTTTGACGAGCAAGGCTCGTAATCTTTCCCAAAAGGCAGACATGGCTATACCTCCTTCTCTCCACGAGATTTTTCTACAATAGCAATAAAGGCTTCGTTCATATCATCACTGGCAACTCCTGCCTGCTCCCTAATTTCTTTAGGCGTTCCTAAGGCAAGCATCCTGCCCTGATCCTGAATCATAATCCTGTCACAGTATTCCGCTTCTTCCATAAAATGGGTGGTAATGATAATAGTCTTGCCTTCCGCCGCCAAAGCAGTAATCTGCTTCCAAAAATTTCTTCGCGCCACCGGGTCAATACCACTGGTAGGTTCGTCCAGGAAAATAATCCGCGGTTCATGGAGCAGAGCAACCGCCATGGAAAGCCTTTGCTTGTAGCCACCGGGAAGCTCTCCTGCTTCCTTGTCACTCAGTTCTGCTAAATTAAACTGCTCTTTGACGGCAGTCATCCGCTCTCGCAAACGTTCATCATCTAAACCGTAAACACCGCCATAAAAATTCATGTTCTCATCCACAGTCAAGGTAGGATACAGGGAAAACTTCTGCGCCACATAACCGATGTTGGCACGAGCCTGGGTACGCGCCGTCCGTAAGTCCAGCCCTGCTACAGCAAGATAACCACTGCTGGCAGGCAGCAAGCCGCACAGCATTCTAAAGGTTGTAGTCTTGCCTGCACCGTTAGGGCCAAGCAATCCAAAAATCTCACCCTCCCGTACTCGAAAGGAAACATCATCAACTGCCACGAAGTCCCCAAACTTCCGCACCAAGTTGCGTACTTCAATTACAAACTTGTCAGGCAGCGATCTTACTCCCGTAAAGGCAACCCCCTTGGGTGGATGCAGATAGCCTCGTAAATTTTCAGGAGTATCTTCTGCCAATAGCTTTCCTTCATTAAATATGATTACCTTGCTACACAAATCCGCTTCATCCATATAGGCAGTACTGACAAGAACGGTAAGCTCATCATCTTTGACAAGCTGTTGTAAAATCTCCCACAGCTCGCGACGGCTTAAAGGGTCAACGCCAACGGTGGGTTCATCTAAAACCAAAAGCTCCGGCGCACGCACGAGGGTACACGCCAAACCAAGCTTCTGCTTCATCCCGCCGCTAAGCTTGCCAGCCAAGCGCTCTGTAAACTGCGCCAAGCCCGTCATATGTAAGAGCTTGGCAAAGCGCGCCTGCCTTTCGCCTGGGGGAACGTTATGTAAATCTGCGTACAGCACCATATTTTCCATAACCGTCAAGTCCTCGTACAAGCCAAACTGTTGGGGCATATAACTGATTCTGTCCTGCACTGCTTGGGGCTCAGCAAGCACGTCCATTCCCAAAACCTCTAGGCTGCCACAGGAGGGAACGAGCAAACCGCACACCATTCTGATAAAAGTAGTCTTGCCTGCGCCATCAGGACCGACAAGGGCGGTTAGCCTGCCATGGGGAATCGCAATATTTATATTTTCCAAGGCCACGATTTCCTTCTTGCTCCTTTTGTCAATAAAGCTTTTACAGATATTTTTAGAGATGATTACGTTTTTCCCAGTCATAACAACCTCCACCTTTTATATAGAAAATTGTTAGAAGTGCCGGAAGGCGCGAAGCAACGCAATTCGTGAAGCGATGGCGTACTAAGCGTACGTCGAGCAAGCGAATAAGTTGCGACAAAGCATAACGGTGCTTATAACAATTTTAAAAGTGCTTATTGGAATTTTACAGTTGCCGGCATTCCCATTCGGAGGATGTTTTCTTCATCAACTACATTCACCCTCACCTCATACACAAGCGCACTCCTCAACTCTTCCGTCTGTACTGTTTTCGGAGTGAACTCCGCTACGTTAGAGATATACCCCACCTGACCACGCAAAGGTTTATCAGGAAGGCTATCAATAAATATTTCTGCTTCCATTCCCGGTTTGATTTCTCCCAAACGCTGCTCGCTGATGTAGGCACGCACCCACTTGGTATCATCCAAAGCAATCAGGTACACCGGCTTTTGCGGCGAAGCCATATCACCGGGCTCTTGCAGGCGGGAGCGCACCACTCCGTTCACAGGAGAGTAAAGCTTAGTCTGACTTAAATTGTATTTTTGCAAGAGCAGGTCTGCACGCAAGCCTTTCAGATGAGCTTCTGCTTCGGCAATATCTTCATAACGAGGACCAAGCTCACTTAAACGATAGGTTTCGCGGGCGTTATCAACGCTTGCCTCCGCAGCCTTGTATCTTGCCCAAGCATTATCCAACTCCTGCTTGCTGATGGCAGATGATTCATACAGCTCCTTCATTCTATTCTTATATACGAGGGCATTTTCATAATCCGCTTCGGCGCCACGCAGCTTAGCCGCATTCTGCTCTATCTCTTCCGGACGGGAACCATTCTTTAGCCGCAACACTACTGCCTCCTGCTTTTCAATGGCAGCTTCGCTTTTGGCAATGCTTAACTCCAAAGGCCTGCTCTCCAAGATTGCCAACAAGTCATTCTTATCCACCCGGTCTCCTTCTTCTATCAGCATCTTTTCAATCCGCTCACTAGAGTTGAAAGCCAAGGACACCTGCCTAACATCCACATTGCCGTACAAAACCAGTTGGTCTTCCTGCTTCTGAAAAAAATAATAGCCTGCAGTACAGGCGAGGACTAAAGCCCCCACCACGCAAGCTATTTTCTTCCTACTATCGTACAAATACAACATAAGCTTTCCTCCTTCTTCTATTTTATAACCACTTCAACTGTGCTCCCTGCCTTCAAAACATTTTCCTTATCCTTTACCGCTACCCTAACTTCATAGCCACTCTGCACACCGCTCAGCTTAGCAATATCTTCCGGCAAAGCTTCTGCTACCGTAGAAACATAATACACCTTGCCTTCCACAGTGGTTTCCGGCATTACCTCCGCCACCACAGTTACAGGAGTTCCCTTGCTAATTTTATTGGCATATGCTTCGCTGGCAAAGGCACGTACCCATTTGCTATTGGGCATTTCCAAATAATATACGGGCTTCATGGCAACGGCCACATCGCCTGGCTCCTGTAGGCGTTGGCTAATAGTTCCATCCACAGGAGCAACAATGCGTGCTTGCCGCAGAAACTTTTCTTTCAGAAGAATATCTGCTCGCAGTCCATTCAATCTGCTATAAGCAAGCTTCTTCTCATTTTTGTCCACAGTGTTGTCTTTCAGCTCTGCCTCATAATTATTGATTAGTATTTTTTCAGCAGCAACCTGCTTAGTCATTGCATCCATATCCAATATACCCAACAGATCCCCCCTGTGTACAAAGTCTCCTTCCTGAACGAGCATCTCTTTAATAGGGAGCTCCATATTAAAGGAAAGATACACCCGCTTGGTCTCCACCTTGCCGTACATCCCCACTTCTTCCTCTTCGGCGCCGCCAAAGATGGTAAACAAAATCATAATGACTGTAGTGGCAATAGCTGCCAACGCCCAAAACTTTTTGTGTCGTCTAATAAATTCCATAATCGTCACTTCCTTAAAATAAAAAGAGAGCTGCTTCCAACATAGTTGGATACAACTCTCCTAAGTTCAGTATAACATTTAAACCAACGATTACAAGCACTTCACCATAATTTCAGAAAGTACCCTGTACCAGCTGGCTAATATTTTTAGAATGGTCAGCAACACGTTTCATATTGATTAAAAGTTCCAGCATAATGAACCCTGCTACCGGGTCGCAACGCTTTTCATTTAGACGGACGATGTGATTTTTACGAATTTCTTTTTGGAAACGCTTAACATCGCGGCACAGCTCCACTGCTTCTGCAGCAATTTCCTTATCATTTTTCTCCAGTGCCTCCAAAGCACGACCACTAGCCTTCAAAACCATTTCACTAAGAGTCAACAGCTCTTCCTTAGCTTCCGGGGAAAAATCTATTTCATCTTCAAAAATACGACGCGCCCTTTTCGCCAAGGTCTTACCATGGTCGCCAATACGCTCGATATCGTTACAAGCATGCAAAAGACCGGTATGTCGTTCAGAAAGCTCCGTACCCATGGGAGTTTGGCTCATTTCCGTCAGATAATTGGTAATATCTTTTTCCAAAGAGTCAATTACCGGTTCGTGGTCAAGTACATATTTTACCTTATCGTCATCAAATTCATTGATGGACTCCATAGCCAAGCCAACATTCTTACGAGCAAGGTTACCCATGCGCACAACCTCCTTCACTGCCAAGCTCATGGCAATGGACGGAGTTTTGAGCATCTTTTCATCCAAATAAATAGGACGACGAGAAACTACCTCCCCTTTATCAGGAAGCAAACGTTCCACCAATTTGATAAACGGACTGACAAAGGGAATAAAGAACATAGTATTGATAACGTTAAAAGCAGTATGAGCATTAGCAATTTGACGAGCAATGTCGTCAGCAGGAGAAACCGTCAATACAAATTTAATGAACCAGGACATGAAGGTTACGAAAATAATACTACCAATCAAATTAAAAAGCACGTGAGCCAAGGCAACACGTTTTGCCGTTGCATTAGCGCGCAGGGTCGCCAGCACTGCAGTAATGCAAGTACCAATGTTATCACCTAACAGAACAGGAATTGCGCCTTCCAAAGAAATCAATCCTTGAGTTGCCATAGCAATCAAAATACCAATGGTGGCACTACTGGATTGAATCAAGATGGTCATCACGACACCAACCAGAATACCCAGCAAGGGATACTCTGCAAATTTTTGGATGAACTCTATGAAACCGGGATATTCACGGAGGGGCATAACAGCCTTGCTCATGAACTCCATACCAATCATCAGCACGCCAAAGCCAAGGAGAACCTGTCCTAAAAACTTGCCTCTACTACGTTTGGAAAGAATGTTCATCATAAAACCGATGAACAAAATCAACGGTACATAATGGGTCAATTTAAAAGCAATCAATTGAGCGGTCATAGTCGTACCAATATTGGCACCCATAACAATACCAAAAGCCTGCTTCAAATTAAGTAACCCTGCATTTACCAAGCCAACGGTCATAACCGTAGTAGCACTACTGGATTGCAGGACAGCAGTAACAACCGCCCCAAGCAACACACCAAAAACAATGACGCCCGTCATCATTTCTAAAATCTTTTGCAGTTTTTCACCAGCAGCCTTCTGTAAGCCGTCGCCCATTAGCTGCATACCATATAAGAATAAAGCCAACCCACCTAAAAACGCGATAAAAGGTAAGAACATTTTTAGCACCTCGCTATTTATTCTGATACCTACATTATACTAAGGGGAAGTAGGAGCTTCAAGGAAATTTTGAAAACAAAGCTTGTTCAAGTTGTATCGTACAGTATTTACAACATTTAACTGTTTTTCACAACAAATTCTTATTATTTTGCCTCAATCACAGAATCGCTTTATTTAATTATAAATTAAGGCTATAATGAGTGATATATAAGAGCCAATTGCTCCCTATAAAAATCAGAAAAGAGGTCCTTGTAGTGAAAAAAATCTGTCAACTCATCGGAAAATACTTTGGTCTTATCGCAGTATTGTTCTTAGTACTTGGTATGGTCATGCCCCAAAACTTCACTTGGGTTGTTGGCAAGATTGGTGGCGTAGCTGTCTTGAGTACTTTGCTTGGCATAGTTATGTTCGGCATGGGTACCACTCTCGATTTAAAAGATTTTGCCTTAGTCCTTAAACGTCCCTTAGACGTTTGCATCGGTGCCTGCGCCCAATTCCTTATCATGCCAGGTTTGGCTTATGTTATAGCCACTGCCTTCAACCTTGACCCTGCCTTGACGGCTGGCGTTGTTTTGGTTGGCACTTGTCCCGGCGGCACCTCTTCTAACGTAATAACCTTTATGTCTAAAGGCGACGTTGCCCTTTCTGTAACTATGACCAGTGTTTCCACTGTACTTTCTCCCATCCTAACCCCGTTCATCACCTACAAACTTATCGGTGAACGCATCGCCTTTGACCCAGTTGGTATGTTCTGGAGTATTGTCCAAATCGTAATTATCCCCATCTGCTTGGGCTTAACAGTTAAATACTTCTTGCCGAAGCTGGCATCCGCCGCTGTAGATTACTTACCTGCGGTTTCCGGTATCGCAATTTCCTTAATTATCGCAGGTGTTATAGCTGTCAGCCGCGACAACATTCTTAAAACTTCTAGCATCATTATTTTAGTGGTAGTATTGCACAATTGCCTTGGCTATCTCCTCGGTTTCATCCTTGCTCGTTTGACTGGCATGAGCTGGAAAAAAGCAATCGCCCTTTCCATCGAGGTTGGTATGCAAAACTCCGGCTTGGCAACTGGCTTGGCAAAAGCTCACTTTGCTTCCATGCCTATGGCAACTGTTCCCGGCGCTATCTTCTCTGCTTGGCACAATATTTCCGGTGCTATACTAGCGTGGGTATTCACCAACTTCTTAAATCCCAAATACGACCCTGAATATAAAGGCGAGTAGCATTTATAATTTTTTTATCCAAATAATATTAAACTTAAGAATGGTTCTTGAATCCTATCAACGAAAATCTTGATAGGATTTTCTTTTTTAACAGCGAACGTATTTTCTTTATTTACTTGCTCTTTCTATTTTAAAGTGTTATACTGGGAAAAAATAGGTATTAAAAAATTCCCAGAGGTGTTTTATGGCAAAGCAAATTCATTTGCGTGTTGATGATAGTATATATAGAGTTTTATCTGACAATGCTTTGTTATCAGGCGTGTCTATCCAAGAGTACGTTCTAAGTGCTATTATGAAATATTCATACTATCCACAAAAAAACTTTAAACATAGCAAGAAATTTAGTTTTATTGACCTATTTGCTGGTATTGGTGGTATGCGTCTTGCTTTTGAACGTGCTGGTGGTAGATGTGTATATTCTAGCGAATGGAATAAGTATTGTCAGCAAACTTATTTCGCCAACTTTGGAGAACAACCAGATGGTGATATCACTAAAGTATCTGCAGAAGAAATACCTGACCACGATATTTTAGTTGCGGGATTCCCTTGTCAACCATTTTCTATTGCAGGTGTGTCTAAAAAGAAAAGTTTAGGTAGAGCTACAGGATTTGAGGACAAGACACAAGGTACTCTTTTCTTTGATGTTTGCAGAATACTGAAAGCAAAAAAACCTAAAGCATTTATGTTGGAAAATGTAAAAAATTTATGTAGTCATGACAAAGGCAATACTTTCAAAGTAATATTGGAAGCCCTAGACGAATTAAATTATCAAGTTTTCTACAAAGTTTTAGATGGACAAAATTTCGTTCCTCAACATCGTGAAAGAATAATAATAGTCGGTTTTGACAGAACTCGCTACGGTGACAATGTAGAGTTTGATTTTTGTTTAGAGGAAAGGTATCCCAAGCCTATTATTGCTGATATATTAGAGCAAAATGTTGGAGAAAAATACACTTTATCTGACAAATTATGGATATATCTACAAAACTATGCAGAAAAACACAAAGCTGCTGGTAATGGTTTCGGTTACGGATTGGCACAGTTAGATGGCATATCTAGAACTTTGAGTGCTAGATACTATAAAGACGGGTCAGAAGTGCTCATTCCACAAAATGGTAAAAACCCTAGAAAATTAACACCTAGGGAATGTGCAAGACTACAAGGATTCCCTGATTCTTTCAAAATTCCTGTTTCCGACACTCAAGCGTATATGCAATTCGGTAATTCTGTAGTTGTTCCTTTGATTGCTAATGTTGCAGAACTTATTGAAAGAACACTTTTCGAATTAGATAACAGATTGGGTAAATCAAGTGCTTAGGAGAAAATATTATGCAAAGTATTTCAACGCAGGCTATTTATTCAGCTATTACTGGCAAGAAAGTTTTTTGTAAATTTTTATCAGCTAATGATACAGGTGAAACTGGTGGTCATCAGTCCGGAATTTATATTTCTAAACCAGCAATCCCTATTTTATTTAATGAAGCTGGACAAAAAGGTGAGAATAAGGATAAGTGGGTAAAAATAAAATGGCAAAATGATTTTATCACTGACACTCGCTTTATTTATTATGGCAAAGGAACTAGAAATGAGTATCGTATTACTAATTTCGGCAAAGGATTTCCACTTTTGCGACCTTGCTATACAGGTGCTTTGTTTGTACTAGTGAAAGACACAGATGAGGATTATCAAGGTTTTATATTAGAAACTGATGACGAAATAAACCAATTTTTAGATGCCTTTGGTATAAGTCCAACTGAAACTAACAAATTGATTGACAATAAATTTTCTGACCCTGTAATAAAAGAGAAACAGGAAATGTATAATTTTATAGCCAACTTACAAGAAGATTTTCCAAATTCTTTTGTTATGGCAGAAGCTGCCCGAAAAATTCAAAACAAGGTATATAATCACATTGAGTATGTGCGTACTGACCCTGACAAAAAACTTGTTGAATGGACAGAAATGGAGTACAAATTATTTAGAGCTATCGAACATGAGAGATATGGGTCTATGATTAGTAATGGATTTGATAGCGTTGAAAGATTTATTACTGTTGCCAATCAAGTTTTGAACAGACGAAAAAGCAGAGCTGGGAAAAGCTTAGAGCATCACTTATCTGCAATTTTTGATGGTAACGATATTGAATATACTTCACAAGCAATAACTGAAGGTAATAAAAAACCGGATTTCATTTTCCCATCCCAAGAAGCTTATCATGATTTTAACTTTCCATTAGAAAAATTAGTTACGTTAGCAGCTAAAACAACTTGCAAAGACCGTTGGCGTCAAGTTTTGAATGAAGCAGACAGATTAAAGGGGGAAACTAAATATCTATGCACATTACAACAAGGAATTTCAACAGCTCAAATGGATGAAATGCAAGCAGAAAAAGTTATTTTAGTTGTACCTAAAATTTTTATACCTACCTATCCTAAAGATAGACAAGATAAAATTTGGACTCTTGGAAAATTTGTTGAATTTGTCAAAGAGATAGGAAAGAAATAAAAAACGCGACTCTTTCGAGCCGCGTTTTTTATTTACTCTATTTCGATGCTTTTCATCTCAGCTTGAACAGTATTACATCGTTCAACAAAATCTTCATCTACAACCGCAAATTGCATTAACTTTATTTTTTGCTCGTTTGTAAAATCTGTAGCTTCTTTTTCAGCAAATTCTAATGATGAATTAGTCATAAACTTTACCCTTCGCAGTTAATCAGCTTCACGTCAAAGATACCGTCTACACCGCGGAGCTGCAACATAATATCGTTGGGGATATCGTTGCCAACAGCAATAGCCATAATATTGGTATCGTCCTTTGTAGTTCTGCCAACTTGCATGCCATTGATGTTAATGCCTGCACTACCAAGGATGGTTGCCATCTGACCAATCATATTGGGTTTATTAGCGTGGGGAGCCAGAAGCAGGTAGCCTTCCGGTTTAAAGTCCACTCTGTATTGGTCAATCTCTACAATTTTGGGTTCCTTGCCGTCAAACAAGGTGCCAACTAATTTATGTTGTCCCTTATCAGTAGTAATCTTCACAGTAATCGCAGTAGTGAAGTAGCCTGCCTTATGGGACTTGCTTTCTTTCACATTCAAATTGCGATTTTTAGCAATGCCCGGAGCATTTACATAGTTTACGGATTCTTGGAGAATGGGATTCAACAAGCCTTTGAGGAAGGCAGTAGTCAATGCTTGAATCTCTGTTTCCGCCAGAACGCCGGTGTATTCAACCTCAACCTCTTTTACCGGACCATCTGCCAAGTAAATACCCACAGTACCCATACGCTCTGCCAAACCAAAGTAAGGTTGGATTACAGCTGCTACACTCTTAGGAATGGGAGCCATGTTCACAGCGGTCATTACCGGTTTACCAAGGAGAGCATCAATTACACCGTAAGCAACGTCAACCGCCACGCCGATTTGCGCTTCAATAGTGGAAGCACCAAGGTGAGGAGTTTGTACAACCTGGGGCAAGCCCAAGAACGGATTGTTTTCCGGCAGAAGAGGCTCGCTGGTGTAAACGTCGATAGCAGCGCCTGCCATTTTACCGCTCTTAATAGCGTCAGCAACAGCTTGAGCATCCATGCAGCCACCACGAGCGCAGTTTACGAAACGCACGCCATCCTTCATTTTAGCAATGGTTTCTGCGTTAATCATCTTTTCAGTTTCTTTAGTCAAGGGAGTGTGCAAGGTGATATAGTCAGATTTTGCCAGCAAGGTGTCCAAATCAACAAGTTCTACGCCAACTTGACGAGCGCGTTCTTCAGTAATATAGGGGTCATAACCGATGGTGGTCATTTCCATGCCTTGCATACGTTTTGCCACGCGGCTACCAATACGACCTACACCAATAATACCCAAGGTTCTGTTTTGCACTTGGATACCGTCAAAGCTTTTACGGTCCCATCTGCCTTCTTGCATGGATTGATGCGCTTGGGGAATGTGACGGGTCATTGCCATAAGCATAGCAACAGTGTGCTCAGTCGCCGCCATAGTGTTACCTTCGGGAGTGTTCAGTACCACAATGCCACGAGCAGTTGCTGCAGGAATGTCAATGTTGTCAACGCCAACGCCTGCGCGGCCAATAACCTTCAAATTTGTAGCAGCGTCAATCAGCTCTTTAGTTACTCTGATTTGGCTACGGCTTACCAGAGCATCATATTTACCAATGATTTTGCACAGCTCCGGAATGGGCATATTGGGCATCACGTCCACATCAAAATGTTCACGCAGCAGAGCTACACCTTTTTCACTTACGTCATTACTTACAAATACTTTAAAAGCCATTTTTATTTCCTCCTATTTTTCGTGTTCAGCTTGATATTCTTTCATAAATTCTGCCAAGGCTTGGCAAGCTTCCATGGGAACCGCATTATAGGTAGAGGCTCTGCAACCGCCAACCAGACGATGACCGCCTACACCAATGAAGCCTGCTGCCTTCGCTTTGGCAACGAAGTCTTTTTCCAGCTCCTTATCTGCCAAGTTAAAGGTGATGTTCATTTTACTGCGGTATTCTTTTTCAGCGTGACCAATGAAGAAGCCATTGCTATTGTCAATCACATCATAAATTACTTGAGCTTTTGCCTCGTTGTTCTTTGCGACTGCGTCTACGCCACCTTGACGTTTAATCCAGTGCAAGGTTTTGTTAACCATATAAATGCAGAATACCGGCGGAGTATTGTAAAGGGAATCATTTTCAGTAAAAGTAGAATACTTGAGCATAGTTGGTAAATCCTCGTTGGCAGTTGCCAGGAAAGATTTTTTCGCAATAACAATAACCACGCCTGCAGGACCAAGATTTTTTTGAGCGCCTGCATAAATTAAATCAAAGTCTGCCACCTTCACCCTACGGGAAAGAATGTCACTACTCATATCGCAAATTACAGGAACATCAAATTTAGGGAAGTCAGGATATTCCGTACCATAGATGGTATTGTTGGAAGTAATGTGCACGTAGGCAGTTTCCGGTTTAAAGGTAAACTCTTGGGGAATGTAGGAATGGTTCCTATCCGCAGAGCTTGCAGCCTCGTAAGCTTCGCCAAAACGTTTGGCTTCTGCCATTGCCTTCTTGGACCAGACACCGGTGTTGACATAGGCAGCACGTTCTTTATTAAAGAAATTTGCTGCAGTCATCAGGAACTGAGTACTACCGCCCCCCTGGATGAAAAGGATTTCATAGTCTTCGGGAATTTCCATCAGTTCACGAAGCAAGTCCTTAGTTTCTTTATGGAGAGCATCGTATTCAGGACTGCGATGACTCATTTCGATAATACTCATGCCAGTGCCGGCATAATTTAAAAATTCAGCTTGCGCTTCCTGCAAAACCTCCAAGGGCATTGCTGAAGGACCTGCGTTAAAATTATATGCTCGTTTCATTTCTAGTCTCCTTTGTATAAAAAAAATAAGCCCCCATCCCCAATGGGACGAGAACTTTCCCGCGTTGCCACCCAAATTGCCTTACGGCCAACTCTAATTCGCTGTATCGGGCGAGCCCGTCGGATTCATCATTCGCCGCTCCAGAGCGGAACAGTTCTGCCCAACTACTGCCTCGCATCAACCGACAGCTTTCTGAAAGCGCAACAGACTTATTCTCCTTCATAGCGTTCCATATTCGTATTGTATTGATTATAGCACTCTAATATTACCAGTCAAGGAAAAGTTTTGTCAACTTCTCTCCTTTTTAAAAAAGCGGCTTATTCTGTTTAAAAATTAACACTACCAAAAATTATCTGATATTTCTTGTAATTGCGTTCATTTTCTGTTATGCTATCTGAAGTAGCATTGTAGGCTTCTCATTATTTTGTAGTGCAGTACTTGACTGCGGTAGAAAGGAAGAAACACTTTGAGTAACGAACAAAAAAACAATCAATCCAACGACAATTTTAAATCGTCCATCGGCTTTGTCCTCGCCTGTGTAGGCTCTGCTGTTGGACTGGGCAACATCTGGATGTTTCCCTATCGCCTTGGTGAATATGGTGGCGCCGCATTTTTAATTCCCTATTTATTCTTTATCTGTCTCTTCGGCTGGGTAGGTCTTTCTGCAGAATTTGCCATCGGTCGTCGTGCAGGCACCGGTACCTTGGGTGCCTATGCTTACTGCTTTGCTAAACGTAAACTGGAAGGCTTTGGTCGCAAATTAGGATGGATTCCTCTGATGGGCAGCCTTGGCATCGCTATTGGTTACGCCATCATTATCGGTTGGGTACTGCGTACCCTGTGGGGCTGCATTACCGGCGAGCTTATGACCGCTGACCCGGGCGCTTACTTTGGCGCAGCTTTAGGTGAATTTGGCAGTGTAGTTTGGCACACCATTATTATCGCTTCCACTTGCATCATTCTTTTGCTTGGCATTGGTGGCGGCATTGAAAAGGCTAACGAAATCATGATGCCCATCTTCTTCCTGCTCTTCGTAGGCTTAGCAGTGTGGGTTTCCTTCCTCCCCGGAGCAGAAGCAGGCTATGAATTCCTCTTCATTCCCCAATGGGACAAGCTTTTAAACATTAACACTTGGATTATGGCCATGGGTCAAGCCTTCTTCTCCCTGTCCATCACCGGTAGTGGTATGATTGTTTACGGTGCTTACCTGGATAAAAAAGTAGATATTCCCCAAGCATCTCTGCGCACTGCTTTCTTCGACACTTGCGCAGCAATGGTTTCCGCTTTGGCAATTATGCCCGCAGTATTCGCTTATGGCATTGGTGCAGGTCGTGGTCCTGCTTTGGTATTCTTAGCATTGCCTAAAGTTTTCCAACAAATGCCCATGGGCCAATTCTTCGCAATTATTTTCTTCGTAGCAGTTCTTTTCGCAGGCGTAACTTCCCTTATCAATATGCTGGAAGCTGTTGCGGAAAGCTGGGAAAAGAATTTCAACCTGAGCCGTAAGGTGGCAGTACTCACCAGCTGTGCTATCGCTTTGGGCGTAGGCGTGTTCATCGAAGCTGAACCTAAAGTTGGTGCGTGGATGGACTTCGTTTCCATCGTCATCACTCCCTTGGGCGCAGTGCTTGGCGCAATTTCCATTTACTTCATTCTTGGCTGGGACGATATCCGCAAAGAATTGGAAGCAGGTCATGGCAAGCTTTCCGATATGTTCGGCATAGCGGCTAAATACCTGTACGTTCCCCTGACCGTTATCATCATGATTCTTGGTCTCATCTACGGTGGTATCTAAAAATTTATAAGCAATTAAAATTAAGAAGAGCTCGCAGCTTTGCGAACTCTTCTTTTTATTTTGCCTATGTAATTTTAAATTTCCAGAAGCCATATTTTTATTCTGTCTTCTGCAAAATCTGTTTTTATAAATTTGTCAGCGTCACACTCTTATTTGCCTTATCCAACTGCAAGCACAGCTGATGATATTTGTTCAAGGTACTACGATGTCCAATGCTGACAATAGTGGTAACAGGCAAGCGCTCGCCCACCAAGCTATACATCTTCGCTTCCGTTTCTTCGTCAAGGGCACTGGTCGCTTCGTCCAAAAAGAGCCATAAAGGTTCTTGGATGTGAGCACGCACGAAGGCAAGACGTTGCTGCTCGCCGACGGAAAGCACATGGCTCCAGTCGGCCACGATATCCAGCTTGTCCTTTAAGTAGCCAATCTGACATTGTTCCATCAAAGCAATAAGCACTTCATCACTTAAAGGTTTATTGCCCGGATAAAGCAATGCCTCACGCAAGCTTCCCAAGGGCAAATAGGGCTTTTGGGGAATGAACATCAGCTTGTCCTGCTCCGGCAAGGCAATCCTGCCTTGAACATAGGGCCAAATTCCGGCAATGGCGCGTAGCAAAGTACTCTTACCGCTACCGCTAACACCTTTAATCAAAACGTTCTGCCCCGGCTCCAAGGTAAAATCAATATTTTTCAACAAGGGAGTACCGTCCGGTAAATCGACCTGCATATTTTCCGCACGCACTTCTCCTGCTGCTACAAAGCGCTCCAGATGGAAACGCTCCGCGTCTGCAGAAACCTCCTGCATGTGTCTGCCAAAGTATGTTAAACGCATTACCACCGCCTGCCAGGAAGCAAGGCTGGTATACATATCCACAAAATAAGACAAGCTGTCCTGTACACGACCGAAAGCGCTGGCAACCTGCATTAAACCGCCAAGAGTAAACTCCTTCGCCAAGTAACGGTTCATCGCCGCTACGAAGGGAAAGATAATGGCAATCTGAGAGTAGCCGGAGTTAAGCCATACCAGCTGTTTCTGCTTGGTAACAATACGCCAGAAGTTTTCCAGCAGCAGGTTGAAACGTTCCTTGAACACTTTGCCCTCCTGCTGTTCACCACGATAAAAGGCAACGCTTTCACTGCTTTCTCTCAAACGAATCATGGCAAAACGAAAATCTGCTTCGTAACGTTGCTGTACAAAGTTAAGCTTCACCAGTTTGCGTCCCACGAGATGCGTTATCCAGGTACCTAAGATAGAATAGAAGAAGGCTGCCCAGAAAAGGTAACCGTCAATCTCCCACTGCTGTCCGAACAGAGTAAACTTTAGCGAGCCGGAAAGCTCGTACAAAATCACAACGAAGGATGCCAGGGTGCAGACAGATTTTAAAAGGCCAATGCCAAAGCTTAAAGTCATCTCTACAAAAAGGCGCACGTCCTCACTGATACGCTGGTCAGGATTGTCCGTATCCTTCCCGAACATCTGTAGATGATAATAGGTCTTATTCTTGAGCCAAACTCCTATGAACCGCTCCGTCAGCCAACGTCTCCAATTCAGTATCAGCACCTGTTGCAGATAGTAGGAGTAAACTGCCAAGATAATATAGGCAAAGGCAAGTCCCGTAAAACGTAGCAGCTCATCAAAAATGAGCTCCGTCTGGTAATTTTGTAAGGCACTGTAAAAGCTATTGTTCCAGCGGTTTAGCAGTACCAACATATAAACGATGCCCAAGGTTAAGCTTACAATACAGGTCAAAAGGAAGAAAGCTTTTTTCTTTTCCTCCGACTGCCAATAGCTTTTGGTCAAGTACCAGACATCACGAAAAAACTGTTTTGAAAGCGTAAATTTCTGCATATAAATTCCTCACAAGAAGTTTGTTCTTTTTATTATACAACAAAATCTGTGGCAAGAAAGTAAAACCATCTATAAAATCCTCAGCAGTACTAAGAAACACGAAAAAGCAACTTACACAACGACGATGTACTTACACATCAATCGAACAGGCAAGTTGCTTTTTGACAAGTATAACAATGCTAATAATAATTTTATAACATTACTTTGGAGAGTAGAACAATCAAGGGAATTGCAATCAATGTTCTCTCCAAGAAAATAAGGGACAGCTTCACAAAGTTCAGCGGCACTTCACTCTTGATAGCAATAGCCCCAACCTCAGTTAAGTAGATGATTTGGATCAAGGACAATACGCCAACGATGAATTTGGTTTCTACAGATTGGATACCGCCCATCAAAAGGGCAGGAATAAACATATCCGCAAAACCAATCAAAGTTGCCGGAGCTACAGCAAAGGCTTCTGCCACGCCAAACATTTGCAAGTACAAGCCCATGGGATAAGAAATAATATTGAACAAGGGAGTGTAGGTCGCAATAATGAGCATTACAGTGCCCCAAGAAATTACGATGGGAATCAAGTCAAAGAACATACCCACAACAACTTCCATACCAGTGAACAATACACCCTTCAAGCCAAAGCTATCAGCACGCTTACAGCTCAATTGCAGAGCGTGGTCTAAAATATTTGCGTCTTCGGGAACGTCCTCATTCAGTCTTTTGCCTACAGCTTCCCGATAAGTATCAGGAATGGTGGACAGGGGAGGAATTCTCCCCATAACTACAGCAAGGGCAACACCTACGATGCAGATGCACAAGTAAAATTGCGGGAACAAATTAGAAATTTTGATAGTGTTGGCAATTAACAGGCAGAAAGGAATGGACACGACGGAAAAGTTAGTCATAATATATGCAGCTTCGCGTTTAGTGTAAAAACCTTTCATATATTGCTCGCGAGTAAGGATTACCGCCGCATTAGAAGCACCAAACCAGGAAGCAATCAAGTCTACGGAAGCACGCCCGGGAACATTAAACAAGGGACGCACAACAGGACGCATAATTACGCCCAAGAATTCCATAATACCGCAGTCGGTGAGAAAAGGTAGCAAAAAGCTAAAGCCCAATACAATGCAGAGCAGCGTATTACACAAATCAATCATGGTCGCACCGGTGTCAATAGAAATTACCCATTCCGGTCCAAGCTTAAAAATTACCAGTACAGCGATTACCGCACCTACAATTTTAGATAACAGGTAAAAGGGAGTGGTAACGAAAGCCTTGCTCAAAAAATTATTCTGGCGAATCCAAGCAGGCTTACACAAATAATCGTAGGTACTCATCACAGCAGCGGTCACTACAACAGTAAGCAGTACATAGGGCAAGCTGGCACCAAAGCCCGCCTTGATAAAATTCTTTACAAAATCCAACATGGTGGTAAAAGAATCACCATAAGGAATGGGGACAAGAAACATAAATACGCCAAAGGCAGAACCTAAAATAAACTTCAACATATTAGCTGTAGTAATATAGTTTTCCTTGGCAACGGCTTTTGTTTTCATCATAAACACATCCTAAAAATTAAAGTTTTTCCACAGCCATCATAGCATCATAAATCATATCCTCATTAATGGGATAGGGAATGTGCTGCATATCAGGTCCTGTAACGACAAGCTTCAATACCTCTTCCAAGCTTGCTCTGTCAGCAGGAGCGTGCATTTCTTCTAAAGTAGTACGAATCTCCATAGATTGGAGGAACTTTTTAAATTCAGCAGCCTGCTCCATTTCGCCATCCACCGCCAGCTGCACCAAGATACCGTAAGCAACAACATTACCGTGCAAATTATAATGCTCAAAGCCGGGCAAGCTTACCAGTGCGTAATATACGGAGTGAGCTACCGCACCATTGTAGCAGTCTTCCACCAGCAGGGAAACCAAGCCAGTGCTTACCACATTAGCCAAAACCGCTTCCTTCAATTCTGCGGAGCAAATATTGTTCTTGCAATCCTGCAATGCTTTTGCACCGTAAGCCTTAATGGGCAGGTAGCACATATTGCTGATTTCACGCGCCAAGGCAGAGCCATGTGCCAGCTCGTCATTACGGGAAGAGAAGTGACATTCAAAATGCTTACCCAAGGTGTCCCCCATGCCTGCTTGCAAGTAAATAGCAGGAGCTTCAGCAATAATGGTAAGGTCTATAAAGCAGTGGCGAGCCGGTCTGTCAAAGAACATCATCTCTTCAAAGGAACCGTCCTCACGATAAATTATGGAAAGCTTAGTAATACCTGCACAGGTTGCCGCAATGGTAGGAAAGGTGAAGATGGGCAAGCCTGCCACATCAGCAGCACCTTTGGCAGTATCAAGAGCCTTACCGCCCCCCATACCGAAAATCATATCCACATTTAATTCCTTTGCCATTGTTGCCAAACGATTGATGTGGGCATAGGTACAGTCGTGTCCGTAAAGTTCAGTGGCAACAATTGCTAAGCCACTGTCTTCGATAGCAGCTTCCAAGCGTGCCTTGCCTGCTGCCAGTGCCTTCTCACCGCCAATGAGCAGAACCTTCTTGCCGTAAAATTTACAGGTCGCTGCTACTTCATCATAAGCATTGGCACCGATGGAATAATTACAAAAGCAAACGGTATTGATCATTTCAGCAGCTCCTTCAATTTAGCCAAACGAGCCAGTGCTTCGTCCAAGGTGGATTTTTCACGAGCAAAGTGCAGGCGGATAAGATTGTTGACCTCTTCGCGGAAGAAGCTGGATCCGGGCACTGCCGCCAAACCAATGTTACGAATCATCCATTCACAGAATTCCAAATCGCTGTAGCCCTTGAATTGGGGCAAATCCAAAAACTCCTGGATATCCAGCATTACAAAGTAGGTACCTTGGGGTTCGTAGTATTTAATACCAAGCTTATCCAAACCGTCAAGGAAGTATTTACGTTTTTCAGTATAAAGCTCCAACAGCTCATCATAGTAGCTGTCGGGGAAGTTCAAACCGGTAACAGCAGCTTCCTGCAAGGGAGAAGCAGCACCTACGGTTAAGAAGTCATGTACTTTTTTACAAGCCTCAATAACTTCCTCCGTACCTACTACATAGCCAAGGCGCCAGCCGGTAATGGAGAAAGTTTTAGACAAGGAGTTACAGGTAATGGTGTGCTCAAACATACCCGGCAAGGAAGCCATATAGGTATGCTTGTTGGGAGCGTAAACCATATGCTCATACACCTCGTCAGTAACAACAAAGGCATCATATTTAATAGCAAGCTTACCAATGGCAAGCAGTTCTTCTTCGGAGAAAACCTTGCCGCAAGGATTGGAAGGGTTGCAAACAATAATTGCTCTCGCGCCCTGCTTAAAGCCTTCTTCAATCAGATTAATGTCAAATTCAAAGGTAGGCGGTACCAAGGGAATAAAGATGGGCTCTGCACCGGAAAGAATAGCATCCGCACTGTAGTTCTCGTAAAAAGGAGAGAATACCATAATTTTATCCCCAGGATTGCAGATGGACATAACCACGCCCATCATAGCTTCCGTACCTCCGCAGGTAACAACCACTTGGGTTTCCGGGTCAATTTCACGCTTCATAGCCTTGCTAGCCTTACGCGCCAAGGCTTCACGCAAATTTTCTGCGCCATAAGTTACGGAATATTGATGAGGTCCTTCATAAGCAACCTTTGCCAAAGCGTCTAAGATAGGCTTCGGCGGATCAAAATCGGGAAAGCCCTGGGACAGGTTAATAGCACCGTACTCATCACTGATGCGGGTCATTCTTCTAATAACAGAATCGGTAAAAGTTTGTACTCTATCACTTAATTTAGGCATGAGAACACTCCAATCATAAATAAATTAACAAAAAGATTATATAACACATAAAAATTTAAGTCAAACAACATCATAAATTAAAATTTACAAATCAAAAGCCCTGCGCACCAGTTCCACCCAAAGAGGCGTCGAAGAATGGAACCAAGCACAGGGCTCTTATACTTATATAATTAGTAAAGCTTAGGCTTCCTTATGTTTCTTCTTGCTGAAGAAGCGTTCTACAACAACGAAGAGTACCGGAATCAAGAAGATACCTACAAAGGTTGCGATGGTCATACCACCAACAACGGCGTTACCCATGGATACACGAGCACCTGCGCCCGGACCGGTTGCAATCGCCAAGGGTACGCAACCCAAGATAAACGCGAAAGAGGTCATCAGAATCGGACGCAAACGCAGTTTAGCAGCTTCAATAGCAGCCTTCACTACGGGCATACCGTTTTCCATATTCATCTTTGCATATTCTACAATCAGAATTGCATTCTTAGCAGCCAAACCGATAAGGGTAATCAAACCGATTTGCATATAAACGTCGTTGTGCTGACCACGCAGGTATTGGGAAAGGAAGCAGCCAAATACTGCTGCGGGAACGGACAGCATAACTGCCAGAGGAATGGTCCAGCTTTCATACAATGCTGCCAAGCACAGGAATACGAAAATCAAAGAAATAATGTAAATCTTCACAGAGCTGTCGCCTGCTTCAATTTCGTCGCGGCTTTGGTCTACCCATTCATAGGTATAGGAGTTGGGCAAAGTTTGTGCTGCAACTTCTTCCAAAGCAGCCATTGCTTGACCAGTGGAATAGCCTGCTGCCGGGTCACCTGCAATCTTGATTGCACGCGCGCCGTTAAAGCGGGTCATTACCAAGGAGCTGTTTTGTTTTTCGGAAGTAACAAGAGTGTTCAGCGGAACAAGATTGCCATCCGTACTACGCACGAAGAAATAACGCATATCGTCTGCACTGGTACGATAGTTGGGGTCTGCCTGCATTACTACTTTCCAAGTACGACCGAAGTTATTGATATCGTTAATTTCGTAGCCGCCCAGATATGCTTGCAAGGCGCCATATACACTGGATACAGGCACATGCAGGGTTTCTGCTTTCTCGCGGTCCACATTAAATTTCAGGGTAGGAGTATTGGTGTTCAGGGTGGTGTAAATCATAGCGATTTCCGGACGTTGACGAGCAGCGTTCAGGAAAGCATTAGCACGTTCACCCATGGTAACAACATCTTCACCGCCAAGGTTCATCAGGTACAAGCTCAGGGTACCGGTTTGAGAAGCACCGGGCAGCGGAGGAGGTTGGAACGCCATAACATTAGCGTCAGGAATTTGATAACCCATTCCCCAAATCATCGGGATAATATCTTGAATGGAGTTATCACGTTCACTGTAGTCCTTCATACTTACTACTGCCAAGCCTGCACTGGACTTTTGCGCACTAGAAAGAATATCTACACCGGAAACGGTAAGTACATAGTTTACACCGGGGAGTTTTTCAATACGCTTAGCCAAATCGTCCATAATTTGAATGGTACGGTTGGAGGAAGCGTTTTCCGGCAAGCTTACTGCTACTGCGGACATACCTTGGTCTTCGGTGGGAACGAAGGAAGAAGGAGTTACCTTCGCCAAGTACACGATACCAACACACAAAGCAAGGAGGCCAACCAGCATAATCTTGGATTTGTGGATGCAGCTTTCAACTTTAACGGTATATTTTTCCAAAACATTATCATACCATCTGTTGAAGGCAGCAATGCCTTTACCGATAAAGCCTTTAACTTCTTCCTCTTCGCCTTTCTTTTTCAAGAGCAGCGCGCAGAGAGCAGGAGTCAAGGACAAAGCTACGATTGCAGAAAGCAACATGGATACGGAAATGGTGATTGCAAATTGTTTGTACAATTCACCTACGGTACCACCGGTAAACGCAGTGGGTACGAATACCGCCGCCAATACGAAGGCAATTGCCACTACCGGACCGGATACCTCGCTCATTGCGCGGTAGGTTGCTTCTTTCGGGGACATTCCATTTTCCTGGATATGATGTTCTACTGCTTCTACTACTACGATAGCGTCGTCAACTACCAGACCGATTGCCAGAATCATAGCAAATGCAGTCAGGGTGTTAATGGTAAAGCCAAGGAGTACGAAGGAAGCAAAGGTACCAACCAGGGATACCGGAACTGCCAAAAGGGGAATCAAGGTTGCACGCCAGCTTCCCAAGAAAATGAATACTACGAAAATAACCAGCACCAATGCTTCGAAGAAGGTATGCGCTACTTTTTCCAAGGATTCAATAATGAAGGTGGTGTTATCTTGTACAATAACAATCTTCATGTCATCGGGGAAACGGGTTTCCGCATCTTTCAATACAGCTTTGATATTTTTAACAGTTTCAATAGAGTTAGCGTCAGAAGTAAGAGATACGGGGAATACAACGGAGTCACCGCCACTAATGCGGCTGACTACCATGTCATTACGAGGACCTTCTTTAATAGTAGCAATGTCTTTCAGCTTGAGGTTTTCACCATTTGCAGAACGAACAATTACATTACTAAATTCTTCCGGAGTTTTCAAACGACCTTGAGCAGATGCAGAATAGGTTTTTTCTTGCATGGCTGCGGTAGGTCTATCACCGATGGAGCCTACTGCCGCTTGAATGTTTTGAGTTCTAATTGCATTGGAAATATCATCAACAGTTACTCCCAATTGAGCCATCTTCTCCGGATTCAGCCAAATACGCATTGCATATTCAGGACCATATTCGTCAACGGAGGATACGCCCTTTACGCGCTTAACTGCGTCGATAAAGTTAGCGTCGGCATAAGTTCTAAGGAACATACTGTCGTAAGTACCTTTAGGAGAAACCAAACCGAAATACATAATGGTTTCGGCAGATTCTTTAGTAGTAGTAATACCGTAGGCAGTTACCTCCGCCGGCATGGAGCTGTTAGCTTGGGATACACGGTTTTGAACTTCTACGGATGCGATGTCAGCGTTTTTATCCAAGTTGAATTGAACGTTCAGTTCGTATTGACCATTAGAGGTACTTACGGAGCTCATATCAAGCATGTTTTCAACGCCGCTTACTTTTTGCTCAATTGCTTGAGCTACAGATTCTTCTACTGTATCAGCACTAGCACCTACATAGTTAGTAGCTACTGAGATACGCGGCTTAGTAATGTTAGGATATTGTGCGATAGGTAAGCTGAAGCCAGCCAAAGCGCCAAGCAGCGTAATCAGGATTGCCAGCACGATAGCAAAGACCGGACGGTCTATAAAAAAGCGTGCCATTTAGCTTACCTCCTTATTTTGTTTCAACAGTGTTCAGGTCAGCTTCGGTCATAGGTTGGGGAGCAACCAAAGTGCCTTGACGCATTTTGCCAACGCCTTCAACAACCAAGGTTTCTTCGCCGGTTAGACCGCTGTTAACCATAACCAGACGACCAACATTTTGACCAACGGTTACTTCTTTCGTGATAACCTTGTTATCTTCGCCAACAACGTAAACGAAATTCTTGTACATCATTTCAGTTACAGAACGTTGGGGAATAAGGAGAGCGTTTTCGCGAACACCGGCAGTTGCTTGGATGTGAGCAAACATACCCGGTAACAATTTCTTAGTGGGGTTTTGGAAGGTAGCCTTAATGGTCAGGGTACCAGTATTATCGCTAATGCCACGGTTAACTTCGCTTACTTGACCTTTCAAATCATAGGTTTCGCCATTAGCCAAAACCGCGGTCAAATTATCCAGAGAAGCACCGCCTTCGGTGGTGGTGTTAGCCAAAGTCAAATATTCCGGTTCAGCGATGCTGAATTTTACGAATACAGGGTCAGTATTGGAAATCTTAGTCAAAGAGCCTTGACCGGCAACAACATAGTTACCAATTTCCAAAGCAGAGGTATCAGTGCGACCGGTGAAGGGAGCAACAACCTTGGTTTCTTCCATATTGATTTGCGCGTTCAAAAGCAAGCCTTCCATAGCTTTTACGGAAGCGCGAGCTTGGTCGCGGGCAGTTACTGCGTTATCCATCATTTGTTTGGAAACAGCACTTTGCTCGTACAATTTAGTGTAACGTTCTGCGTCCATTTCAGCATTTGCCAAATTAGCGCGGGCACTTGCCAAATTACCTTCTGCACTCAAAAGGTTTGCTCTGTAGGTACGGGGATCAATTTCGTAAAGCACTTGACCAGCCTGTACGGTGTCGCCGCCTTTAAAATATTTACCCACGATTTGACCGGTAACCTGCGGGCTCAAAGTCATTTCTTGAGTAGCTTCAACAAAGCCAGTGTAATCATACACAATCGGGGTAGTGCGGGTGATTACCTTCATGGTTTTAACCAAAGTGGCTTGAGGTCCAGCTTGCTGCTCTTTTTTTGCACAACCGGCAACTGTCAAAATCATAGTTGCC
>JAFTMR010000010.1 GCA_017452325.1 Phascolarctobacterium sp. | reverse complement strand
ACATCATCGTCAGCTTTTTTAGCGCCTTCTTGTGCACCTGCACCTTTAGCAGCTTCGGTTTCTTTGTAGAGCTCAGCAGAAAGTTCATAGAGCGGTTTGGTCAAAGCTTCGGTATCAGCTTTGATTTTTTCCAAATCTTCGCCTTTCATGGATTCTTTCAAGGTATCCATTGCAGCTTTAACTTTAGCAATCAGGTCGTCCTTGCCTTTGCCTTCCATATCTTTGATGGTTTTTTCTGCTTGGTAGCACAGGCTGTCAGCTTGGTTACGAACTTCTACGCCTTCTTTACGTTTTTTATCTGCTTCAGCATTAGCTTCTGCTTCTTTAACCATTCTTTCAACTTCGTCTTTGTTCAAGGAGCCGGAAGAAGTAATGGTGATTTTTTGTTCTTTGCCGGTGCCCAAATCTTTAGCGCTTACATTTACGATACCGTTAGCGTCGATGTCGAAAGCAACTTCAATTTTGGGTACTCCACGCGGAGCAGCGGGGATGCCGCCCAATTCGAAACGACCGAGGGTTTTGTTATCCGCTGCCATTTCACGTTCGCCTTGCAATACATGGATATCAACGGAAGGTTGGTTATCAGTTGCAGTGGAGAATACTTGTTTTTTGGAAGTGGGGATAGTGGTGTTGCGGTCGATGATTTTGGTGAACACGCCACCCAAGGTTTCGATACCCAAGGACAACGGAGTTACGTCCAGGAGCAGTACGTCTTTAACTTCGCCAGCCAATACGCCTGCTTGGATTGCAGCGCCGATTGCTACGCATTCGTCCGGGTTTACACCGCGGTGGGGTTCTTTACCGATGAATTTTTTAATAGCTTCTTGAACAGCGGGGATACGGGAAGAACCGCCAACCAAGATTACTTTTTGAATATCGCTTGCAGAAAGACCAGCGTCAGCCATTGCTTGACGGGTGGGGCCCATGGTGCGTTCAACCAAATCGGAGGTCATTTCTTCAAATTTAGCGCGGGTCAGGTCAACGTCCAAGTGTTTCGGGCCGTCAGCACCTGCAGTAATGAAGGGCAGGTTGATATTGGTGGTCAACACGCCGGACAATTCGATTTTTGCTTTTTCAGCAGCTTCGCGTAAACGTTGCATTGCCATTTTGTCGTTGGAAAGGTCAATGCCTTCGTTTTTCTTGAATTCAGCAACCAGCCAATCAACGATTTTTTGGTCAAAGTCGTCGCCGCCCAAGTGGGTATCGCCATTGGTAGCTTTTACTTCAAATACGCCGTCACCCATTTCCAGGATGGATACGTCGAAGGTACCGCCGCCAAGGTCATATACCAATACAGTGTGGTCGTCAGTTTTATCAATACCGTAAGCAAGAGCTGCTGCGGTAGGTTCGTTGATGATACGCAGTACTTCCAAGCCAGCGATTTTGCCTGCGTCTTTAGTAGCTTGACGTTGGCTATCGGAGAAGTATGCAGGAACGGTAATAACTGCTTGGGTTACGGTTTCGCCCAAGTATTTTTCTGCGTCACCTTTCAGTTTTTGCAGTACCATTGCGGAGATTTCTTCCGGAGAATATTTTTTGCCGTCAATATCTACTTTATAGGAAGTACCCATATGACGTTTAATGGAGCTTACAGTTCTATCCGGGTTGGAAACAGCTTGGCGTTTTGCCAATTGGCCAACAAGGCGTTCACCATTTTTAGAGAAGCCTACAACGGACGGGGTCAAGCGGCTACCTTCTTGGTTAGTAATAACGGTAGGTTCGCCACCTTCCATAACAGCAACAACAGAGTTAGTAGTACCTAAGTCAATACCAATTACTTTAGACATTTTTTATTCCTCCTATAATATCTTACAAATTCAAAATTTATTATTATATATTTTTTTCAATCGTTAGAAATTACTCTAACTTTACTATGACGAATCACTCTATCATGAAGCTTATACCCTTTTTCAAAAACCATATCAATAGTTTCATCTTCAACGTCAGGGTTTTGACCACGCATTACTGCTTCGTGCAGGTTGGGGTCAAACTTAGCATCTTGAGCCACAATTTCTTCAACGCCCAATTCCTTGAAGGTTTCTTCAAACTGACGGCGGATTTGCTTCATACCGGTCAGCAAGCCTTCCAAATCAGCAGTCTTTTCTGCGCTGGCTTCTGCTCTTTCAAAGTTATCAAGCACTTTTAAGAACTTGCCAACAACACCTGCGGTCACGAAGCCGGAGAGCTGTTCCTTTTCACCGGCAGTGCGACGACGGAAATTGTCAAAATCTGCTTGCAAGCGCATCAAGCGGTTGTTAAGCTCAGTAATTTTTTCATCCCTTTCGTCCACTACTGCTTCTTTTGCTTCGGCTTGTTCTTCCTTAGCTTCTTCAGCTACGATTTCTTCAGCAGCAGCCTCTTCCCTAACCTCTTCATTGGCGGAAGTTTCTTCAGTTGTAGTATTTTTAATATCTTCCTGTTGCAAAACGCTTCCTCCTTATTCTTTATCTTGCTCAAACATTGTTTTCAAATATTTATGCAGGTAATCCATTACAGTAATTACTTTGCCGTACTCCATGCGGGTAGGGCCAAGCACCGCCATAGTTCCTACTATCTTACCATTCAAGCGGTAGGTAGCCTGTACCATACTGCAATCTTGAATACCGGTAAATTTATTTTCTGTGCCGATAGTAATTTTTAAACCACTATCTTCTCCAGCAACTAAAAGGTCGCGTACAACCTTTTCTTCCTCTAAAATACCCAACAGGCTCTTAACTCTTTCCACATCACGAAACTCCGGCTGGTTCAGCAGCTGCTTAGTGCCGCCTAGGAACACTCGTTGTTCGTTCTGCTTACGGCTCATGCGCTTGATAGCTTGCAGGAAGGAGGTGAAAAGCACCTTGTCTTCTGCCACGTCCATATGGAGCGCACTTAAAAGCTCGTCGCTGATTTCGGAAAGCTCCTTACCTTCCAGCACCCTGCTAATCCTGCCTGCCAAGTAATCCATCTCTTCGGGACGCATCCCCAAAGGAATTTCTACTACGCAGTTATCCACGTTGCCATCATCGGTAACGATGCACAGGATGGCATGACTGCTATCCAAAGGTAAAAATTTTATGTAACGGAAAACAGCTCCCGCATCCTTATTGGCAAGTACCATGGATACGTTTTGAGTCATTCGGGAAAGAATCTTCGCCGTTGATTGAAAGATGTCATCAATATTGCGACGACGCTCTTTATACCAGCTGTTTATCAGCGCCATATCATTATCAGTCAAAGAACCGGGTTCAATAAGGGAATCTACATAAAAGCGGTACGCCTGCGCAGAAGGTATGCGTCCTGCGGAAGTATGGGGCTGTTCAAGATAGCCAAGCAATTCCAAATCGCTCATTTCGTTGCGGATGGTTGCAGGGCTAATACCCAAATCATACTTGCGGGCGATAGTTCTGGAGCCTACCGGTTCGGCAGTAGAAATATAATCCTCGATTATAAGCTGGAGAATTCTTTTCTTTCTGTCATTTAACATATTCCCACCTCAGTTTATTGTTAGCACTCATTTTGTTAGAGTGCTAACATCTGGTATAAGAATAGCACTTCCCCCAAACCTTGTCAATAAGATTTTAGGAAAAGTGCTAAACCGTCACAAATATTTCAAAAACAAAGTTACCCAGCTCCATACCGCTCTCAGTCAAACGCAGAACCTCTGCTTCCGAATCGTAAGCAAGCATCCCTTTTTGGAAGAAGGGTTCCATTTCCCCGGCAAAGCGTTCCATAATGTCAACACCAAAACGCTCACGCGCTTCTTGTAGATTAGCGCCACTGGTCTTGCGCAAACCCATGAACATAAATTCCCCAAGAAGTTCTGCTTCGGAAAGCTGTTCTGTGTCATATATAAAGGAAGAAAGTTGTGCGTTAATGTATGCTTCCACGTCAGAAGCTGCTGTGTAACGGGCAGAACCATCAAAGCCACAAGCCGCTGCCCCGAAGGCAGCATAGGGCTGATACTTCCAGTAAACCAAATTATGTTTGGAATACTGCTCCCCCTTGGCGTAGTTAGAAATCTCATAACGCTCAAAGCCTTGCTCGCGCAAGAATTGCTGCACCAGCTCATACATATCTGCGGCAACATCCTCGTCCGGCAAAATTAACTTTCCTTCATTTAATAAGGTTGCCAAAGGAGTGCCTTCTTCCACAATCAAACCATATACAGAAAGGTGCTCAATACCTGTCGCCACAAGCTGTTCCAAGGTTTGGCGCAGGCTTGCTAGGGTTTGACCGGGCAGACCGTAGATTAAATCCGCACTTATGCGGTCAAAGCCTGCTTCCTTCGCCCAAGCAATTGCCTGCAACGCTTCTTGTGCAGAATGAATACGACCAATGGTACGCAATTCACTATCGTTTAAGGACTGCACTCCAAAGCTGATGCGGTCAAAGCCTAAGGTACGTAAAGCCTTGAGCTTGTCTAAATCCGCCGTACCGGGATTAACCTCAATGGTTGCCTCCGCAGGCTGCTGCCAAAATTTATATTCTTTTAATGCTTTTACAATCCTTGCAATACATTCAAGAGGTAAGGTTGAAGGAGTACCGCCGCCAAAATAAATGGTAGCATGGGGATTGATGGGCAACTTCACTGCCCCGCCCGTAGCAATCTCCTTGCAAACAGCTTCCGCATAACGCTCCATCACCTGTCGGTCACGACAGGCATAGGAGGCAAAATCGCAGTACAAACACTTCTGCACGCAAAAGGGAGTGTGAATGTAGGTTGCTTGAATTTGTTGATATTCTTTCATTATATATACCTTCAAAAAAGAGCCTACTTTTTTCAAAGCAGGCTCTAAAAATTTGTCAGAAGTACTGGATAACGAGGCGCAACAAGATTGTGCCGCGAAGGCGTACTTGAAGTACGTCGAGCAAGCAATCGCAGTTGCAACAAAGTTAGACTGTGCTTATGGCAAATTTTGATCAGTCCATTTTAAGAATAGCCATAAACGCCTCTTGCGGCAGTTCCACACATCCAACTTGCTTCATGCGCTTCTTGCCTTCCTTTTGTTTCTCCAACAGCTTACGCTTACGGCTGATATCGCCGCCATAACATTTTGCCAATACGTCCTTACGCATTGCGCGTACGTTTTCGCGGGCGATAACCTTATTGCCGATAGCAGCTTGTACCGGAATTTCAAACATTTGGCGGGGAATCAGACTACGCAGTTTTTCTACCAGCTGGCGACCACGCACTTGCGCTTTGTCGCGGTGTACGATGGCAGAAAGTGCGTCCACTTGGTCGCCATTGAGCAGAATGTCAACCTTAACCAAATTGGAATCACGATAACCGCACAGCTCATAGTCCAAAGAAGCGTAACCACGAGTGGTGGATTTCAGTCTATCAAAATAGTCATAGATAATTTCACTCAAGGGAAGTGCGTAGTGAATCATTACGCGACTTTCATCAAGATAAGTCATATTTTCGTATTCGCCACGTTTTTCTTGGCTAAGCTCCATTACAGCACCAACATAATCCTTCGGCACAATAATAGTTGCGTTTACGAAAGGCTCTTCAACGTGGTCGATAACAGTCGGTTCAGGGAAATGCGCCGGGTTATCTACTAGCTCTACTTCACCATTGGTACGGAACACCTCGTAAATTACGTTGGGCGCAGTGGTAATCAACGCCAAGCCATATTCACGTTCCAGACGTTCCTTGATAACATCCATATGGAGCAAGCCCAAGAAGCCGCAACGGAAGCCAAAGCCCAAAGCGATAGAAGTTTCCGGTTCAAATACCAGGGAAGCATCGTTCAGCTGCAATTTTTCCAGTGCGTCACGCAAATTATCGTAATCGGAGTTTTCTACAGGATACAGACCGCAGAATACCATGGGAGTTGCCTTGCGATAACCGGGCAACGGTTCGGGAGCAGGGTTGTTAGCATCAGTAACGGTGTCGCCAACACGTGCGTCCTTAACATTTTTAATGGAAGCAGCAAAGAAACCTACTTGACCAACCTCCAAGGAATCTACATTTACCAGACCGGGTTTAAAGTAGCCAACTTCGGTAACGTCAAACTCTGCACCGGTTGCCATCATACGAATCTTCATACCCTTTTTGATGCTGCCGTCGATAACACGCACATACAGAACTACACCTTTATATGCGTCAAACTTGGAATCGAACACCAAAGCTTTCAGCGGTTTAGCTTCGTCGCCACTGGGAGCGGGCACCTTCGCAACAATTGCTTCCAATACATCTTCAATGCCAATGCCGGTTTTAGCACTGCACAGTACCGCGTCAGAAGCATCAATGCCAATTACGTCCTCTACCTCACGTTTTACATGGTCAGGGTCCGCACTGGGAAGGTCAATTTTATTTACAACGGGGATGATTTCCAAATCGTTGTCCAAGGCAAGGTAAACATTTGCCAAGGTTTGAGCTTCGATACCTTGGGTGGAGTCAATTACAAGAAGCGCACCTTCGCAGGCCGCCAAAGCACGAGAAACTTCGTAGGTAAAGTCTACGTGACCGGGGGTATCGATAAAATTGAGCATATACTCCTCGCCATTGCGAGCCTTGTAGATGCTGCGCACTGCTTGCGCCTTAATGGTAATGCCACGTTCACGTTCCAAGTCCATGGAGTCCAGAATTTGCTCCTCCATCTCACGCTTGGTAAGAGTGCCGGTGTATTCAATCAATCTGTCAGCTAGAGTGGATTTGCCATGGTCGATATGGGCAATAATGGAAAAATTACGGATTTTGCTTTGATCCATTGTTAGCTCCTTTATATAGAAATTTTATAAATTATTTTTTCAGTACAGATTATTATAACATTTCGACGCAGGGACTGTCTACGCTTAAAACACCCTACCGCTTGTATAAGCTATGTATTTCTCCCACAATATCCCTGAAAAAATTTAAAGTTTTTTTCACAAATGGCTTGTCTAAAGGCGAAGTATGTGTTAGAATATTCCAGTACAGAAAAAATCAGGAGGTGAATTCAGTTGCCGAACATTAAATCTTCTATCCGCAGTGTAAAAACCGATGCAGAACGTCGTGCTAAAAACGCTCCGATGAAAGCTGCTCTCCGTAACGCTTCTCGTAAAGTAGTTGCTTTGACTGAAGCTGGCGCTCAAGAAGACGCAAAAGTTACTTTCGCTACTGCTTCCGGTTTAATCGATAAAGCAGCTCGCAAAGGCATTATCCATAAAAATGCTGCAGCTCGCAAAAAATCCAGACTTGCTAAAAAAATCAACGCTATGGGCTAATTGATTGAGAAATAAGTTTACGCGCGTGCACTTATTTATTTTACAAGCTGACCTGTTCTCGAAAGAGGACAGGTTTTTTTGTTGCCTTAAAAAGAAAAAAACAGGTATGAGCGCAATACTCATACCTGTTAAACTCAGTAAGCGATAAAATCGTTAGAAGTGCCAGAAGGCGCGAAGCAACGAAATTCATAAAGCGACGGCGTACTAAGCGTACGTCGAGCAAGTAAGCGTAGCTTCAACGCAGGAAGACAGCGCTTATCACGCATTTTATTAATGATGGAATAAACGCAACCCAGTAAACGCCATAGCAATATTATACTTATCACAAGTTTCGATAACATTATCGTCACGAATAGAGCCGCCAGCTTGAGCGATGAACTCTACGCCACTGCGATGAGCGCGTTCAATATTATCGCCAAAGGGGAAGAAAGCATCACTGCCGAGAGCAACGCCGCTCAGTTCTTTCAGCCAAGCTTTCTTTTCTTCGCGGGTCAGCGGTTCCGGTTTTTCAGTAAAGAAGTTTTCCCAAACGCCATCAGCTAATACATCTTCGTAATCGTCGGAGATATAAACGTCGATGGTGTTGTCGCGGTCCGGACGGCGGATGTTTTCCTTGAAGGGCAGTGCCAAAACCTTCGGATTTTGACGCAACCACCAGATGTCAGCCTTGTTGCCAGCCAAACGAGTGCAGTGTACGCGAGATTGCTGACCTGCACCGATACCGATTGCTTGACCGTCTTTAACGTAGCAAACGGAATTGGATTGGGTGTATTTCAAGGTAATCAAAGCAATCAGCAAGTCACGAGCTGCTGCTTCGGGGATTTCCTTATTAACGGTGGGGCGGTTCACCAGCATATCGGTAGTAATTTTAGCTTCGTTACGGTCTTGTTCAAAGGTAATACCAAATACGTCCTTGGTCTCTGTCAATTCTGGAACGTAGTCAGGGTCAATTTTGATTACATTGTAGGAACCGTTACGTTTGGTTTTGAGAATTGCCAAAGCTTCGTCAGTGTAACCGGGAGCGATAACGCCGTCAGAAACTTCACGAGCAAGCATGGTTGCAGTTTCTTTGTCGCAAACGTCGGACAGAGCAACGAAGTCACCATAGGAGCTCATACGGTCAGCGCCGCGAGCACGAGCATAAGCAGTTGCCAAGGGAGACAATTCCAAATCGTCAACATAGTAGATTTTTTTCAAGGTGTCGCTCATGGGCATAGCAACTGCTGCACCGGCAGGGCTAACGTGTTTGAAGGAAGCAGCTGCGGGCAGACCGGTAGCTTCTTTCAATTCTTTAACCAATTGCCAGCTATTGAAAGCGTCCAAGAAGTT
>JAFTMR010000070.1 GCA_017452325.1 Phascolarctobacterium sp. | reverse complement strand
TCAGGATTTTTAGCAGGAATGGACAGGAAGAAGCCTGCTACATAGGGCAGCATGGGCAAGCCACATTCTTCTGCTTCTTTAGTGAACAAATCTGCGCGAGCCTTAATCATTTGGTAGTAATCGTCACGTTCCTTGCAAACCGCAGCCAAAAGTTCTGCGTCGTTGTAGATGGTTGCCAAGGTACGCATTGCAGGACGGTTAATATTGGACCAGGTTGCGCGGCTAGTGTATTGGTTGATGTCAGCAAATTCTTTAATAACTTCTTCGCTGGAAGATACACCAATCATTGCACCGGTACGTTGACCGTAAAGGGTGAAGCCTTTGGACATGCTGTAACCAACGATGGTCAGAATGTTTTCCGGCAAGCCACCTAATTTCTTGAAGATTTTACGTACTTCTTCTTTTTCGCCTGCATAGTCAATGTAAGCTACGTCCAAGAAAAGGATAATGCTCTTGCCACCTTGGGCAGCTTCTTTCAGTACGCCAAGCACGCCATCCATATCTTCTTCGCTCAAGCTGTAACCAGTGGGGTTATGAGCAGGAGTATTCAGGATGTAGAGCAGGTTGTCTTGTTTAGCCAGGAGTTCTTCTACTTTTTCTTTCAGTGCAGGCAGATTGAACTTGTTGTTTTCGTCCAGCATTTTATAGGTGGTAAAGTTGCGGTGCATATCAGCGCACAGAACCTTGTAAGCGCCCCAGAACCAGTCGGAGCAAAGTACGGTGTCGCCTTCACTTTGGTAGTTCCAGATTGCGTGGTGAATAGCACCGGTACCGCCAGCAGTAGCAACAGCAGCGATGTGTGCGTCCGGACGGGATTCGCCGAAAGCAGCAGTAACAACGCCTTCCAAATATTCCGGTAAGCCGGAGATGGGAGCGTAAGCAATCAATTCGTTAGTTGCCAAGCCACGATAAACCTTTTCTACAGTGGGAAGGCAAACCAAATTTTCCTCTTCGTCAAGAATAGCACCGATGGTTGCGTTAACTACGTTCTCTTTGCCATATTTAGCAGCAGCAGCTACGGCAGCAGCGTTAGCGCCAAAAATTTTGTCCTGTGCAAATTTACCTTTTGCATGTTGAGCAGCAACACTCATAGTCATAACATATTCCTCCTATAAATTAAAAGTTTTAAATTTATTATTGCATTTTACCTTATTACGGTCAATGACTTCACAAATCTATCACAGTCGCCCCACTACCGCCAGTTTCCAAGGAAGCAAGCTCCAGCTTCTTTACGAAGCGGTTGCTTTCCAAGTAGGCGGTCAGGCCTGCACGCAAAGCACCTGTACCCTTGCCATGAATCAGGCGTAATTGGCTGATGCCCGCAAGGAGCGCATCGTCAATCGCCTTGTCGACAATGGGGATGGCTTCGTTCAAGGTCATACCACGCAGGTCAACCTCTTGCTTAGCACTAGAGCTTTTCGCCACAAACATCTGGTGGCTGTAGCCTGCTTTCTTACGTTTTTTATTGCTTTCCGGTTCAGTACTAACAGGTTGCGCTTTAGTAACCAGGCATTTTTTAGCAGGCACGTTCATTTTGAGGATGCCCACTTGTACGGTAACGTCATTACCATTTACGTCGATAATGGTACCATTCTTACCTAAAGAGGTTACAAAAACATTCAAGCCTTTTTTGGCAGTTTCCTTAGTCAGCGGCGCACCTTCCGGCAGCGGAGCATCCTCGCTTAAAGTTTTGTTCAGCTTCTTGCGTGCTTCTTCCGCAGCTTGCTCCAAGCGTTTAGTATCGAAGTCTGCCTTCATGGAGCGAAGCTCTTTAAGCACTGCTTCGGACTCACGACGGCTGCGACGATAAATATCGTCAGCCTGCTCCCTCGCCTTGCGGAGCATTTCGTTCTTACGACGCTCGAAGTCCTGCTTCGCATGAGCAAGCTCGTTACGCAAATGCTCACTCTCAATACGCAGGCGTTCAATCTCCTGACTACCGCTTTCAAACTTACGGCGTTCGCCCTCCAGCTCCTGCAAGACAGTCTCCATATGTAAGTGCTCCTGGTTCAGTAGAAGTCCTGCTTGTTTTACAATCTCTTCTGCCAAACCAAGGCGACGACTAATATTGAAAGCATTACTGCTACCGGGCACACCCATCAGCAAACGATAGGTGGGTCGCAGAGAAACGGGGTCAAATTCCACACTGGCATTTTCCATCCCCTCGTGTCCGTAGGCAAAGGTTTTCAGCTCGCTGTAGTGAGTGGTTACCATGGTCAGCACATTGTTCTTATGTAAATGCTCCAACATGGACATGGCAAGGGCAGCACCCTCGTTGGGGTCAGTGCCTGCGCAGATTTCATCTATCAAAACCAGGTCCCCACTTTTTACTTCGCCCAAAATGCTAATCAGGTTAGTCATGTGAGCGGAGAAGGTACTCAGGCTTTGCTCTATGCTCTGCTCGTCGCCAATATCAGCATAAACGGCGCGGAACACAGGCAGCTTGGCGCTGCTTGCCGGAATAAACATGCCGGACTGCGCCATCAGTGCGAAAAGACCAACAGCCTTCAAAGCAACAGTCTTACCACCGGTGTTAGGACCGGTAATCAAAAGCATACTGAATCTATCTCCCAGTTCCACATCCAAGGGAACTACAGTGTCCTTGTTCAAAAGGGGATGACGCCCCTGCTTAATTTCCACCTTGCCGCTTAAAAGCATTTGGGGACGTACCGCGTGCTGTTCCTGTGCCAAGTAAGCACGAGCACAGATTACATCAAGATCAGTCAAAATATCCAGAGAACCTAACAGCGCCGCTGCTTCACTGCCAACATTGGCAGTAAGCTGACGCAGGATGCGCTCCATTTCTTCCTTTTCTTCTGCCATATAGCGTTTGATGTCGTTGTTCAGGTTCACGACAGCGATTGGCTCGATGAAAAGGGTTGCCCCCGTACCGGACTGGTCATGGACGATACCGGGAACGTTCATTTTATATTCCATCTTTACGGGGATAACATAACGGTCCCCGCGCATGGTTACCAAGTTTTCTTGGAAGTATTTTTGGTTGCCGGGATCATGAAGCAGGCTGTCCAGCTTTTCCTTCACACGATTCTTGGCAATTTGGATGGCAGTACGCAAGCCTCCTAATTTGGTGGAAGCACTATCCTTAATTTCACCATGGTCATCAATGGCATTGGCAATTTGTTTTTCCAGCTTGATAAAAATGTTCAAGCCACTGGCGTATTCGCTTAACACAGGCGCGATTTCTGCTTCACCCTGTAAAAAGAACTTCATTTGACGGATGGCAGCAGCAGTAGTTTGCACGTGTAGCAATTCTTCCGGGTCAAGGGTACTGCCCAGCTCCGCACGCTTTACTTCGGAAACGATGTTATACGCACCGCCAAAGGGAAAGCGTTTTCCCTCGTCCATAATGCGCAATGCTTCCGCAGTTTCTTCCTGCAAACGCTTGACGGTAGCAAATTCGCTTTCAATGCGCATGCCTTCCACCGCCTGGCGCCCCAATGAGGTCGCAGTCTTATCTGCCAAAATATTTTTTACTTTATCAAATTCTAAGGTTTTTATAGCAAATCTAGCCATGAAACTACCTCAGTCCTTCTCAAATTTCTTCATTATATTACAACACGCCGCGGAAGTAATGACCGCGAGTTGTGTTGGGTAAGTTTTCTTCAATATACATTTCCCCACGCAGTACCTGTTTATACATACGGGTAAGCTCGCCCACTTCTTTCGCCTCGTAGTTACGACCGTCAATACGCAGGCTGCTAACGCCAATGCCTTCCATATGCTTAACATTAGTCAACATAGAAAGCTCATGGGCATTGAGAATGTGCATTTTGCAATATTGGTCGCCCACTACGGGGAAGCTTGCTTCCTTGCGGTCGCCTAAGAACAAAGGCTCTTTGCAATTAAACTTGCAGGCACCCTTGTGCAAATCTCCCAAGAAGCTGCCGCCTACGCAGTATTCGGAAACCATCATTTCCAATCTACCCTGTACCATGCATTCCACAGGCATAGGAGCTACCGCCGTCAAATGTTCTACCTGTCCCATGGTAAGCTCTGGAGAGAGGAGAGCGCCTTGTGCCCCAGCTTCGTGCCAGAATTCCAAGGACTGCACATTATAAATATTCAGGGTCATATCTGCCCACAATTTCAAATTAGGATATTTCTTCGCCAAGGGCCACAAGCCATTGTTACTGATATAGACATAATCAGGAGCAAGCTCGTTCCACAGAGCGAAAAGCTTGTCAAAATATTTGAGCTGTGCTTCCTTGATGATACGTGGAGTAGCGAAGGCAACTTCCTTGCCTGCCTTGCGGGCAAGGGTTACTACAGTGCGATAATCTTCATTGGTAACAACCTTGGTGCTGAAGCAATCGCCTGCAAATAAAATTCTATCCGCACCACCGTTCAAGGCAGCTTCTACCTTAGCAACAGTATCGCAGTGAACAGTTACAATACTGCGGCTGCCACGAGTGCCACGTTCTTGAGGAACAAGCTCCACATTCATAGCGTGGCGTTGCTTGCGGGCAGGAGCGAAGGCTTCCAAACGAGCAGCATCCAAGGATTCTGCTGCCATACGACGAGCTTCGTTCATTTCGCTCATGGGAACCATTACGTTCTCGTCATGCTCGAAGGTTAAGCTGTTCAGGAAATATTCAGTAGTACCAAGACGGTCAATCTGCTTACGCACTACCTCATCATCCAAAGCACGCTTACGTGCTGCCTCAACGATAAAGTCCGTTTCGCCGTAGCCAACATTACCTTCATCATCAGTCAGTATAATTTTCATAGGCTCTCCCAATTTAGCAGTAACAACTGCGTCAACTGGGATGCGCTTCTTAGCATCTGGTCCAAAGAATTGTTGAGCGTAAGTCATCAGGCGACTGTCCAAAGTCCGGAACACCCTGTCATTCAAACGCACGCCATTGGGTACATCAATGGTTACTTGTTCGCCTACGCCAGCAACGGAAACGCTTTCGCCGCCGCGCAGCATTTCCGTAACAGTAGTACCAACGCGACCGCCCACACTTACCCAGAACTCCAAGCCGTCGCCCAAATGCAGCTCTTTATCTAATTTAATAGTAGCTTTATTACGAGCCTTATCCAGCTTCGCCACACGACCGACCAATACGCCACGATTATTAGGACGTCTGTCACTCATCATCTCGCGGCCGGGACGATGGGTCATATAGGCAGTGGTAAAGTCGCGGTTAAAGATTTGTTCAATATTATCCAAATCCTGTTCAGGAACATTGTAGTTGCCTGCCTTGTAGCTGTCGATGGCACGACGATAAGCATCAACCACGATGGCAACGTATTCAGGACGCTTCATGCGACCTTCAATTTTATAGGAAACCACACCTGCGTCAATCAGCTGGGGTAAAATTTCCAAGGTGTTCATATCTTTAGGACTCAACAGGTATTGACCTGCGTCCTTGCCTTGAAGCATGTCCTCGCCCTTTGCGTTCATCAGCTTGTAGGGCAAACGACAAGGTTGGGCGCAGCGACCACGATTACCACTGCGACCACCAATCAAGCTGCTCATCAAGCATTGACCAGAATAACACACGCACAAGGCACCATGAATAAAGGTTTCAATCTCCGTACCTCTGGAGCAAGCTGCTTTGATTTCTTCAAGACTAAGCTCGCGTGCTACAACGGTACGCTCCATTCCTGCTTCAACGGCGAAGTCCACCCCGCTACTATTGGTAACGGTCATTTGGGTGCTGGCGTGAAGGGGCAAGTCAGGCACAATCTGTTTCGCAAGACGGATAACGCCTAAATCCTGCACGATGATGCCGTCAACGCCCACATTGTTGAGAAACAGCAGGTAGCTTGCCAACTCCTGCATTTCGCTGTCGTCAACGAGAGTGTTTACAGTAATATAAATTCTTACCCGGTGCATATGAGCAAAGTAAACTGCCTTCGCCATCTCTTCCCTATCGAAGTTACTAGCGTATTGGCGTGCGCCAAAGGCTTTGCCACCCATATATACTGCGTCTGCGCCTGCGTTCACTGCTGCTTCAAGAGCCTCCCAGCTTCCGGCAGGAGCAAGTAATTCTATAATTCTTTCCTTAGACTTATCCATTTTTACTCCTTCACAACTACGGTAAAGTTAAAGCCATCAATACCCACACGTTCCCAAGGACGCTTATAATCAAGCTTAATATTGTAGGTTCCCGGTTTTTGAGCGGTGAATACTAAAATTTCTACGCCGGGCATACCTGTACGTTGATCATCACCGCGAGGCATAATAAAGGAGCTGCCTACATTTTTAATCGCATCTTCTGCTCCTTCAGGATAGGTAACAATCCAACGGTAACCAGTTGTCGGATTGGAATCTAATTTTAACGCCATCATACTGCCGTTGGGTACAGTTAAGGTTTTACCTTCCGCATTGCGGGTAAGCTTAGCAATTTGTACTAAGCGTCCTGCTTCGCCAATGCGCATGGAAGCCATCAGCTTGCTGTAAGGTACGAAGGCAGTGTAGCCTGTCTTCTCACTTTCGCGGGTGTAGATTCCCTTTTCGGAGAACAGCACGTCAGCATAATCTCCCAAAGCTTCTTTCACATTATCATCCTTGGTGAAAAAATCATAGACAATAAATTCACGACCAGTGGTTAAGTCAATATTTACACCTTTATAGGCAACCTTCTTCTCATTATTAGCTTGCAGGAGCACGCTTACCAAGCTGGGACGGTTAAGCTGCACAGCATAGGTAATAGTTCCCTTGTTGCCAACCCTATCCACCAATTCTTCCGCATACTTGCGTAAAATAGAGTTGGCTTCTTTTTCCAGTACAGGGTCATTGCTGCCGTCGATAAAGGGCAGATTACCTGTAGCTTTTTTAATGGAAGTGGGCGCAGAAAGTACCGTTGTCTGTTGATCTGCAAAAGCAGGTAAGCACAACAGCATACATAACAGGGCAGTCAAAAATATTTTCATCAACCTACCTCCATTCTTATAAAGTCTTAATATAGGCAATAGCCTTACGCATTCTTGCCAAGGTTTTCTCTTTTCCTAAAAGTACCATTACATCAAACATACCTGGGCTAACAGTTCTACCGGTCAACGCCAAGCGGGTGGGATGAATCACCTTGCCCAAAGCCAAACCGTTCTCTTCAGCCAGCTTGTTGTAGGCAGCTTCCGTACTTTCCAAATCATACACATCATCTGCTTCAATGGCAGCAATGCATTTTTCCAGTAAGTCGATAGCTTCCGGTTTAAAATGCTTCGCCACACCCTTTTCATCGTAGCTTTCCACTTCCTTAAAGAAATAGGTGGAAGCATCTGCTACCTCTTGCAAGGTCTTGACACGCACACGAACGGTATCAATAAGCTGCGCAAAATACTCCTTATTTTCTGCCAACCAAGCTTCGTCACACAAGCCATCTTTAATGAAGAATCTTTCCACTTCCGGCAGAATATTTTCTAAGGGTAATTCGGACAAATATTGACCGTTCATCCAGGTCAGCTTCTTGGTATCGTAAACTGCAGCCTTTTTAGACATCTGCTCCAGCTCAAAAAGCTCAACAGTCTCTGCCAAGCTAAAGATTTCTCTTTCATCACCGGGTCCCCAACCAAGCAGGGTAAGGTAATTAACGATTGCTTCCGGCAGATAACCTTGGTCGCGGAACTCCTCAACAGAAGTTGCACCATGACGCTTGCTCAGCTTGGAGCGGTCAGGTGCCAGAATCATGGGCATGTGCCCAAACTTGGGAGGCTCCCAACCTAAAGCTTCGTAAATCAAAAGCTGTTTAGGAGTGTTGGAAAGATGCTCCTCTGCACGTAAGACATGGCTCATCTTCATCAAATGGTCATCAACTACAACAGCAAAATTATATGTGGGCATACCATTGCTCTTCACAATGACAAAATCATCAAGCTGTTTTAAATCAAAGGTAACGTCACCATGAATCAAATCGTGTACAACAACGTTACCTTCCTTGGGAATCTTAATGCGGATGGAACAAGGCTCACCTGCTTCTCTACGTCCGTTGGCAACAGCAGGTTCCAAATCTCGACAGGTGCGGGCGTAGCGGAAGGGTTCCTTTGCCGCCCGTTGCTTCTCACGCTCTGCTTCCAATTCCTCACTGGTACAGAAGCAGTAATAAGCTTTACCCTCTGCTACCAATTGCTCTGCGTACTTAGTGTAAATCTCCTGACGCTCAGATTGGTAGTAAGGGCCATACTCTCCTCCAGCCTCTGGACCTTCGTCCCAATTTAAGCCCAACCATTTAAGGCTAGTCAAAATTTGACTAACGGAATCTTCCTTTAAACGTTCTGTATCTGTATCTTCAATACGTAAAATTAACTTGCCACCCATCTTTTGAGCGAAAAGCCAATTAAAAAGAGCAGTGCGTGCACCGCCAATATGCAAGTACCCAGTGGGACTGGGTGCGAATCTTACTCTAACACCTGACATAGTATCCTTCTCCAATCTAAAAATAAAAATTCTATATCAGGATAATTATAAACCTATTGTATGTCTATGTAAAGAAATAGACCGCTCGAATTGAGCGGTCCAAATTGTTTACAACATTTATATTTTTAGAAAGCTTAACTATACTTATCACGCTTTCTTGTTTTGGCGGCGGTTAGAGCCAGTTTTGGGTGCCTTCCTCTTATCCGCCACAGCGTTGCGTCCACGTTTAGGAGCGCCTGCTTTTTTCTTCTTGGGTGCGGAAGAAGTTGCGCTGCGACGCGCCACAGTCTTGCCTTCCAAGTTCTGGCGTTCCATGGTGATGTTCAGCTTAGTTTCAATATTTTTTAACCACTTCACTTCGTCAGCAGTGTAGAGGGTAACTGCCACGCCCTCATTACCTGCACGACCGGTACGACCAATACGATGCACGTACCAATCAACATCATGTGGAATATCATAGTTAATTACATGGGTCACGCCTTCAACGTCCAAGCCACGAGCGGCAAGGTCACTGGCAACAAGAATTTGAATCTTGGCATCCCTAAAGGTTTTCATAACCGTCTTGCGTTTAGCAGCGGACATTTCACCATGAAGCACGTCTACATTATAGCCTTGAGTCACCAGCCAGTCGCCTAACTCTTTAGTACGCTCCTTGCTGATGCAGAAGACAATTGCCAAATAGGGATTGTAACGGTCAATCAAAGAAGCAACAGCTTTATTTTTATACTCTTCCGTCGTTTTCAGACAGATTTGTTGAATCTTGTCCACAGTTGCTTCGGCAGGGTTCACGTCGATGATTGAACAATTGCGAGTAATGCGTTTACCTAACTTACGAACTTCCTCATTCAGTGTTGCGGAGCAGAGCATGGTCTGGCGCTCAGGACTGGTCATAGCAATCAGCTCACTTGCTTCATCAATGAAGCCTTGCAGGAGCATTTCATCAACCTCGTCCAAAACCAAATACTTTACGCCACCAAGAGAAGTGTTCCCCTTGCGGATATGGTCAAGCAATCTGCCTGTAGTACCGATGAGCACGTGACTTTTGCCGTCAAGCTTGTGCTTTTGCAATTCAAAGTCGCGACCTCCGGTTACAGCAAGAACCTTAATGTCCCTATCGCCGGTAATCTTTTTCAATTCGTTAGCCACCTGTTGGGACAGCTCGCGAGTAGGAGTAATTACCAAAGCCTGTACATAGGGCTTGGTATTATCTATTTTTTCCACCAAGGGTACCAAAAACGCCAAGGTTTTACCGGTACCTGTTTGTGCTCTGGCGATTACGTCCTTACCTGCGTACAGTGCAGGAATTGCTTGCTCCTGTACGGGCATGGGCTTCTTGATACCCATTTTAGTCAACTGTTCAACTGTATGGGCACAAACCTTCAGTGCCTCAAAGCCATTAGCCATTTCTCATACCTCTTTTCGTAAATGTTTTCATCAATAAATTAGACAACGCATTATAACATAAAAATTAGGAAAACACCATAAACTTTTATTTATATCCGTCCTTAACTGCCTGCAACTTCCTCAACTGCTCCTTAACAGCCTTCGCCACATCATCAATACGCTTCGGCGCTAAATAATCATTAAACACTAAAACACTTTTTACAATGTCATCTATGTCTTGCAGTTTATCCAAGTCAATTAAATCCCAATGAGTTATCAGCTTAATATTCTCCTCGTGATTATTACAAAACGCCTTTGCCTCAAAGATTTTTCCAACTTGTGCATCTTTGTTCCACAAGCTAGTTCCATTGTCATAAATCGGAGCAACCCCTATAAACTGCAAAGTGTTCACGTCACGAATAAATCCAAAGTTTCCATAGTGCCTGTCAGAATTACAAATCAAGTAGTCAACAGCAAGCATTACGTCAAAAGTTTCTTTAACTCTCGGTATATTAAACTGCTCACAGCATTTCAGGAGAAGCTCATATTTGTTATCGTGCTTTGTGGTGACTGGCGACAAAGTTAGCATCATATTAGCTGCCGTTACAAGCTCGGTATCACTATTGATAAAATTAGCACAGCTACTTAAATACCTATCACCATCACGGACAATTTTATAATCAACATAAGGAACTACATTCAAAAGCTCAAATATTTTAGAAGCTATATGCTCATTAAAAGGCTCTTGCTCAAAAGGTCCACTGCCTGCTTTCAGCAAAACAGTCTTGCCGTTTTCCTCACGAATCCATTTTTTGGGAAGCATACCATCTGATGTATTATCCGGTGACATAAAATCCAGTTGCAAAGATTTATAGGAAGAATCAAACAGTGCATTACCAACGTCAAGAGAAAACTCGTTGGTAAAAAAGTTAATGTCTTCCCATTTGATATCTTCATCACAGGGTTTAATCCAATATTGATCACTTAGGCTTAAACCATAATTTTTGAAAGGAAGCGAAGCAAGCTTAACATTGTAACGCTCCTCAAAACTACTACCACCTACACGACTACCTGGCACAGCACGTCCCGCCCACCATTTAGCCAAGCTTTTCTTTTGAGGTTTGCCTGCCACGATATCCACACCAATAGGAAAAGCAACAGTGTTGTAAACTTCAAGGATGTCTTCAATTATGAAATTATCAGATGTATCAATTTGAAGTTTGCAGAGTGGTGTCTGCTTATTCATCAAGATGTAGAACATTGGGTTTGCTCCTTTTATATCTCACCTAATACTCACAAAAGTATTAACTAACTTGCTACTGAATATTATAACATTTTCAAATAGTATCTTTCAAATACACAGTATGCATGCTAAATAAGCCAATAAATTTCAAAACTCTTATGCCTTCACAAACACAAACTCATTCTCGCCGGAAAGCTCTTCATTAAACACATACCCCCGCACGTTGTAGGCTTTCACTTCATCAACAGACTGCACATTATTTTCTGCACACAGGCGCACCATTTCTCCCCGCGCCATCTTCGCTTCCGTCGCCTTTACTTTCAGCTTGCCCTTAACATAAGTACCGAACACGCAGGTTACAAACCGCACGTCTTTAGTCACGTACCCTTCTACCGCTTTGGAGTATTCCTTGGAAGCAAGGTTCAATACTTCCCCATCGTCTTTAGTAAGCTCGTCATAGAGTAAGCGATTCCAAAAGGCGTAAAGATTTTTGTAACCATCGCAAGCTAATCTCGCCTGCATTTCCAAACGATAAGGCACCACTCCGTCAAAGGCACGCAGTATGCCATAAAAACCTGATAAAATCCGTAGGTTCTTTTGTAAATACTCTAGAGCGTCTTCATCCAAAACATTGGGAGCTAAATGCTGGTACTGCAAGCCGTCGTAGGCAAAGACGGCAGGCGTAAGGTTGCGCTCTAGGTTCATTCTCTGCAAGCGTTTAAAATTCAATTGAGCAATTTCATCATTACACTCCCACAGTTTTTGCAAAGCAGGCAGCTCCATTTGCTTGAGGCTTGCCATAAGCAATTCAGTTTTATATAAAAAGTTTGGCTTGCTCAAAGGAACAAAGGTGTCATTGTCAATGCGCATCTTTTTCGCCGGAGAAATAATAATCTTCATAATATCACCTGTAAAAATCATTTACTTTATTATACAACAAACTATCCCGCTATACAAAAACGCGGTCCACATCTAAGTGAACCGCGTCATCCCAATCTAAGCTATTCAGATGTCTTCAAAGAAGCTTCCTTTTTCTTTTGGATAAAGAACACTACTGCCAAAGTTGCAATACCAACGGCGTCAGTGAGTAGACCGGGCTGCATCAAACCCAAAGCACCAGCCAAGGTTACAATACGCAACCATGTAGCAACATGAGCAAACAAGTAACCTTCAACTGCTACTGATAGCAAGAATACACCAACGCAAGCAGTAAGACTTGTCCATGCACCTTCTAAGAAAGTAGTGTTAATCAACATCAACTGCGGAGAGAACACGAACATAAAAGGTACGATGAAACCTGCAAGCGCCAATTTTACCGAAGCAACACCAGTTTTCATGGGGTCACCACCAGAAAGACCCGCTGCCGCAAAAGAAGCCAGGGCTACAGGCGGGGTCAGGTTAGCAAACATTGCATAGTAGAAAGAGAACATATGCGCTGCTGCAGGAGGGATACCCAATTTAGAAAGAGCAGGAGCTGCGATGGCTGCAGTAATAATGTACGCAGGAATAGAAGGCAGGCCCATGCCAAGAATCATACAGGTAATCATGGTAAATACCAAGGTGAAGAGAATACTAGTACCACCAAGCGCAATGATGGTGTTGGCCATGGTCAGACCAAAACCAGTCTTGGAGCAAACACCAATGATAATACCTACGCATGCGCAAGCGATAGCAACAGAAACAGTTTGCTTCGCACCATCAGCCAGAGCAGCAAATAAATCCTGTAAGCTCATACGGGTTTCTTTTTTGAGCTGTGCCGTAATAACAGTAACAACAATGGTCAATACTGCGGAGTAGATAACGGTAGTACCGGAGAAGAACAGCATGTAAAGCAGAAAGAATACCGGGAACAGCAAGTGACCACGAGTTTTCATAACTGCGCTGATAGAAGGAAGCTGGTCTTTCGGCAAGCCTACCAAACCATCTTTAGAAGCTCTTAATTGTACTTGGATGATGATGCCCAAATAGTAGAGCAACGCAGGAATAGCAGCCCAAACGATAATGCTGGAATATTTTACGCCAAGCATTTCTGCCATAATGAAAGCAGCTGCACCCATGATAGGAGGTAAAAGCTGACCGCCAACAGAAGCAGAAGCCTCTACTGCGCCGGCAAACTCTTTGGAATAACCGGTCTTCTTCATCAGAGGAATGGTAAAGGCGCCAGTGGTTACTACGTTTGCTACTGCAGAACCATTAATGGAACCTAGCAAGCCAGAAGCCAGTACGGAAACCTTCGCCGGACCACCCTTAGTATGACCAGCCAAGCCAAGAGCCATATCATTAAAGAGCTGACCCATACCGGACTTACTCATTACCGCACCAAAGAGGATGAACAGGAAGATGTAGCTAGCGGATACGCTTACGGAAGTACCATAGATACCTTCGGTATTAGCAAAAAAGTGGTTGGAAAGGCTTGTCCAGTCATAACCACGATGCATGAACATACCGGGCATGGAGCGTCCAAAGATACCATAAGCGATGAATACCAAGCTTAAAATAGAAAGAACATTGCCACTAACACGACGGGATGCTTCCAAAACTAAAATTACCAGCAAAGTTGCCATAAGCATATCCATAAAATTAGCATTACCAGCACGTTCAACAAAGCCTTGGTAACCAGTAGAAATATAAATAGGCGCAGCTAATGATGCTGCAACCAACACCCAGTCCAAATACGAGGGCTTGGTAAAACTATCCTTTTTGCACAAGGGATACATTAGGAAAGTCATAATAAGCATCATAGACACATGAATTGAGCGATGAATCAATGTCAGGGGCGGACCAAAGGTGGCAGTGTAAAGATGATAGCAGGATACAAGTACGCACAAAGCAAAGAAAAACTTTTTCATAAAGCCGGAGAAAGTCCTTGTTGTTGCTTCCTTGTCTAATTTTCTTATAATCTCATCAGATTTCTTCTGCATTTCCTCAGTTGCTTCCATGGAAATGGCAGTAGTTTCTTCTGTAGAATTCTTTTTAATATCCGTCATCAAAAATCCCCCTCCTTTCAATTACTAATACTAATCGAGTGTGCTCGGGAAGAAGACGTCCACTTGTCAAAAGAACATCATTCACCTTAATGTCCCTTGTTGCAAGATGAGAGTTAATCCATACAAACCTAGGAAAAACTTGTCCAATCTCTTCCATATAGATACGTCCCTTTTCCACGCGAGTACGTTTTCCCTTATTTTCCGGGATACCTGCTCCAAAGGCAGGAAAGGAAATAGCATCTAATTCCAAAGTATTATCAGCAGTGATATGATAATACTCGTGCCAGGAAATACGCTCCCAAGAATGAATCCAGCCAAAGAACAGCTTATCCCCCGTCTTCACCGGATAACGCACATACTCCTTTTGCGTAAAGTAATCATAAATGCGTAATACTTTTTCGTCTGAATATAACTGCTGCCAGCCAAAAAGGCCGGCAGCAATAATTGATAATGTTAAAAATACAGTAACTAATGTCTTCTTTGACATATAATTCAAATTAAGCTGAACTAAATTTAATTACATTATTTCAGCATACCTTTTTCTTTATAGAATTTAACAGCACCGGGATGCAATTTAACGGAAGTGCCTTGAATGCCACGAAGTGCGGTATCAAGTTTGATTTCACGTTTTGCAGTAGCATGTGCTGCACCGATGGTTTCTAAGCCCTTAGGATCATAGAAGCCTTTTACCAAGTCATATACTACTTCGTCAGACAAGTTTTTGCTTACGAGCATAATATTCATAACTGCTGCAGTAGTGGTGTCAGCCTTGGTGCCATATACGTCTTTACCAATTTTCCACTCTACATAGAACGGATATTTAGCAGTCAACCGTTTCAGAGCTTCGCCTTCAACCGGAATGAATACGATTTCTTTAGAGGTACCCAATTCTTTAATGGTAGCGTTGCCCAAACCAGAGGTTACGAATGCAACGTCGCATTGACCATTTTTAATTTGGTCGATAGCTTCGCCATAGGATAAGTAGTCAACCTTAGCGTCATCATAAGTCATACCATGAGCTTCGAACATCATACGAGCATTAAGTTCTACGCCAGAGTTAGGAGCACCAACGCCTACGCGTTTACCCTTCATATCTTCAAACTTAGTAATACCACTGTCGCTAGTGGTAACAATTTGGCAAATATTAGGCCACAAGCCCATCATAGCACGTAAATCTTCAGCTTTAGGTTTGCCTTGATATGCACCAAATGCATCAACTGCTTGGATTACAGAGTCACTCATTGCAATAGCTAATTCGCCTTTGCCAGTTAAAATAGCGTTAATATTTTCTGCAGTTGCGCCTGTTGCAGTTGCAGAAGTTTTGTAGCCCATTTCACCAACAACCTTAGAGAAAGCACCACCAATAGGGAAATAAATACCGCTAGTCGGACCGGTCAAAACGGTAATAAACTCTTTACTACGATCAAGCTTGCCAGCGTCAGCTTTCTCAGCTTTTTTATCACCACCGCCACAAGCAGCTACGGTAAACGCCATAACAATCAACATCATAAGAGCCAACAACTTTTTCATAGATTCATCCCTCTTTCCACATTTGATTTTCCGAAATTGTAAAGCTACAATTACTTACTAAAATTATATCATATAAAATTCACCAACGATATACTTTTGTGTAATTTTAGTAACTTTTTGTATTTAAAAATAAAAAAAATCTCAACACTCCTCGTATTGAGACAAAAAAGAAAAAATCCCAATGCGTCCTGCATTGAGATGCTCTTGCTATTTTATTTGGTGCCGCGGATTCGAAACACTTGGTGTGAAGAACAATTAATTTCATACAAGATAACCAGACGTAATATGTACCACTACGCATCCTGAAATAAAAAGTTTATGATGTTCTGCACCTTCTCCGGAAGAAACTCTCGTT
>JAFTMR010000069.1 GCA_017452325.1 Phascolarctobacterium sp. | reverse complement strand
ACGCCAATTCTTGAACGAAGATGTTAACAAAGCTTGCATAGATGACGTGTATCGCCACATTGATTATATGCTGAACTTGATGGGCAATGATGACCACATTGGCTTTGGCAGTGACTTTGACGGCACTACCCTGCCCCACGACATGAAGGGTGTACAGGATTACAAAGCTATCGTGGAATATTTGCAAAGCAAAAATTATAGTGATAGTACGATTGAGAAGATTACTCATAAGAATGCGCTCACACTTTTACAAAAAGTGTTATAAGCGCTGTTATACTTTGTCGCAACTCATTGCTTCGCGTCTTCCAGCACTTCTAACACTTTTATCAAATTTTAATTACTTAGTTATAAATAAAGACACAAGTTGCCATTGCAACCTGTGTCTTTTGTTTTTCCCTAGTGTATAATTTATTTTGTGGAGGTATGAATTATGCATTTAGAAAACATTGCGTTAGTTTTAGAAGGTGGCGGTATGCGCGGTATGTTCAGTGCCGGCGTGTTTGAAGCCTTCCTGCAAAAAGAACTGACCTTCCCATATATAACTGCTGTTTCCGCAGGCGCTTGCAATATTTTATCCTATATGTCCAAGCAGCCCATGCGTACCCGTAAAATAATTGAAAAATACGTTGGCACTAAACCCTATTTTAGTATCAATAATTACCTGCGTACCGGTAGCCTCTTTGGTTGGAAGTTTATCTTTGAAACCCTCCCTAAAGAATTATTACCCTTTGATTACGACACCTACGCTGAATATCCCGGTAAGCTACAAGTTGGCACCACAGATGTTAAAACCGGCGAAGCTGTTTGGCATTACAACAAACGTGCCGAAATCGCCTTTAAATCTGTCATTGCCTCTGCCTCCCTGCCCTTTCTGGCTCCCATTGTGGAAATTGATGGAAGACCCTTGCTGGACGGAGCCATAGTCTCTCCCATCCCCATTGATAAAGCCATCGAAGCAGGTTACCAAAAATTTATTGTGGTTCTAACCCGCAATGTAGGTTATCGCAAGAAAGGTTCCGTACCCCGTCTGCTCCTCAAGGCCTGGTATAGTCAGTACCCCAAGCTTTGGGATGCTATGCAAAATAGACCCAAGCTGTACAACGAGCAGTTGGAACGCATTGAGCAGATGGAGCGCGACGGTAACCTCATTATCATCCGTCCGGAAAAGCCCTTAGAAATCGCCCGCCTTTCCATCAAACCTGACAAGCTGCTGGAACTGCACGACCATGGTGTAAAATGCGGACTTGCGGCATACAAGAAAATTATGGAATTATATAAGAAGTAAAAGTAAAACAGCATTCGGCAAAAACCGAATGCTGTTATTTTTGTTATTGATTTGTTCTAAACGCGTCAGAAGTGCCGGATAACTAGGCGGAACAAGCTTGCGAAGCGATGGCGTACTAATCGTACGTCGAGCAAGCGAATGAACTGCGACAAAGCATAACGGTGCTTATAACAATTTTAACCAAGAAGCAGTCTATCGCTAGTCATAGCATCCCCACTAGCCTTTTCAAACATCTTCAGCAAGTCAGGAATTTGCAAGTGCTTCTTCTCTTCCCCTTCAACGTCAATGATAACACGCCCATTGTGCAGCATTATCAAACGATTACCAAAACGCAGAGCATCACGCATGTTATGGGTAATCATCAAAGTAGTAAGGTTGTCGCGAGAAACAATCTTATCAGTCAGGGTTAAAACCTTTTCTGCAGTCTTGGGGTCAAGGGCCGCAGTGTGTTCGTCCAAAAGAAGCAGCTTGGGCTTCTTCAAGGTTGCCATTAACAAGGTCAGCGCTTGGCGTTGACCGCCGGAAAGCAGGCCAACCTTGGCAGTCATGCGGTTTTCCAAGCCCAGGTCCAATTCTTTCAGAAGTTCTACATAACGATCATGTTCAGCTTCATTAAAGCTCCAGCCCAAGCCCGGAGTTTTGCCACGACGGGAAGCAATGGCAAGATTTTCTTCAATCATCATACCGGCAGCAGTACCCAGCATAGGATCCTGGAACACACGTCCAATATATTTAGCACGCTTGTGTTCCGCCTGCTTGGTCAGGTCTTCTCCGTCAATAATAATTCTGCCGCTGTCAATGGGGAATACCCCTGCCACAGAGTTCAGCATAGTGGATTTACCCGCACCATTACCGCCAATAACAGTAACGAAATCACCCGGTTTCAAATGCAGGTTCAAATGTTGCAGAGCACGCTTCTCGTTGATGGTGCCGGGGAAAAAAGTTTTAGAAATATCTTCAATGCGAAGCATTTAATCTACCACCTTTCTAGAACCAAATTTGCTCTTGATGAGAGGCATAGCCAAAGCAAAAGCAACCAAAATGGAGGTAAAGAGCTTCAAATCATTAGGAGGCATACCCATTTGCAATACAAGCGCGATTACAATACGATATACTACTGAACCCAAAATTACAGAAAGCACGCAATTCAAGAAGCTGCGGGTACCAAAGAGTACTTCGCCTATAATTACAGATGCAAGACCGATAACGATGGTACCGGTACCCATGCCAACGTCAGCAAAGCCATTGCTTTGTGCAACCAGCGCGCCGGAAACTGCTACAAGCGCATTACTGATAAGCAAGCCAAGCATAATGGTAATATCAGTATCAACGCCTTGAGCTCTAATCATCTGCTGGTTAAAACCGGTAGCACGAATAGCAGCACCAATTTCAGTTCCAAAGAACCAATACATAAATACGCTTACCAGCAAGGTAGCAACAAAGCCAACAATCAAAGTGGTATTGGCACTGCTCAGGCCCAGCATTTCTCTTACGATACTGAAGGTTGTATCCGTTCCCAGAAGGGATAGATTAGCCTTACCCATTACGCGAAGATTTACGGAATAGAGGGCAATCATAGTCAAGATGCCTGCCAAAAGCGCAGGAATCTTCATTTTTGTATGCAAGATAGCAGTCACTATCCCCGCCAACATGCCTGCAATGGCAGCAACTATAAATGAGGGAATGGGGCCGTACCCTGCGGAAAGCATGGAAGCAGCCACTGCAGCACCTAAAGGAAAGCTTCCTTCTACGGTTAAGTCTGCAATGTCCAGCACCCTATAAGTAATATAAACACCTAAGGCCATTACTGCCCAAAGCAAGCCCTGTGCAGTTGTTGGCACTAATAATTCAATCATCTAAGTCATCCTTCCTTATTTTACAGCTTTTTGGAGCACATCCTCGGGAATAGTGAGCCCTATTCTTTTAGCATTGGCTTCATTTACTACAATGTTAAATTCTGTTTGCGCCTGAATAGGCATATCAGCAGGTTTAGATTTACCACTCAAAATATCCGCTGCCATTTTGCCGGTTTGCACGCCCAATTTATAGTAGTCAATGCCAAAGGTTGCTACGCCGCCACTTTTAACGGAGCCTGCATCACCGCAAATAACGGGAAGGTTCACTTCCTCGGTAATAATTGCTAAAGCAGGAATTGCCGAAGCAAGCACATTATCTGTAGGTACATAGATGAGATCTACCTTGCCCAGCATACTACGAGCCGCCTGCTGAATATCGTTTACATTATTAACAGTAGCTTCAATAACCTCTACACCCTTCTTACCGGCAGCGTCCTTGAGGATTTCTACCTGAAACTGAGAATTAACCTCACTGGAATTGTAGATAGTGCCAATGTTTTTAGCACCGGGAACAAGCTTCAAAGCAAAGTCAAGCTGTTCAACTACAGGATTCATATCAGTAGTACCTGTTACATTGGTACCGGGCTTAGCATTATCCTTAATAAGTCTTGCAGCCTTGTAATCAGTTACTGCAGTAGCAACTATGGGAATATCCTGAGTAGCGCTTGCCACAACCTGCGCCGCAGGAGTGGAGATAGCACAAATTAAATCAACTTTCTTATTTATAAAATGGTGAGCAATATTATGCATGTTAGACTGGTCTGCCTGTGCATTCTGTCTATCAAAAATAATATTCTGACTTTCCTTAAAGCCTTTTTCTGCTAATCCATCTACAAATCCCTTGCTTGCAGCGTCAAGAGCAGCATGCTCTACGATTTGTACAATACCAACACTAGCCTTTTCTTTTTTCTCAGCCTTATTTTTTTCATTACCACAGCCAAGCATCATCCCCATCATCATTGTAAGCATAATACCCGCTGTAAAAACCTTTAATTTCCCACGCTTCAAATTAAGCATAAACGTCCATCCTTCCATTTCACAAGACAACAAATTTGTCTTTTCTTAAATCTACGGATGACTTTATTGTATTATCTTTCCTTGGAATTGTAAACAAAAATTAGTTTTTTAGAAAAATTTGCTAAAAGAAAAAGGCACGAAGCTTTAAACCTCGCGCCTTTTCGCAGATTAGTTTAAAAATTATTGCTTAGCTTTTTTAAGAACTTCTTCCGGAATGGTCAAGCCAATTTTTTTAGCGCCTTCAAGATTTACGATAATATCAAAGTCTTTTTGTGCTTGGATTGCCATGTCAGCAGGTTTTGCCTTACCACTCAAAATATCTGCTGCCATTTCGCCGGTTTGTACGCCCAGCTTGTAGTAGTCAACGCCAAGAGTTGCCAAGCCGCCAGCTTTAACCATGCCACCTTCACCGCAAATAACCGGAAGCTTAGCTTCTTCAGTTACCATAATCAAAGTGGGCATTGCAGATGCAAGTACGTTATCAGTAGGAACATAAATTGCATCAACCTTACCAACCAAGCTGCGAGCTGCTTGTTGAATATCATTTACAGTAGAAACAGTTGCTTCTTTAATCTCTACTTTTTTAGCCGCTGCTGCTTTTTTCAGAATGTCAACTTGCAATTGAGAGTTAACTTCACTGGAGCAGTAAATAGCACCAATAGCTTTTGCTCCGGGAACCAACTGCAGTGCCAGGTCGAGCTGAGCTTCTACAGGATTCATATCAGTAGTACCGGTTACGTTGGTACCGGGTTTCGCATTGGATTTTACTAATTTAGCAGCTTCGTAGTCAGTAATAGCAGTACCAACTATGGGAATATCCTTAGTAACATTAGCAACAGTTTGTGCAGCAGGAGTAGCAATAGCACAAATCAAATCAACTTTGTTGTTAGTAAAGCGATGTGCAATGTTTTGCAGATTGGATTGGTCTGCTTGTGCATTCTGTCTATCAAAAGTAATATTTTGTCCTTCTTTAAAGCCTTTGGAAGCCAAGCCGTCAACAAAGCCTTTATTAGCAGCGTCAAGAGCAGCATGCTCTACCAATTGCACAATACCAACATTAGCTTTAACTTCTTTTTTAGCTTCTTTCTTTTCGCCGCCACAGCCTGCCAAAATGCCCATTGCTAAAGTAAGCATTACACCTGCGGTCAACATTTTCAATTTTTTGCTTTTCAAAGTAATCATAATAGATACCCTTCCTTCCATACTACAATTCTACAAACGGACTTGTCATCCGTAAATTTAACAAGATAGGTACATTGTATTATTTTTTCTTCCAAATGTAAACTATCGCTATTTTCCTGCTTTTTTAAGAATTTCTGCAGGAATAGTCAAACCAATTCTTTTGGCAACATCTTCATGAACAACTACTGCAAAATCTTTCTGAGTTTGAATAGCCATATCAGCCGGTTTAGATTTACCGCTGAGAATTTCAGCTGCCATTTCGCCAGTTTGTACGCCTAATTGATAATAATCAATTGCGATAGTTGCTACGCCATTGGGATCCTCCCAACCGGTAACTACAGGAAGCTTAGCTTCTTCTGTAACAATTGCCAGAGTGGGCATTGCAGAAGCAAGAATATTATCGGTAGGAACATAGATTGCATCAACCTTACCTACCAAGCTGCGAGCAGATTGTTGAATATCGTTTACGGTAGAAACAGTTGCTTCCTTAACCTCGATACCCTTCTCCTTAGCGCAAGCTTTGAAAATATCCACTTGCAATTGAGAGTTAACCTCGCTGGAGCAATAGATTACGCCAAAGGTTTTAGCAGCGGGAACCAGCTGTTGCATCAAATCAAATTGAGCAGAAATCGGGTTCATATCGGTAGTGCCGGTTACGTTGGTACCGGGTTTAGCGTTATCCTTTACAAGCTTTGCAGTCTTGTAATCGGTAATAGCAGTACCCACAATGGGGATATCAGGAGTCATATTAGCAACGGTTTGTGCAGCAGGAGTAGCTATGGCACAAATCAAGTCAACCTTGTTGTTTATAAAACGTTGGCCAATATTTTGCAGATTGGATTGGTCTGCTTGTGCATTCTGTCTGTCATAGGTAATGTTTTGCCCTTCCTTATAGCCTTTGGAAGCCAAGCCATCCACAAAACCTTTGTTAGCAGCATCAAGAGCAGCATGTTCTACCAATTGAACGATACCTACATTAACCTTGGTATCCTTTTTAGCTTCTTTCTTTTCGCCGCCGCAGCCTGCTAAAATGCCCATTGCCAAAGTAAGCATTACGCCTGCAGTCAGCATCTTTAGCTTTTTGTTTTTCAAACTAATCATTACTAATACACCCTTCCATCTTTTAAATTAAAGCACTTCGTGCACCATACATTTGTAGATAGTTACATTCTATTACTTTATTTGACAATTGTAAACAGAAACTTAACCTTTGCACCCATTATCTTGGTAAACAAAAAGCCGTTGTACAAAAATTTACACTTTCGTGTTTTTTGTACAACGGTCTGTTTTCTTAAAGAATCTATTTTTTAAAATAAGGTGTACAGCAGGGAGCATTCCAGTAAGCTAAAAGCTCTTCGCTCATAGGCGCAATGCACAGCTGGAAGCCTGCCATTTCCTGTACGGTCATCAGCTCGCCCACATGGCTTGCCACAACGGCAAAATTCTTTTGTGCCAAATAAGCGTAGCAGCTGCGGAACAGCAGCAATTGTTCCATAAGAGTAGTAGCTCCACTTCCGCTAACAATTAGCAAAAGCTTTTCTTCTACCTGCAAGTTCAAATCCTCAAGCAAAGCATCAAGAAGAGGCGCTACAGTTTCATCTGCAGTTTGCATAGCCTTAGCACTACCCGCTTCCCCATGCAGTCCAACACCAACTTCCATAGTGCCCGCTGCTACTTGGGCAATTTCCATGCCCGTTACCGGATTGGTAGCTCCACTAGTCGCAACTGCAATGCTCGCCATGTTATCCGCAAAGCCTTGAACTATAGCAGCAACCTCCTCCAAGGATTTTCCTTCCCCGGCAGCAGCGCCTGCAATTTTGTACAGAGGTACGCAGCCAACCATACCACGACGATTATGCTTTGCTTCCCTGTCACCATTGGCAATATCTTCCTGCACAATAACCTTTGCCACGTTTAAGCCCAGCTTTTCTGCCTGCTTCATTGCCAGATTACCGGCTAATATGTCGCCTGCATGGTTAAGTACTATCAACAATACACCCTTGCCCCTATCAGCAAGCTTGATTGCTTCAATACAGGACTGAGGCCCGGGAGCGGCAAACACATCCCCAACCACAGCAATATCTACCATGCCCTCACCAACAAACCCATACGGATTAGGTTCATTACCCATACCACCTAAGGTGACAATCGTTACCCGGTCAGCTTCTGCCAGCCTTTTATTGACCACTAAATTATTTCCCGCCAATTCCACAAGGTCTTGGTGAGCCAGCAGCAAGCCTTCCAGGATTTCTGTGTTAAGGTTATCAGGATTATTTATAAACTTTTGCATAGAACCACCTTATACTTCACAACTCTTGAATTACCATCAGCACCTGACGCAGCTTGTTGCCTGCATCTTCAATATGTGCTTTGAGCTTCGCGTCATCTGTTTCACCATTACGCACCATCGCTACCACTTGACTAAACTTATCACTTAGCTCCGTTAAGCCCAAGGTAGCACATACACCTTTTAAGGTGTGCGCCTTTAGCTCAATCCCCTTGGTATCGCCACTGAGCAACGCTTCCTTTAATTGGCCATAATTTGCATCTGCCAAAAGCTTTTTCAGAAACCTGACATACAGGGCTTCGTTTCCCATGAAGCGCTCTTCCAAGGTCGTCGCCACATCAGCACCGGTAATACGTTCCAAATCCCAAATATTCATCATAAATCCCCTTTACCTAATTATTTAACAATATACTCAGCCATAGTCTTTTCCAAAACTTTGAAATTGATAGGTTTGGAAATGTGAGCATTCATCCCCGCCGCTGTAGTTGCAGAAATATCTTCTGCAAAAGCATTAGCAGTAACTGCAATTATAGGTACGATTTTCGCATCTGCACGCTCCATACTTCTAATTGCCTGAGCTGCCTCACAGCCATCAAGCTCGGGCATCTGCATATCCATCAAAATCATGCTAATTTCACCTTCAGCAGATTTCGCAAAGGCTTCAACGGCTTCCCTTCCGTTCCACGCCTGGATAACTTCAACACCCTTCATTGTCAACAGCTCTGTTACGATTTCCATATTAATTTCATTATCTTCTGCTACCAGAATCTTAACTCCGGTCATATCAACATTCTCTTCGCAAACAGCTCTAGCCTTTACAGAACCAAGCTTGCATTGCGCTCCGCATTTATTACATTCCCCTTGCAGATTAAGCGGTAGAGTAATAACCACACAGGTTCCCTTGTTGAGAGCACTGGTAATTTCAATACTACCATTCATTTGAGTCACCAAATTCTTAACTATGGTCATACCCAAACCGGTACCCATTGCCTTACGCGCACCAAAACGTATATCCCGTTCAAAGGGAACAAATATTTTTTGCAAAAACTCTTCCGTCATACCAAAGCCGGTATCCGCCACTGTAAATTGATACTTGCTCACAGTTCCCTGATGAACAATCTCCTTCACAGAAAAGGCTACGATTCCACCGGCAGGAGTGTACTTGATAGCGTTAGAGATAATATTATTCAGAATCTGTCCTATCCGCGGAAAATCACCGCAAACCAGATTATGCTCAACATTATACTCATAGATAAAATCTTTGTCATCCTTGCGAGCCTGTAATTCCAAGGGAGCAATATAGTCTTCAATAGAAATACGCAAATCAAAGGGGTCATCATTAGTTTGCAGCTTGCCATATTCCATCTTGGACATATCTAAAATATCGTTAATCAAGGATAGTAGCTGTTTACTGGAATTATTGATTTTTTGTAAATATTCCTCCACTTTTGCAGGCTCATCAATATGTTTGCTAGCCAATTCGGACAAGCCAATGATACCATTCAAAGGAGTACGCATATCGTGGGACATGCTGGAAAAGAACATGTTTTTCGATTCCGTAGTCTTTTTTATGGATTCCAGTGCATCCTCGGTAATTTTCATATGCTCCAGCTGAGTACGTTTTTCTGTTTCAACTTCCCTAAAGCACATAATAACTTCGCCGTTTTTTAACTGCGCATCGCTTAACAGGCGAATATTTACCCAACGATACTCCGTTCCGTACCAGCCGCGGAAATCGCCGCCAAAATCCAAAGCCTTATCTTTAACCAGATTACGAATATTCTCCAGTGAAAAGGTGTGAGCAAATTCTTCTGCCGTATCCTTGGCTACATATTTAACCATCTTCTGCAGAATGTCCTCGTAATTACCCTGTTCCGGAGTATCAGCTCCCAGATGGTCGCTGCCCTTCATACGCACATAGGTACCGTTTTCGTAATCTATGCGGTAAACTGCGTAATATACATTACCCATAACACGCACTACTTCATTCATAGATTCTACAGTTTGGGTCATGCGCTTACTACGCATATACATAAACACTGCAAACACCACGAATACTACCAAGGTCAATACATACCAGAACAAAAGCCCCTGATAATCTCGCAAAATATATTCGTAAGGAATGGTTACGATTGACACCCACCCATTATTGGCCTGCACATAATAAACGCCACGTTGATTACCTTCCAGGTCAATAACATAATTGGAGGCATTGTCATCGTAATAACCAGCCTTGATTTCCTGAACTATATGGTCAACATAGGGTTGCAGGGCATCTAAAGTCAAATGCCGGTTACCAACGGAATAAATAATATTCCCGTTATTATCACACAAATAGTAATAGCTGCTCGGAGGAAGTACATTATCCTGCATAAGCCTCTCTACCGTATGTGTATAAATATTTAAAACAATAATGTTATTAGAATTCTCTACGCGGATAGCCTTGGTCAGTACTCGTCTATCGTTAAGCCCCAAACGATGTAAATCTGTATAGACTACCTCGCCGGCTTCCTTTTTGAGCACATCCTGATACCACTGAAAATCCTCAAGCCGTTCAGTGTTATCCCACAGGTCACCACCAATAACTTTTCCATTAACTACAGCGCACATATCTGCAGTGCCAATGGTCAGGATATCATTGATAACCCTAGTATATTTTTCCAGATGCATTTTAATTTCTGCTTCCATCTCAGGCGGCTGGAGGGCAACTATCTCATATACGCTGCCTGCTGCGCTTTTAAGCACAATCTCCTGAGTATGAATCCTTGCCATCTCTCTATCTATAAAACGGGCGGCAATACTCTGCCCCATAACCCTAGAACTATTGAACAACCTGTATTTAACAACGTTCAAGCTTACGATAGAAAGTGCAATAAAAAATAATAAGAAGACTGTTCCCAATGCATACATTTTCATGTTTGTATTGTTCTCGCGCATAAGAATCTAGCCTCCTTACAGAAAGGTATTGTTACACTAAAATATACCATATACAACTAAGCTAGCTTTATTATAGACGATAATTACTTTCGACACAAACATTTAAAATCATTTTTATACAACTTATACACTCTTTTTACAAACAGCACACATAAAACACATAAAGAGCTGCTTCCCCAAGAGAAGCAGCTCTTTATCTTCAATTATTATTCAATTATTATTCAGAACTTTTGGGTCCTAAACCATATTTTTTCAAATAGCGGTATAAAGTTACACGGCTAACATCAAGCATGGTTGCCAATTTACTGATATTGCCACCAGCGGACTTCCAGGCAGCGATGAAGGCATCCTTGTCATATTTCCAGGATTTTTCCAAAGCACGATCACCTGGCAATTTAATATTTTCTGCATCAATGGTGCTACCCGGAGTATGGAAGAAGGCTTGCTCAATAACACCTTGCAGCTGCTTGATGTTACCGGGCCAGCTGCAGTTAATCAGCATACTAACAGCATCCGGTGCCAAACGTTTAGGAGGCAGATTGTGTTGCGCAGACATTTCCGCAAGAATATGGGTGGCGATAACTTCAATATCTTTTACACGCTCACGCAGGGGCGGAACACGCATGGTAGTATCAAGCACCAGCTCGTACAATTTGCGAGAGAACAAGCCCTTGTCGGCCAAACGCTTCAAATTAGAATCGCAGGCAGCAATAACGCGCACATTAAACTTCTTCACTACACCGGTTTCTTTGTTTACGATACCGTACAGCAAAGCATCTGCCAGCTTGTCACCCATTTCCACAGGTAATTTTTCAACCTCGTCCAAAAAGAGCGTTCCTCCCAAGGAAAGCTCCAGCTTGCCGGCAACGGGCTGGTCACCGCTCATACAACCAAAGAATTCTGTCTCCAGCTCTTTCAGCGGAGCGTTATTGCATTTCACTACGATGAGCGGAGCAGCAGCGCGGGAGCTGGCTTGATGGATGCCATGAGCCAAACGTTGCTTGCCGGTACCGGGCTCGCCCTGCAAAAGAATATTGTTGTCAGTGCGGGCAACGCGGGTAGCCTTGTGCTGCAATGCCAGGAATTCACTGGTTTCGCCAACCATGCTATACAGGCTGTAGCGAGAGCTATAACCGGTTGCGTGAGCAATGGTGGTTTTCAAATCTTCAATGGACATGGAAAGCACCAAGGCACTTTCAACCTCACTACCAACCCTGATGGGCATAACCGTAGTAATATCCTCGTAGGTGCGGTCCTGAGTAATCCAGGTAATTTCGCGGCGGTTAGTGGGTACTCCCTTCAACGCCTTCTTAACAGGAATATGCTCGTAATTCAGGAACACATCTTCCAATTTCTTTTTACCTTCCAAGCGGTTACGGGCATTGTCATTGCAGTATTTAATCTCTGCATCCTTACCCACCCAATAAACAGAAACAGGCAATTGTTCCATCATAATTTGATTGATGGTCCAACGTTCCAGCATGGAAAGATGCTGCTCGATAGAATATTTCATAGTCAGCAGCAGGCTGAGCAGCAAATCATAGGGAAGGTCAGTTTGGTCAAGACTAAAGAAAGAAATAATATAGCGGATCTTGCCATTTACACAGATGGGAGCACTGCAGGCATCACCGCTGTGCTGGTCTTTAATCCACATTTCAGGGCCAAACATCAAAAAGGGTACATTATGCTCGCGGGCAATACTAATGCTGGAAGTGCCAACATCTTCTTCCAAAACACGCATTCCTTGAATATCCTCAATCACACGTTGGAAGAAGGGCAAAGCATAATTTTTGATTACATAACCATTTTCATCAATGAGCAACATACTAAGGTTGTGAATATTAAAATGCTGCTTGCTTTGTTCATACAAGCCATCCACATATTGCACGATAAACTCATGAATTTTTTGGTGGTTGTCAATTTCACTCTTGCTCAACTTATTCATTCTGGGCAGAGTATCGTGGGGCAAGCCCAAAGCTCGGCAGCGCTGCCAGCTTTCAGCAACCCACGGATGCACGTTAGGGTCAATAATGCCCTCTTCCATAAATTTCTTATAATAAGAAGCAAGCTTTTCCTTATTACGTCTTTCACGAATCATTACGTAAACCCTCCTCAAATCTTAATGCTTCCTAAGATATGGTCAGCCTTGCGGCTTATCATCATAATCAATACTCGGTATTGTTATAAACATCCCATTTTTTCAGCTTGCCCAATTCCCGGGCGCTGTATTCTATTTCCGCAAGCAGTCTTGGCTTATCCTTGGGCAAGGTTCCTGCCAAGGGAATGTAGTTGGAAACATGGTTACTGCGGAACAGGCAGTGCTTGTCTTCCGGCAAATTTACATTTTCCATAATCAATTTTAATTCTTCCATACATTCCGCAGGAGAAAGGGGGTTGAACTCCCCACGCTCGAACTGATCCAGCAATTCGCTGCCACGATAAAGCATCAGGCATAAAGCACTCCACATAGTAGGTTGAATAATATTGATGGCTTTAGCAGTTTCCAAAGCATGACGCTCGGAACCTTCCTTGCCTGCCAAGCCCAAGATAACCATAATGGAAAGCTTCATCCCACTGGCGGTAACACGTCTACCGGCTTCAACTGCTTCCTCGCCACTAACCCCCTTGTTAACAGCCTTCAAGGTAACATCATCACCGGTTTCCATACCGTAGTATAAAAGCTGCAAGCCTGCTTCCTTCAGCTGGCGCAGCTCGTCTTCACTTTTACGCAAAATATCCTTGGGCGCTGCATAGGAACTAACCCTTTGCAGCTTGGGGAAAGTTTCACGCAAAGCCTGTAAAATTTTTAAAAGCTTCGCAGTAGGCAAAACCAAGGCATCCCCATCTGCCAAAAACACGCGACGCACTCTATCCTTACCATAGTGAGCCGCAAGTGCAATTTGACGAGAAATCTCCTCGTCCTTCAATATTTGGAAAGGCACTCCGCGGTACATATTGCAATAGGTGCATTTGTTGTGAGCACAACCTCTGGTAACACGCAAAATAAAACTGCGCGCTTCACTGGGAGGTCTAAATACAGGTGTATCGTAAGTGTCGAAAAACATTTTATACCTCTTTAACTTCTCTAGTTTCAAATTTTGTCCAGGTATTGCTTCCATAAAAAATGTTCAGCGCTGATGATAAAGGAAGATAATACTCTTTGTTATGGAAACATTATACTATATTTTGCTGATTTTGTAACAGTCTTTCGGTGAACTTTTTGTTACTTTTGATACAGGAATTTTTCTAAAAGCAGATAGAATGTAAAATCAAGAAAACTTCCGCCAGATACAGTAGCCTTTCGTTGCAAATACGTCAACATAAATTAACTCTTCCTTAACAACAAAAATATTAGTAACTGCTATAATCAAAGCAGACCAAAAACTTGGTTGTTCCACAAAGGAGGACTTACAAATGGCATTCTTTGAACAAATAAAAGATATGGCGAAAACCGCCAGCGAAAAAACTGAAGCCTTGGCAAAGACCGTAGGCGAGAAAGCAGAGGCAACTATGGAAATTCAAAAACTTAATTCTGCTATTGAAAAGCACGAAGCACGCATGAGAGAACACTACGAAAAAATTGGCGAAGAAATGTATAAACACTTTGTAGAGGTTGGTAAAGCGCCTGAACATTTGGTAGATAACTTTGCAGTTGTAGCAGCTTCCATGGCAGAAGTAAACGACCTTAAAAATAAAATTGCAGATATCAAAATGGGTAAATCCGGTTGCGATATTCCCAAAACCACTTGTCCCGCCTGCAATAAAGAAATTTTAGCCAGCGCCAAATTCTGTCACGAATGCGGCGCACCGGTAGCGAAAAAGAAACCCAGTATTCTGGAAGAAGTTAAGGAAGAAATCCAAGAAACTGAAAAGATTTACAAGGAAGCACATGAAGAAGCTTTGGCTGCAGAAGAATATCCCCGCTAAAGCAATGCTTCCTCAGGCAAAGGAGGAAGACACCAATGCTTACTGTTAAACATCAAGAACCGGAAATGGTTGACAAAAAGAAAAAGCCCCATCCGGAAAAGGACGAGGGCATCCTGAGCAAGGAAATATTTTCTGTCATAGAAGATTACGCCATCAAGGGTGTAGAGGACGAATACATCCCCGATGACAAAAGAAAGAAAACTGAAATCCTTTCTGATATATAAGCTTCAAACATTCTGAAATTCCCCCAAACAAAATCCCCCGGCCTTACAGGAGTCAGTAAGGTTGGGGGATTTTTGTGTTGGTGTAGTATTTTATTTATTTTCTTCCATCTTCTTATCAAAACTTAATGTTTTAATACTTTCTTTAGGCGTAGGAAGTTTCTCTGGCATTGTACCACCAAGAGATTCTATTGTTTTTCGCACAATATGACCTACTTCGAAGTGAACCTTATTAGCTTCTTCTTTAGATTGTACTTTTTCTCTGCGAAGTTTAGCTTCTGCTTGAGTAATACGGAACAAGTTTGCACCAAGTTCTTCACTATTCATATGGTCAAGAATTTCTTGGCTTTTCTTTAAGCCTTTCCGCCTTTTAATATCACTAGCAGTTTCACCGCCATAAAGTCCCATATAACCGCTATTTTGGAATCGCGCAAAATCAAGACTTGTTTTAACACCTGCCGCAAACGCCGCATCCGCCAAGGAAATATTGTGTTGGCGAACATCATCACGCGCAGCAAGGCGTTGGTCAATTTCTTTACTAAGCGCTTCTGCTGCTTCAATATCATGGATTCTGTCAGCACCAAGCTGTGCCATCCAAAGCTTAAAAGGCTCAGCTTTGGGAGAAGGAATAGATTGTATAATACGTAAAAGTTGTTCAGTATTGGCAACATCTGTAAGTCGCATCTTACCATCTTCTGCTTGTAATTTCAAACGGTTACAATTTGTAACCGTTTCATTTCCTTCTTTTTTAAGGCGGCTTTTCAATACTTTCCAGTAATTACGAGCTCTTTCAACTGTAGGTTGGTCAGTTAACGCACCAACAACATCTACAACAGAAAAATACCATTCGCCAGTTTCATCGCTCCACACAGAACGTATTTGATTAGATTGAAATTCCTTAATATCTTGCATACAATACCTCGTTTTCCATAACATATCTGATTATTTCTACATACAATGCATTTTATAGAATTATGTTTCGAGTATTATTTCAATTAGCTAATTTTGAGTACAAGATAATTTTATTATATATATAAATAAACATCAAAATATTTTTTGGCATTTTGTGAAATCCAAGTGAAATCTGTTTCCTCCTATGAAAATTGCACATCCAAACAAAATCCCCCGGCCTTACAGGAGTCAGTAAGGTTGGGGGATTTTTGTGTTGGTGCTTGCCAAATAAAATTGATTATGTTACGCTATCCAAAAGAAGCTTCAATATCAAAAATAGTAAATTTTGATATTGAAATTTTGGTGCATATCAAAAACCTTTAAATTTGATATCAATCTAATTAAACGAGGTGCTAGTCATGGCATACGAAAGCCTAAAGAAAATATATTATAAAGACAACTCCAAATGGCTTGAAGAATACAACAACAGGTTTAATGCCCCCTTTACTGAACACTTTGACATTAACATTAAGCAGTATGGTCACAACGAAGCTTATCCCGCCTTCTTCTGCCACAATGCAGAAATAACCTACCTTATCAACGCCATCCACTCTTTAAATTTAGAGCTTACCTTCAAACAGCTTTCCCTGCCAACCGTAGCAATGCACCAGATAACCCAAGCATACATGATTGAAGAAATCCAAGCGAGCAACGAAATTGAAGGCGTAAGAAGTTCAAGAAAAGAAATTAGGGCAGCCTTGGAGCTCGCCAAGCTTGCCAATAAGGATAAAGCAGTCCGCTTTTCCAGCATCGTTTCCAAATACAACAAGCTTCTTACCAAAACTAAGATTAAATTTGCTACTTGCCAAGACATTAGAAAATTCTACGATGAATTTATTTTAGAAGAGGTCGCCACTGAAAATATCAAAAACAAGCCTGATGGAATAATCTTTAGGGCGGATAATGTAGAGCTAACCACAGGCACACAAAAAGTTCTACACATGGGTACCTATCCCGAAGCAAAGCTCATTGACGAAATGGAAAAGGCCTTGGCAATTTTACACGACGAAAGATATCCTCTTGTAATTCGTGTTGCCCTATTCCATTATCTTTTTGCCTACAGCCATCCCTTCTACGACGGAAACGGCAGAACCATTAGGTTTATTACCTCTTACTTCCTAGCGTGGGATTTTTCTCCTCTTGTTGCTTTTAACCTTTCGCTCCTCATAAAACGTAACAGAAAAAATTACTACACCATGTTTGAAGAAACTACCTCTGCCTTAAACCGCGGTGACCTGAGCTTTTTCGTAACGGAGTTCCTCCATATAATCAAAAGCTCTGCTGAGGATGTTATAGCTTGTATGGATACCCAAATAGCTGAGCTTAAAAAATGGGACGCTAAAATAAATTCTTTAAACATCAAGGACAAGACCACATATGATTTATATAGAATTTTGTTGCAAGCCACCATTTTCTCCCTTGAAGGTATCACCATGCAGGATTTGACAACCATTCTCAAAAAATCTACCAATACCATCAAATCCAGATTAAACACCATCCCGCAAAACCATTTGATAATTGATACATCCGAAAAAGTACACAGGTACAAATTGGATTTGGAGAAATTATAAAAAAGGAGTAAGTCCCCCAATCTTACAGGAGTCAGTAAGGTTGGGGGATTTTTGTGTTAGTGCTTAATCCTTAGTGCGCTACACTCAATGATTATGCAATGAAACCCCTGCTTATTGCAGTACAGTCACTTGGGTAATGCGCAGGCGTGCTTCTACGATTTCTACAAGCTTACCCCCATTGGTTTCAAATACATCTGCACCAATAATGATTTGCATTGCTTCCGTAGCTTCTGCCGCAGTAATGCCCTCGCGAGGATCAACCACTGTTACCACCTTAGTATCTCCATCTTCATTTTTAAAAACTAATTCCAAAACTTGTTCCATAATATTTCATACCTTTCGTTTTTGTATTTTTGTTTACCTACGCTCCCAATAGATGAGCTTCACCAAAAGCTGCGCTACTGCGCGCCAAAACTTGTTCCACATGAATAGCACCCCTATTCTTCCACAAGCTCGCTTCTGTCGCTGAGCATAATGCTGGACAAGGTATTTGCCATCAAGCCTGCAAGAGCATTGCCGGCATTGTACAAATTTTCTATGGACGTAGTTTCCTTGATATCACTGTAGGTACGGCTTTTAGTTTTTACACTTCCATCCGCGTTAAACCCATCCTCTACGTTAATCACTAAACTTCTTCTAATCAGTTCCTGAGCAACTGCCATGTTTTAAAATCTCCTTTCAAGCCGCAATCTTGCGGTCAAATAATTCTTTGTACCAAAGCGCCTTCTTGCGCAGGGTAACGCCGCCCAATCTAGAATCAGCGTTGCCTGGCGTACCGGGCAAAAACCATAAATCCCAACGCTTCTGCTCATCATCGCTTAAAGGTCCATAACCATCCACGATGGCAATTTCTGCGTGAGTCGCTACAGCACTAAACTCAATGGGCAATTCCAGCGCGTCCGCCAGAATCGCAATCACCTGTGCTGCCTTTTCAATCTGCATCAGAGTTGGTGGGCACTGGCCATAATCAATACCTTGGGGCAGCTTTCCGGAAAAGCTTGCTCCCACTCCACAACACAGGGCAATGCCAATGCCGTCCTTGTTCCGCATAAAAGTATGGGACTTTAACTGGTACAGCTCCTGACAGGTAAGATAAATTTCTCCATCCTTGTCAATGTTGATGTGGTAATCATTGTAAGCCTGGCCATAATAGCCTGCCGTCCAATGCAGGTACAGATGCTTAATTTTGCCTTTAGCTCGTAAACCAAGCATGTGCAGTTCTTGGTGTGTAATCGTTACCGGATTTGTTACCAGCAAGCGTATCACCTCCTTTCACTCTTATAGTTCACATGAGCAACCAAAAAGCGGACAAAAATTTTCCCGTTTTTGAAAAACTTTAAAACAAAGTGTTTTTTGACGGTCTTTAAATTTTTTCAAAAAAATTGTCCGCTTTTCCCCTCGTGATGTGAACTATAAGGGTGAATCTTCTTTTTTTCTTTTTCTTTTTTTCTTCTGCCATGCGTTCCAACAAAACTGTAAGTTTTGCTCCTTTTTCTAAGAAATATATACTTAAAAACTTAGAGTTATGTAGTAATAAAAAATGCACACCAGTACATTTACTGATGTGCATCTTCTCCAAAACTTAAATTTTTAAATATCTTTTAAGACACGTTATAGCCTTCTTCTGATAGCGTCTTATACTACGTTCATCACAATTCAACTTAATTGCAATCTCTTTTTGAGTACTTCCTTTGAAATAATACTCTGTGATGACACGCAACTCATTGCTATTTAAACGAGATAAAGCTTGCTGCAGAACTATATCGTCAGTCAATCTTCGTAAAAGCTCACATTCCGCTACTTCTTCTACAGAATCTTCGCTTATCGAGAATTCTTCGGCGTCCCAACGTTTCCCCTGCTGCTCCATCTGGCGCAACAGACGGAAAATAAGAAAACGCCTTATCAGACCGGGAAGCCTTGCAAAATCTTCACCTTTGTAATCGAAAATAAATTCAAAAAACAGTAACCACGCAATATTTTCAGCATCCTCACCAAAGGTAGAATACATGCTATGACGGTGGCTGAGCTTGTAGATAAGTGGGTAAAATTGTTGGCGCAACTGCTCCGCCGCATGAGAATCACCCTGTTGATAATTATGGACGATGGTTTTTAAATCGTCTTCGGAATGCTTTTCTAAACTACTCAAAGCATTACAATTTATACTGCCTTGTGTGTTATTGAAAATAATCGCCTCGCTTTACAATATTATGACGGAGCGCTCGTGCTGTAAAGAATCTAACGTTAGACAGGTATATTATCCACCAATTATATTTTCGAAGCAAGAAATTGACTTATTTTTCTACCAAATAGAGGATTTTTTAATTGCTTTGTTAAAGTAAACACTTAATTTATTTTTAGGAGGTAATCAAAAATGTCAAACAAAACATATCAAAAAGAACTGCAAAAATTAAGCCGCACCATCAAAGAATTGCGTGAGTTGTTCAGACTCAGCCAAACCCGTTTAGCCAAATTGGCAGGTGTGAGCCGCGGGGTAATAGCTGATATTGAGCAGGAAAAACGCTTCCCCAGTTCTCTTACCCTGTTAAAATTATGCACCGTCTTTGAAATTACTCCGGCGGAACTTTGCGCTACAGCCTTTAGCGACTGGCAAACTGGAGCTCCCAACAACGAGCGTTCTCTTTTGCACAAGGCATTGCATAATTCCATGGACAGGGTTGTTACGGATGCAGCGTTAAGTAAATTCCGTAAGAAGTGAGGCAGATTTGAAATTAAGGTGAAATATTAAAAATTTATGTCCCTGTCCTGAAAATGTTTCACGTGAAACAATGAGGAACGCGTTGTAATTTCGCAACGCGTTCCTATTTTCTGGTCTTTATGTTAAACTCTACTTAGGTGATAAAGATGGACTGCATGACTTCTGAACAACGTTCTAAAAACATGAAAGCAATAAAAAGCCACGATACAAAAATTGAAGTGATTTTGCGCAAAGCACTTTGGCATAAAGGAATACGCTACCGTAAAAATTTTAAGGTGTGTTCCTGCAAACCGGATATTGTGCTGACAAAATACAAGATTGCTATTTTTTGTGATGGTGATTTTTGGCATGGGAAAACTACGGAAAAATATACAGTCAAAACCCACGCTAATTACTGGAACGAAAAGATAAAGCGCAACATCGAACGTGATTTAGAAAACACGATAGAGTTGCGCGATAACGGATGGACAGTATTAAGATTCTGGGAAAGCGATATAAAAAAGAATTTGGATATGTGCGTGGAAACGGTATACTCCAGTATAATCAAACGCAAAACATAGTAGTTAATACAAAACCACTTTAAGAGACACTCAAGGCACATTGTATAGCTTATTCTACAACTAAGAAAGCTACATAATGTGCCCGTTTGATTATTTAGAGATTTATATCTCCTCTTCGCTTATTATTTTACAGAGAAGTCAAAATAATATATTCCCTCTCCCTGCAACGAAATATCTATTGTATCTCGTCCGTAAATCAATAAATCTTCATATTTTATTTGAACTCCACTTTTTACGCCTATTCTTTTCCTCAAATATTCACCAAGTGTAGCCTTATTTGGAGTGCTAGTAATCTGTTTAGGAAAAGCAACCCTTTCACCATCAATAATCTTCCAGAATGTGCCTTCCATCAACCCTGTCATTACAGTACCATCATCCCAAATTATTTCTATACTATCGTTATGACGATGATCTCTCCTTACAATGCCATCTACAATTAAAGGTTTTTCTTGTTTTCTCGGAAACAAAGTAGGATATTTGTCTATCATATTGCTTCGTATAGCAATATATGCATCATTTCTATTTACATGTGCCGTCGTACTTTGCCCCCAATTAAGACCACTACTTGCCGGAATATATTTCTCCCCACTACTTCTTTCTAGATATAACCTCGTAACACATACCTTAGCATCTATGTGTTCTTCTTCCAAATTTTCACTAAGTACATTATGGAGATTATCTTTTGGTTTAGCTACTTCACATAATATCGCTCCACCCATTACCATATCTAGATATTTATTCAAAGGTTGAAATGTATCTTTTGTAGCATCTGCAAGCACTTCGCGATATGGTGTTTTTAACCCATTATCAGAAAAATTAGCAGAACCAATTAATGCACTTTGAACTGTTCCATTCTTTTTCCACACATAGCATTTTGAATGCACAGGAATAGTTGAATATAAAATATCAACTTTATCAGAAGTCTGATGTTCTTTTAATAAGGCTTCATGCAAACTTTTTCTTATACCATCACTACCATACATTCCATAAATAACAGTTGATTTTATACCTAAATCATTCAATTTATGTATTGGATTTGGTCCTACATATCCTGATAATATAATCAATTCATCGCAAGAAACTAGCTGTTCCTTAGTAAATATTATTTCATCAAGGTTTTCGTAATATAGCACATTTATTCACCTACCTTCTTGAATAAAAGTTCATATAACGCATCAGCCAAAACTTTAGAAAAAATAGGAGGTACAGCATTTCCTATCATTTTGAAAGCATCGGCCTGACTACCGATGAATTCATAATCGTCTGGAAAGCCTTGCAATCTAGCTGCCTCGCGTACAGTAATGCTCCTAGCTTGTCTCGCATCTGGATGAATATGCCTCAACCCATCTTTGTAAAGATGCGCAGGTATAAGATTACTAGGTTCATCCCACTTTAAAACATGATATTTATGCACATTAGAAACTCTACCTGTAGCTTCGGTATACAATTTCTTCAAAGCATCTGTTGACAAATATTTATTTTCTCCTTTTTCAACATCATTCGCCAATAAAGAAAAAATATTTTGGTCTCTCTTATTATGCCATCTTGGTTCATGATTTGAGATTTCAGTTATTCCTAAAGAATGCGAATATTTCTTTTTGCCTATCTTGAATTCCTCTATTGGATATAGCTCCGGCAAATCACTTATCGCTTTTCTAACAGTGTTTTTAGTATTCACCTTATGTCTCGGCAAATATACTTCATAAAATGCTTTTAACAAGTCGTCTGCTTTATTTCCATAAAAGTCCTTTTGTAATCCCAAAATAACCATTCTCTTTCTATTTTGAGGAACACCATAATCAGAAAAATCTACAATTGCTTTTGATAAATCTGACAGAACCTTATATCCTGCCGCATCAAAAGTTTCTTTTATGATATTTATAATAGGTTCACCAGTCGGAGCTGCGCTAAGCAATCCTGGCACATTCTCAAAAATAAAAGCCTTTGGTTGATATCTAAAAACAACCTTAACATAACTCTCGAAAAGAAAGTTACGATAATCGTCTTTCATTCCATTTTCGTCTCTAACTCTCCCTGCAATTGAATAAGCTTGACAAGGTGGTCCACCTATAATTAAATCAACATTATTTGCACCTATGGTTTCATCTAATCCAATGTGTTTACCATATGTAACGTCATCCCATCCATCAAACAATTCCTGCGTTCGTTGAATATCAAATCGTAATACTTTATCCTTAGCATCTTCAATTTTCCATCTGTCTTCGAGGTGCTTGACAAGATTTAGGCATGGTGCTTTTTCCCATTCTACATATGCTAAAGCCTTGAATCTACCATCCATTTCAAATCCTTCGCATAAACCACCACAGCCAGCAAATAAATCTATAGTATTGATTTTTCTTTTAGTTTTGTTATCTACATTTTCTTCGATATATTTTTTAATTTCTAAGCCTAAGTAATACCCCAACAACGGAGGAACAGCATTACCTACTTGCCTATTCTGTTGTGTTTTAGTCCCCCAAAATACAAAATCGTCAGGAAATGACTGTAACCTAGCATTTTCTCTTATTGTGGGTACACGATTCCATTTATAGTGAAAATGATTTCGATGGCCTGTATCAATTGTACGTGATGGCTTTTTGCCATCATATCTAGTCCAGGCCTCATTAAATTTTCTGCTTTCTCCAACTCCAGGGGGTAAATCCTTATAATTACCACCTTCTGGCACGAGAGCAATAGTATCTTTTACCATCTGTGAATGCGCAGTACCAACGTGATTATACAGCACATTGCAATTTCCTCTCATCTTTTTTTGGTACTCACTTAATGGTTTTGAAACATATTCCGCTACCTCACTTCCCAAATCGTCTTCTAAAGACGGCAAATCACTGATAGCATCTGAACATGTTATATAATTTTCTGGTAATAGCAAAGGTTCAGGAAATGTAAACTCACCAAACTCTTTCCTTAATCCCACAAATATTAATCTTTTTCTTATTTGAGGAACACCATAATCCGCAGCACATAAAACTTTGCATGTTACATTGTAACCTAAATCAGAAAATCTTTTTATGATCTCCTCTTTAACTTGTCCTTTATACAGAGTAGCCATACCAGTAACATTCTCAATAACAAATGCTTTGGGATTAAATCTTTTTACAGATTCAAAAACTGCTAAATACAGTTTATTTCTTGAATCATCAAAATTTCTAGGTCCGGTTAAGGAGAAGCCTTGACATGGAGGTCCAGCAATAATCATATCTATATTCTCGTGATTAGCCATATTCTCAATGACATCAAAAGTTTCTGGATTAGATAAATCTGCATTCAATGGTTTTGCACCACAATGATTATATGCAAAAGTCTTCAATGCAGCATCATCATTATCAACGCCCAAAACAACATTATATCCTGCATCCAAAAATCCTTTTGATAAACCACCACAGCCAGCGAATAAATCAATAGTATTTATTTTCATTTATTCTCCTCCATCAACTCTTTGATAACATTAAACTCAATATTATTTGCTCTGCAAAACTCATTAAGAGTTTTCAAAGCTCTGTATGCTGGTTTTGTTTTCCCAGTTTCCCATCGATTAACCGTACAAAAAGAAACTCCCAAAATCTGAGCAAAATCTTGTTGACTTAGCAAACTCTGCTGTCTAATATTCCTAATTTTAACACCAATTTCCATAGCAACCTCTATAGCAACAATATAGCATTATTATAGCATATCGAGTTATTCTACAACAAGACACAAAAAACTCTCACAAATGTACCTGTGAGAGTTTTTTGTATGTTTAAACTTTTTTACTTTACAACGTACTACCTGTACAATAATGTACTAATGCCTCTAATCGTTTTATACGTTGTCGTTTTGATCTAGTGTTAGCTTGCATACTTTCCCAATATGTCCTAACATTTTCGTCATTATAATTACCGTTACGTAAACAACCATAAAACTCATTTAGCTTCATAGAAATCATTTCGGATTCTTTATAATGCTTCACACAGTAATTTGCCAACACGAACAAAGCATAAAAATGACTTACGCCATTAATTTTATAACCATCAAAATCAATTGTCAACGTTGCCAAGAAATTGATAGTTTGTTTAAACTCATTCTTCACATAATCAGCAACTTCTTCCGTAAGATTTTTAGACCATTTTTCGTAATACTCGTCCATATTTTCTTTTTTAGAAGCATCCATTGGGCTATTTTCTAAAAGATAAAATATTAACTCAGAAACAAACTCAGCATCTTGCATTCGGTTAATTTTTACTTTCTTAAGATTAGACCAATCCATCTCTCTTACCAATTCATCAACTATATTCATCAACAAAGTATTTGAATATTTTGCTTTCCGAAGTTCTTGCGGTTCTAAAGGTTCACCATTTCTATTTAGCCTATCAAAAACATTATTAATTATATCCGTATCATCTGCTTCAATATATTCTACCGACAATACATATCGCCAGAATTGCATTTTGAACGCCTCTAAATCACCATTTAAATCTTCAAATTTTTTACTGTTAAGCCTACTATCACCAAAAGCACCATCATCATAATCTGAAGGCAATTCAAGATTATTGTCAATAAATTTTAAGATAGTAGTCAATCTTTGTTTTCCATCAATAACATTATATCTAGTCGCACCAGTTTTAGTATCTATAATCTGATGCAGAAAAATTGGAGGCATGGGATAATTCTTCAAAATAGAATCTATAAGAAATGATTGTTTTTCTTCTGACCATACATCCCCTTTTCTTTGATATTTAGGTTCATAATTATATTTATTTAATAAGTGCCTTTCATAGAACTCTGAAATTGTTATTTTAGTAGATTCACGATTTAACTTAGCATACCTTACATTATTCATAAACTATTTCTCCAATCCAATCTGATGATGAATATGTAATATGATTTGGCAACACACACGCCAATACAGCACTCAAAGCTTTAGGCGGATTCGGATTCACCATATATGTATCTATTTGCTTTTTACTAATTTTTGCTAAAAGTTTATCGATTTCTTGCCTATCAACGTGCCAATATGATATACCGGATATAACGCATTGATCTCCATCGGTAATAGTATCTAGCATCTCGTCTATTATACTCCTAATCTCTTTAGACCACCCATAGGCTAGTCTATTAGAATCTCCAGCAGGAGGAATTAGCGCATTAACTAAATAATTTTTGCTTAATTCATCATAAGTAACATAAAAATCAGTTATATTGGCTTCATTCATAGTTTCATCTTTTTTAATTGAGAAAGGAGCAGCTACACCTTTATGTTTATGCGCAAAGCTTATTGATCCATGTGGTTTTAGTAATATTACTTTATTGTTATTGTCATCTATCCCTCCAACATCAAATGGTATTTCTTTAATTTTCAATAGTCTTTCTAAAAAAATATCGTAATTATATGTGACTATAATTACCTTTTCATAGAAGTTGCTTTCATAAGCACCTTTTATTAATTTTAACCATCCCCAATTTTCGCTATTAATATGTTCTAACATAACATCTTCAACAGTATTGTTATATTGAACAAATAAATATCTTAAATATGCAGCTAGTTCATAATACGCATCATAATAAATATTATTATCTCTAGGTTGAGTGAGACAACTAGACATCATATTTGCACAGGTCAAAATGTTTTCCATTAGTTCATATGCTTCTTGTCTATCTATATTAGGCCGAGCGCCCAAACTCCAAAGAGCAGGACAATGTTTATATGACAAGAAACCTCTTTCTATCTTCTCGCCAGGCCACACTACGGTATCTCCTTTTGAAAACAGATTTATTAAATCTATTCTATCAGGTATCCCATCTTTTAAATGAGAAAGCAAATCTATTGTAAAACCATTACCAAGAATTAACACTAGCTTTTTCATCACAGCCCTACTCCACCCGCAATCTAATTGCTTAAACTGTAGTTTTTGTCTTTGTTAATTATTTTATCACAACGTCGATAAAATAACTAATTATACTACAGATAAATCATTTTATTTCTACATACTATGTACACTTAAACTTTCATCCAACAAAAATTATTCCAATTTTTCAACCACTCAACTATCGGTTTATCCGCTTCTGCCCAATCTAAAGTTGCCAGTTCATCAACTGGCAACCACTTAAAAGAAATATGTTCCTTCATCACAAAATCTGGTTTAGCAACCTTGCACTTACGGAAGTAAAATTTTCCTTATTATAGATGGTCTTTATCTTAACTTTTTGTTTGATTTATGTTTTCTCATGTGTGCTTTTTATTTCATTGCAAACAGCGATTCTTGGTAGTGCTGTGCTGACAGCCTTCCTAAAAAAAACAGCTTTTGCCATTTGGAAAGAGCATTATCTTTCAGCGGACGTTTTAACCATTTAATTTCCAAACTTTGCGGATTAAAGAGTAACAAGCCAACGTTCAGCTCCGCAAACAAATCTAATTTTTCTTGTAAGGCTTCCTCTTCGTCAAAGGGGCGTACGGCTACAACATAATTTGCAAAGGCCTTGTATAATGTTGCTTGCTGTAAGGCACGCTTCCAGTTGGGAGATTTAATATCAAATGCCCAAATGTTATCACTTTCCTGCACAAAGCTTGATGAAAGAAAATACAGGTTCTTCTTTTTAAGCAAAAGGTCATTGGCTTTTAATTCACGCAAGGTGCGATTAAGCGCTGTATCAGCAATGCCTGTTCTTTCTTTAATATAGTCCCTTGTTCTGCCGGAATTATATTTTAAGATGGATAACACAAGGCTACCATGCTCCAAGGAAGAAAGTTTGGCAAAATCATAAGTGCCTATTAGTTTTTCTTGAGGAAAGCCAATAAAATCTGCACTGCCTTGCAGCTCGCGGTACACACTTTCGAATGCAGGGAGTTCTTTTACCAAGGAGGCTTTAAGGAGATGTTCAAAGGCATCTAATGTTTCCTGTTCTAAATATTCCATTGGTAAATCCCTCCTCCAAAAATACTTCTTTTGTATATTATATCATCTATACAGAAAATTTTTTCATTATCTACTACTAAATTTTCAAGAAACAAACAATCCCGCAAGCCTTTTGACTTGCGGGATTCTAAATTTTATTAGTAAGTTTTTATTTAGGGCAGTTTGCCAGGTATTCTGCGTCAGAAATTTTGGAATCGCGTACTGCACGCAGGATTGCTTCCTGCATTACCTCCGCCGCCAAGGTACCAATGGCATTAACATCTGCCTTCACGTCACCCAAGGAAACTGCATAAATAGAATCGCCATCATACAAGGTGCCAACAGGGTAAATGCAACGAGCATAAGCGTTTTGAGTCATAGAAGCTACTTTAGTAAGCTGCGCTCTATCAAGCTGTGCATTGGTGAGGATGGCACCAATGGTTGTGTTCTTGTGCGCTAAGGAAGGCACGCCAAATTTATAAACTTCATCACGAATATCTACAAAGGCTGTGCGGTCTTCATTGTAAAGGCCTGCAATCTTTTCTCCGGTTTTAGGGTCGTAAATATCGCCACAAGCATTAAGAATTACAATTGCTGCCAGCTTCACATCGCCAAGCTGTACTGCGTAAACGCCCATGCCTGCCTTGGTAGCCCTATCCATACTGTAATAGGTCCCCACAGTGGCACCCACGCCTGCGCCGTACAAGCCGCTTTTAATTTCAGGGCGCTTCATTGCGTTTTCGCAAGCCTTGTAGCCCATCTTAGGACCGGGGCGTACATCCGCTCTGCCATATGCCAGGTCAAAAATATCACTTTGGACAACAATGGGAACCAGGGCAACGCCGGTATCATAGCCAATGCCATGCTCTTCCAAGTACTGCATTACGCCATCACTTGCGCCCAAGCCGTAAGCACTGCCACCGCCCAACACTACTGCGTTCAGGGGAGTTGGGTTCGTTGTCGGTGCAATTACCGGAGTTTCCCTAGAAGCAGGACCGCCGCCACTAATTTCCACCCCAGCCATTACGCCCTTGGGGAAAAGCATTACCGTTACGCCGGTTTTTGCCTTATGGTCTTCCACCGTTCCGATATACACATCTTCAATGGTGTTGACGGGGATTTCCTTGTAAGGACGTTCGGCTGCCAAAGCAGTTCCGACGCCGGTGAGCATCCCCAGCATTGCCAAAGTGGCAACAATTTTTTTGAGTTTCATTCAAATAACCTCCACAGCTAAAATTTTGGAACAAGCCAAATATCTTGCTAGCGTTTTACCGCTTTCAACGTCATTGTAACACAATTTTTTCAAAATAAAAACAGCTCACTCCAAAAGAAATGAGCTGTTAAAAACTATTTTATTTTTTTAAATAAGCGCCTTACATTGGCAGTGGTTTGCGCCGCCAGCTCGTCAAACTCCACGCCCAAAACTTCTGCTGCATTGCGAGCAGTCAGTTCCACATAACCGGGGTTATTGCGTTTGCCGCGATAGGGTACGGGGGTAAGATAGGGGCAGTCGGTTTCAAAAAGGATAAGCTCACGAGGAACAAACTGCATTACCTCGCGCACCTTTTGCGCATTTTTGTAGGTGGAAGTACCGCCAAAGCCAAAGTAATAGCCTCGTTTCGCCAGCTCCTTCGCCATTTCTACAGAACCGGAATAGCAATGGAACACTGCTTCAACGCCGGTTACTTCCTTTTGGAACATTTCCAGCATATCGCCATGGGCGTCGCGGTCATGGATGATGATGGGCAAATCAAAATGTCTCGCCAGCTCAATCTGCTCCATGAAAACGCGCTTCTGTACTTCCTTGGGCTCGTTTTCCTTCCAGTAGTAGTCAAGGCCAATTTCGCCAATGGCAACTACTTTAGGATGCACAGCCCACGCCGCCAGCATATCCAGATAGTTGGCAGGCATGCCGGTTAAGTTTTCCGGATGCCAGCCTACTGCGGCGTAGATGAAATCATATTTTTCAGCCAGCTCTACGGCAAAGGCGCTGCTTTCTGCGTCGCAACCTGGGTTAACGATACCTTCAAGCTCTGCTTGCAGGTTAGTAATCAGCTCGTGCCTGTCGCTGGTAAAATAGTCAGAGTCTAAGTGGGCATGGGAATCCCACAATCCTGTTCTGCTCATCTTATTTTACGCGGCTACCGCTTGCCATACCGGGAGCATCTGCCAGAACAAGGTTGCCGTTGCCATCGGAAGCAGCTAAAAGCATACCAAAGGATTCGATACCAAAGAGTTTAGCAGGCGCCAAGTTAGCAATTACGATTACGTTACGACCGATAAGGGATTCCGGTTCGTAGTATTGAGCGATACCACTTACAATGGTGCGTTCTTCTTCGCCAATCATAACTTGCAGTTTCAAAAGCTTCTTGGATTTTTTAACTTTTTCTGCAGCTTTAACAGTGCCTACGCGCAGGTCGATTTTTTCAAAAGCGTCAATGGTGATTTCTTCTTTAATCGGTTCCATTTCGATTTTGGGTTCTTCCACTGCTGCAGGAGCTTCTTCAACCTTAGGTTCATAGCGTTTGCCACCAATAATGGTTGCGCCGTCTTCTGCGATTTCAATACGCGGATAGAGGGGGTCGCCTTTTTGAACCTTGGTGCCATTTGCCATTTTACCCCATTCAGCGTCAGCCAGGAGGAATTCAGCAGGAACTTCCAAGCCAAGTTGGGTGTAAATTTTGGGGCTGGTGGACGGAATGAAGGGAGCAACCAGAATTGCTACAACGCGCAGGGTTTCTGCCAAATTGTACATAACAGTTTGCAAACGAGCAGCTTTTGCTTCGTCCTTCGCCAAAATCCAGGGACCTGTTTCGTCAATGTATTTGTTAGCGCGGCTGATGAGAGCCCAAACGCCTTTAATTGCGCTGTTGATTTCCATAGCGTCCATATCTTTTTGGAAATTAGCTACGGTGGTGTTTACAAGAGCAATCAGGTCTTCGTCAACTGCTTCGCTTACGCCAGCGTTGGTAACTACGCCGCCATGGTATTTTTCAATCATGCTAACAGTTCTGTGGAGCAGGTTGCCCAAGTCGTTAGCAAGGTCGGAGTTGATACGGGTGATAAGTGCGTCGCGGGAGAAGTTGCCGTCATTACCGAATACAATCTCGCGGAGCAGGAAGTAACGGATAGCGTCTGCACCAAACTCGTCAATGAGAGCCAAGGGGTCAATAACATTGCCTTTGGATTTGGACATTTTGTCGCCATCAATTACCAGCCAGCCATGACCGTAAACTTTTTTCGGCAGTTCTACACCCATAGCTTTCAGCATGATGGGCCAAATGATGGTGTGGAAACGTACAATTTCCTTACCAACAAGGTGCAGGGATGCAGGCCAGAATTTGTTGAACATTGCATCGTCAACACCGTATTTAATACCGGTCAAATAGTTGAGCAGTGCGTCGAACCAAACGTAAACAACGTGTTTTTTGTCGAAGGGTACAGGAATACCCCAGTCAAAGGTGGTACGGGTGATGCACAAATCTTCCAAGCCTTGTTTTACGAAGTTAATCATTTCGTTACGACGGCTTGCCGGTTGGATGAAGTCCGGGTTTTCTTCGATAAATTGCAGCCACCATTCTTGGTATTTGGAAAGCTTGAAGAAATAGCTTTCTTCTTGCATTTTTTCTACAGGACGACCGCAGTCCGGGCATTTGCCATCTACCAATTGGCGTTCCAGCCAGTAGGATTCGCAGGGCACGCAGTACAAGCCTTCGTAGTTCTTTTTATAGATATCGCCTTGTTCAAAAATTTTGGTCAAAACGTCTTGAACAACTTTGTGGTGACGTTCTTCGCTGGTGCGGATGAAGTCGTTGTTGGAGATGTTCAGTTCATTCCAAAGTTGTTTAAAGTTAGCAATGATAGCGTCAACGTATTCGATGGGGGTAATGCCTTTTTCTTGAGCTTTACGTT
>JAFTMR010000068.1 GCA_017452325.1 Phascolarctobacterium sp. | reverse complement strand
CAGTGCCAAAAGAATATTGGCGATGGTGGCAATAATCAAAAAGTACAAAGGAGTCTTGCTATCTCCCAAGGAACGCATTACTGACGAAAGAAAGTTGTAGCCCATCATAGCAATTAAGCCGTCGGTAATAATCAACACATAACTGCGCGCATCACTGATAAGTTCTGCCGGAATGTTCATCAATGCAATAACATAATCTATGGAAAGATACGTCATTCCCATAATGACAAAAACAAACAGCAAGCTCAATACTACACCCGTAGCTATACTACGCCGCATACCTTCCATATCACCCGCGCCATAACGCTGTCCTGTAACCACAGTGAAACCATTGCCCAAGCCAAGAGTTATAACTACTTGCATCATAAACAGAGGTGACACCGCACCAACAGCAGCCAAAGCCGCCACACCAATAGTACGCCCTACGATGATAATGTCTGCTATATTATATAATTGTTGGAAAACATTGCCTATGAGCAGCGGAACCATAAAGGGTAAAATTAATTTTAAGGGTTTGCCTTCGGTCATGTTGTGAAGCATTTTCTGAATCCCCACTCTTTCGGAGAATGTATTGACTAACTAGTCACCTACTTATTATAACATAATAGTGTAAAATAAATAAAAAAATATCTAAGGAAATAAACACCCCCGATGCAAAACACATCGGGGTAAAATGTTTAAACTTCCACAATTTGCATTTGTCTATTTTTAAAATAAACGGGGGTAAGCCCACACTCTTTGGCGATAGCAAGGGCAACATCCATACGTCTGCCAACATGTTCTGCGTAATGAGCATCACTACCCAAAGTGCAGTACTTGCCGCCAAGTTCTTGGAAGCGTTTGTATAAAACTACAAGAGCATCAATAGCCTTTTGATCGTCCAAACGGCGGGTGTTAATTTCAATGGCTTTGTTATCTGCAATCAAAACCTTGAACAGCTCGTCAAAAAGTTCAGGCGCATCTGCATAATAAAGGTATTCACCCTTGTAAATCCAGTAGCGGGTTAAATAGTCGATATGAGCAAAAGCGTCGTAATCCTTTTGATTGCTGATGCAGTAAATACTATCTTCTAAAAAGGCACGCACCGCTTCCTGCCTCGTTAAGCCTTCATAGCAATATTCTTCGTACAAATCCTTACGTTTGGCACAATGGATGGAGCCAAGCACGTAATCGAACTTTTGGCTGGCAGCAACGTTCTTGTCTAATTCCAAGGTGTGAACTTGCATACCAATTTCAATGCCAATGAGAACCCTGTCACTACGGAACTTGCTCATCTTGTCATAATAAGCATTTAAATCAAAGATGAACTCGCTGGGATTGGTGGGGTAATCATAATCCCAGTGTTCAGTAACAATCATACCAACATTTTCTTTTTCAGCAGCTGCGATTGCTTCTTCCAAGGTCATACTGCTATCGGTAGAGAAGTCGCAATGCATATGAGTATCGAAAATCATTTTATCTATCTCCTCAAAACACGTCAGAAGTGCTGGATAGCAAAGCGGAACAAAATTGTGAAGCGAAGGCGTACTAGAAGTACGTAAAGCAAGCAATTGCAGTTCCAACACAGCTAGACAGTGCTTATCACGTGTTTTATACGTTAAAGCGAAACTCTACTACATCCCCATCCTGCATAACATACTCCTTGCCCTCAAGACGAACCAAGCCTTTGTCACGAGCAGCAGCTTTGGAACCGCAGGTAACAAGGTCGTCGTAGGAAACAATCTCTGCGCGGATGAAGCCACGTTCAAAATCAGTATGAATTTTGCCTGCAGCTTGAGGAGCTTTGGTACCACGAGTAATGGTCCAAGCGCGAGATTCCATTTCGCCGGCAGTCAGATAGGTTTGCAAGCCCAACAGTTTGAAGCCAGCTTTGATAAGTCTATCCAAACCAGTTTCGGAAAGGCCTGCCATTTCCAAGAATTCTTTTGCGGATTCATCATCAAGCTCTGCAATCTCGCTTTCCATTTTTGCAGAAACAACAATAACTTCTGCACCCTCTTCTTCAGCGTACTTAACTACTGCTTGTACATGTTGGTTGTCAGAGGTATCTGCTACTTCACCTTCAGCAACGTTGGTGATGTACAGCACAGGCTTCATAGTCAAGAGATGCAGCTCTTTCAGGAAATCTTTTTCGTCATCGGTCAAGCCCATACGGCGAGCGGGGATTGCGTCACCCAAGCCTTCCAAAACTTTTTCCAAGCAAGCCTTTTCCAGCGGAGCTTTCTTGTCGCCAGTCTTTAACAGCTTAACAAGGCGTTCCATTCTTTTTTCCACAGATTCCATATCAGCAAGGCACAGCTCGGTGTTAATGATTTCAATGTCACGCAAAGGGTCAATGCTGCCTTCAACGTGGGTGATGTTGCTATCTTCAAAACAGCGTACTACCTGAGCAACAGCATCCACCTCGCGGATATGTGCCAAAAATTTATTACCCAAACCTTCACCCTTGGAAGCACCTTTTACCAAGCCAGCAATATCAACAAAACGCATTGCCGCAGGAACAATTCTTTTGGATTTGAACATTTCACTTAAAACGTCCAATCTTTTATCGGGAACATCAACAATACCTACGTTGGGTTCAATAGTGCAGAAGGGATAGTTAGCTGCTTCTGCGCCAGCTTTGGTGATTGCGTTAAACAAGGTGCTTTTGCCAACGTTAGGCAAACATACAATACCTAATTCTAAATTAGTACTCACAATAATCTCTCCTTAATTTATATTTATGGATTGTAACCTTTTATATTTATATTATTTTATCTTAAAAGGAGTGTTATTGCAATGATTTGCGGACACTACCCAAAATAAAAGGACGGAAAGCTTTATTTTGACTGTACTTGGACAAAAACAACTCGTAAGCTACCAACTAATTATGAGTCGATAACTTACGAGTTAGATGTTTTGTTATTAAATTTTGAAGAAGCCTATCAGAACTTCCAGTTCACGTTGAACATCCATTTATCAGCTTCAACGCTATCGCCTTTTTGGTATTCATAACCTAAAGCATAACTGATGTTAGATTTTTCTGCTTCCAACAAGAAGCGACCTACATAACTACCACTATCAGTTATGTCATAACCGAATCCATTGCTTACACCATTCAAGCTAACTGTCTGGTTAGCATCGGTATCACCAAATGCCCACACATATCCAAGTTCTACTAACGGACGCACAGTCCAACCATTAGTATTTCTAACTTCGGAGCTGTACTTCAAGCCTACAGGTAACAGGAACAATTCTGCATCATCTGCATCATAAGCCAAGCCAATACTATTAGAGTAGTTACCAGATCCCAGGTGCATATAACGTAAGCCTGCATACGGAACAAGCTTGCCAATTCCAGCTTTAGTAGACTTTTCTACACGAACACCTACGCTGAAAGCATCAGATTCAGGCTCTCCCATAATCAGCTTGCCACTGTTACGTTGAGTAATATCGTGTTCACCATGCAAATAAGATACATCCGCGATTACTGCAGTATCTTCATTTTTAATACTACCATAAATGCTTGCACCGTAATATTTAGCATCATTTTCGGTACGAGAAGCCAAAGTAGAACCATTGATATTACCATCTACATAAGTCAACGCTGCACCAACAGTTCCTTTATCTTCCTTATAAAGATCAGCACCAACTACGATACCGTTGTATTGAGAATCATAGGAACCTGCACGTTTCAGTCCGTCAACTTGTTCTTTAGTATGTACATAATGCGCCCAAATATCTTTGTCGTGGTCGTTACCATTTGCTAAGGACATATGGTCTGCCACAGCATCAGTCAAAATATTATTTACAGCGTAAGTGGTATGAGTTACACCAGCAAGTTCGTTAATGGAACCAATACTGTTCAACGCATCAATTTGAGTAGCTTTGCCAGCGTTAACTTTTTCATCAACAGCAGCATTAAACCTGTCAGAGGAATTCGCTCCAGAAGCAATAGCTTCATCTACAACTTCACCAATGATTACATCCTTCCCGTAAACATCGTTTACTTTTTGGATATCTGCCTTCAGCTCAACTTTACCATCAATATTGACATCAACAAACTTAATCAACTGATTGTTAGTAGAGATGTTTTGGGATAACCATGTAGCATTAATAGTTCCTCCAGTAGCAGCTTCCAAAATAGTGAATGTTTCATCATTTTTGATATCTTCAATCTTAACAGCATCAATGTAAAGTTTCGCATCACTAGCAATGCTTGCAGTTTTAACATTGGTGATAATTGCACTCGATTTAGCATCATCTGCATCAACCATCAATAAAGAATTACTTGCAAAGACTACTGTACCATCATCAACAGAAGTAGCACTTGTCAACTTACCATTAGCAGTAATAGAACCACCTGTCACATCAGTGGTACCAGCAATATAAACAACTGCATCTACATCGCCTTCATTACCAAAACTTAAACCAGTTTTAGCAAAAACTTCTTCCACAACTTCAGTACCTGTCACACCAAAACTAATAGTAGAATTTTGACCTGCAATGTAAGCACCATCAAGATTACTTGCTTCTTCTAATGCAAATGCCGAACCTTCGTCAATACCTTTTGCATAAGCTGGATCTAAGAACAGTGTCCCGCCATTCAGTTTGGATTCTTTAGCATGCATTTTTCCAGCATGATCTTTATCACCCAAATGAATTCTAGTATTTTGGTCTTTGGCTTCTAATTTTTTAGACGTCACTTTGCCCTTAATAACATTATTCTCGCCTTCAGCCTTAATATCAGCTTTCAGATGATGTCCTTTTTCTACATAAACTTTACCACCATCTTTAAGTTCAACACCTTTTGTGATAGTAGTTTCACCCTTAGTTTTAAGTTCACCATCTTTATTGATAACTGCTTTACCCGTCAATTGGTATTTGTCGGTTTCTTTAGCAGCGGAGTTGCCAATACTCAAAGTCCCTTTGGTTTCTTTAGCATTACTAACTTCTTTTTCAGTACCAACAACAATAATAACTTCTTCAGCTTTGCCACCTACAGTAATTACTTCATGTGCTTTTTCAGATGTATCATTTTGACTGCCACCCAATACAATCTCTTGACCACCAGTAATAACTACACCAGTAGAACCTTCTCCCAAATCTAATTGGTTAGCAGAAAAACCTTTTTCTACACTGTCTTCTACTTCAATGTTAATATCATCACCAACAGATACGTTTATATTTCCATTTTCAGGAACCACAGCACCAATCAACAGATTATTATCTGCTTCTACGGTAACTTTATCAAGTTCCACACTGCTGCCCAAATCACTTGCATCATCCACACTCATTTTGTCATCTTCTGGTTCAATAACTGTATCATCTTTTTTAACTAACGTACCAGTCATCACAATTTTAGTAGTATTGTCACTATGATTTTTCAGTACATCAGTAATGGAAGAAAGATATTCATAGCTATAATCATCATTTAAAGACAAAGAGCCAGATTTAAAAGTAATCTTTTGGTTAGCAGTATCGGAAATAGTATTACCATCTAAAATATTTTTATCGGTAGTTACAGTATCCTTACCACCTACAGTAAATACTTGGCTAGCAATTGTTTTCAATACGCCTTTATCCGTAAGGGTGAGTTTGCCTTCACCAATAATGGAATCTTTCAAATTACTAGTAGTGTAAGTAGCACCAGCTAAAGTTACAGTGCTGTTTTTAGCAATATTCAAAGTGCTGGCAACATTACCCGCAACCAGATTCACATTACCGCCAATAACATTCAATTCTCCAGTTATATTGCCGCCAGCAATATTTATTACACCATTGTCCACAGTAGCAAATTGTTTTTTGGAATCATATGCAAAGTCACCAGTAGTAATATTCACATTAGAACTTTCACCAGAAGCAATTACATTGCCTTCAAACACAAGATTAGCAGCCTCAATATTAACTGTGCCTTCTGCTTCAATTGCATTATACTCTACTTGGTTATTTAATGTTAAAGTTGCTGCTTTAATATTAACATTGGTATCTTCCTCGGCATAAATACCACGTTCTGTAGCATTTACTGTAATATCGCTATCAGAATCGAGAGTTACATTACCTCCTAAACCATCGCCTTCTTCATTTATAACGACCTCTACACCAGTAATAGTACTTACTGTGTCATTATAATCATCATCAATATCATAAGGAAGATGCCCATCAATAGTAACTACTGCATCAATTACTCCTTCAGCTGCTTTAATATCAAATTTATCACCAATAATGCCATTAACAATACTGCTTTCTGTTACATACCAAGTAGCACCATCTTCCAAAACCAAAGTTGTACCTTTATCTGCTTGATTAGGTAAAACAGGACCATTTAAAGAAGAATTTTCTTCTTCAACCGCACTTTCAATCTTGGTAGCACCAGTGAAAGAAGCATTTTCGCCTTTCAAAGCCAAAACGACAACACCGTTATTTTGAGTTAAAATATCACCTTTGATGTTAGCTGCTGTACTTGCTGTAACGTTAATGCGAGAACCACTACCACCGGCATACATCATGCCAGTAACATTTGCTGTATCAGCAATAACATTAACCATGCCTCCATCTTTTGCTTGCAAGCTACTACCGGGTTGGTTAACGTTTTTGCTAGTAGCATTTACAGTTAAGGTTTTAGCAGTAACGTTTACTTTAGAATTAGCATTTTCAGCGTAAACAGTAATAGCTTCTCCACTATCACCATTGCCATTCGAGATTAGGGAAACAGTACTGTCATCAGAGCCTAATTCAATATTAGAGCCATTAACTGCCTCAACACCATACGCAGAATAGCCATTTGAAACAATATCTATATCGCCTATTACATTAACATTAGATTTACCATAAGCGCCTATGCCACAAGTTTCAAAATTATCATCTTGGACTGTAATTTCCGTTTTAGACGCATTTACATAAACACTTGCAAACTTATCACTAACGTTACTTTCATTATCAGCAACAATACCATCAACAGAATCCTCATTATTCCCATTTGCACTAATAACGAAAGTATTACTATTTACTTCAATTCTAGAACCAGCATTTCTTGCCACTAAACCAGAATCAACATAACTGATGCTTACCTTTTCAGTATTTACATCACCAATTGTGATAACAGCATTATCTATACCAGAAACATCACCACGTGCATATACACCTTCTTCAGTATCAGAACTATCTCCATTAATAATTACTTCCTTACCTTTGATTAGGAGATTTATATTATCTGCTCTATTATTATCTTGATGTTCAATTTTTCCATCACTTTGAACAGCGTACTCATGACCATCAGCATTAAATTCACCATTAATTATGGTTTGTTTACCACCATCAATAGTTACATCTGCTCCACCATAAGCAGCAATTGCTTTCTGATTATTAGTTTCCTTAATTTCAACTTTATCAGTAGCAGTTATATTAACAGTACCTTGAGAGTAAACAACAGCTCTATTATCCTCGTTAAAATTAACAAGCTTCTCATTGTCATCGTATACTTTATGAAGGTCTTGTGCAACACCAGTAATAGTCACAATTCTAGTATCTTCATCACCAACGGTAACAACACCATTATAAGTTGTTTTTCTAATATCATGACCAACAGCAATAGCTGCTCCAGTATTAGATACCAAATCAATCTTAGCACCAGTTACTTTTACTTCACTACCTTGCGTAGAATTATTATTGATGACAAAATCGTTAGTTGAAGTTAAACTAACATTTCCACTGGCATCAATGGATGCCATTCCTTTAGATCCATTAACATTAGTATTTACGTTACCAATATTATTAGAATTGCCCTCTTCCACAACTTCATCAGTAACATAAATTGTATCTTCGCCAGTTTTGAAGGTAACATCTTTTGCAATAATGCTAACATTACCATAACCTTCAACCTCAACACCAACTTCACCGAAGATACCTTCAAAGTTGCTGTTAGAATTAATGACAGTATTGCTACCTTGACCACAAGCTTCTAAGCCGCCACCTTCTTCATCAATGATAGCCAAATCCACACCACTTAAATTAATTACAGTACTATTACCATCTTTGGGATCATCTATTTCTTCGCAGTAAATATCTTCATAAGCCTCTGCTTTTTCGTGATTATCACCATCAATAGTAACCTTTACACCTTCTACGCCTTCTGCCGCAACAATATTATAGTTATTACCACTTACTTTGCTTACATTACTATTTTCAGTTACTTTCCAAGTTGCACCATCATAAAGTCCAAGAACAATCGCGCCGTCATTACTTCCTACTTCAGTAGCACCAGTAAACACAGAATCTTTTGTCCCCAAAAGCATCCTTACGCCGCCACCATTATCTACATAAATGTCACCAGTAACATTAGTCTTAGTAGAAGAATTGCCAATTATTACAGTACCGTTATTATCCGCTTGGATTACAGGTACAGTACCAGTGCCACTAATAGCAGTATTTTCAGAAGATATTACTACTTGTGCCTTGTTACCCGTATAGTTCTCGTCATTGCCAGCATATACAATCCCAGTAATACTTGCGGTTGTTGCATCAACTTTTACAGTAGAACCATTATGCGCTTGCACGCTTCCAGCAGGATTTTCTTCACTTGTATTTTTAGCAGTTACAGTAAATACAGGAGCCTTAATAGTTACATTACTATCATTCCACGCATTAATAGCTACGGTATCATTGCCTTCCTCATTTACAGTAACAGAAACACTTTCAGTACCACTAAGATTAACATTGCTACTATTCCCAGCATCGATAGCACCGACATTTATAATATTTTCACTAACTTCATAGGTTGTATTATTAACTTGAATGCCACCAGAATTCTCCGCCCAAGCACTTCCAGTAATAACAAATGCCATCAACGCACCAAGTGCCATACCTTTAACTACAGGCACCATACCAACTTTTGCACTTTTTACACTGCCACTAATAACGTTTTTTGCAATTTCAGATACAACCACATAGCAGTTTTTGACTTTGCTCCATACAACTTTATATATCTTATTCATCACAAATCCTCCCTCACATTTTCATCCACTGTACCAAAAGGTGTACCTTTTGGTACATTTGGTTGAGTGTAATAAAATATATAATTATTATTGTCAAAATTCATTGCAAAACCTTTGATATTAAGTTATCCTTAACGTAGAGAGAGTGTATCTAAAGGTACACTTTATTGCACAATGTAATGTTATGGAAAATATTAAAAGCTGACCTCCAAAATTAAAATGGAAGTCAGCTTGAATTATAACAAACAAGACTCTGCTATTTAAAACCAATTACGCAATCATTCGTTTGCTTTATTTCCTTGCTTCTGCTAAAATGTACTTAGGCACTACCATAACGGTAGGCGGTTTTAGCCCTCTCCGGAGGGACTGTTACCCTCCGATGATATAGAAATCCTTTAGGAAATCTTAACAAGGAGGGATGCCAATGACTTTAGAAAGCTTAATGACCTTTTTGGGGTTTACTATAGCAACTTTTGGTCTTGGCTATATGATAGGCAAAGACCTTTCTAAAAAACAGTAAGACCGCCCACAGCCTGAGAAACTGAGCGGTCTACTGACTCTTAAACTTTCTCTGGGCTAAAACCGTCTATCGGTAGTGCCTTCTTTCTAAGCTCATTATATTACAAATCACTTATATTGACAAGTAAGGCGGAAAGGTTTCACTTTCCGCCTTGTCTACCTTATCAGAAGAAAACATATTCTCTTTCAGAGAACGCACCGGTTACCGGGTTCACTTTCAATTCTGCTGCGTATTCATCAGTGGTGAAGACAACATCGTAATAAGTGTTGTTACCGTCTTGACCAGTGGTGATAATCATTTCTTGAGCGTTAGGGTATTCGCTCAAAACAATGGCTTCAATATCTTCGAAGCTTTTGGTAATGATGGTACTACCATGAATGGAAGCACCTTCCACATCCATCTTCAAAACCTTACCGGTTTCCAAAGAAACTTCTACTGCGTAGTCAAGCAGACTATCAGTATCGCGGAAGTTGACGATGGCAGTGTCCTGACCTTCGTCATAACCCATTACCACAATGGATTCCGGTAATTTTGTTTTAGCTGCTTCCACAGCGTCATTGCCTCTTACGGCAGCAAAGGCACTGGTAGAAAATAACATTACGCCAAGAGCGGCGGTTGCTGCAAATAATTTTTTAAGCATATATAAAACCTCCTCAAAGAATCTAAAATTCTTTTTGCACTTTTATTCTATGCTTTCCCCCACCGCTTGTACAGAAAACACTTTGTAAATACAGCGACGTTTTTATGACAGTGCTTTAGGCATTTGTCACATTTCCCGGGTAATAGTTGCAGCTTCTTATTTCTTTTAATCAGCTATTTATGTTATAATGAACTTGCAATCTTTTATATGAGGTGAAACTTATGAGAAAATCCCTGCTCGTATTAATGTTAGCCTGCATTTTTACTTTGATTAATGCTGTAGCCGCTTTGGCTTACAATCCCGGTCAACGTACCATCCAACTTTTGGGCTCCACTTTGAATAGCGACAAACAACCTGTACATCTGGTAGTTACTCAAAAAATTGACATGGCAGAAATCCTCACTCCGGAAGCTTACAACAAGCTTACCACTGCCCAAAAGGTTCGTTACAGCCGCACTGAATATAATGAAGCCAATGGTATCAATGCGGAACGCAACACCATGACCGACGGCGAAGGCAAGGTTATCAGCGACACCAACACCTTCATTAAGGGTGGTTACTGGTATACCATCGACTATGTTAACAAAACCTATGACCGTCTGCCGGAGCTTCCCGGTATGAGCATGCCCTTTGCAGAAACCTTAATCAGCTGGTTTGGTGTAAGACCTGAAGCCGGTGTGGACGTAGCTACCGGTTATGATTATGACAAAATGACCAAAGGCAGCAACAGTTTGTACTTCTATTATGAAAAAGGTACCACTAACTGGAAGGGCTACGAAGTCAGCTATCTGCCCATGTTCAAGGTTGATGAAGTAAGCAATGTTGTAGATGCAGAAACCGCTTTCGCACTCCCCCCTGCTGATTTCAAACAAAAACCCAATGAAGGCATGCGTAATTTTGCAAACCGTCTGATGGGTGGCGGCAGAAAATAATTTAATATCAAGCACAAAAAATTAGAGCAGTTCCGTTTGGAACTGCTCTTTCTTTATTCTTTGGGAAGGATGGCTTTAACAGCCTTTTCAAATTTCACGCGGGGCAACATTACAAAATGTCCACAGCCACAGCATTTCATACCAAAGTCCATACCTGTTCTGGTAATTTCCCATTGATTGCTGCCGCAGGGGTGAGCCTTTTTCATAACTACTACGTCGCCTACGTGAAAGGTAACGCCTTTCAGCATTTTATTCTATACCTTCGTAGGTTACGATATCGCTGATTTCGTAGCCAGCTTCGCGGATGCTTTCGATAATAGCCATACCATGGTTGGAAAGGTCAGCGCGAACTACGATTTCTGCGCCAGCTTCACCCATGTTGCGGCTAACGATGGAAATAATGTTAATGCCTGCTTCTCTGAACAGGTTGGAAACTTCCGCAACAACACCTACTTTATCACCAGAGTTGAAGGTGATACGGGTGCAGCTGCGGTCCATGGACATAATTTCTACGAAAGCGCGGAAGATGTCGGTTTGGGAGATAATGCCAACCAGCTTGTTGTTTTCATCAACTACGGGCAGAGCATTTACTCTATGTTTATACAGCTTGTAAGCTACATATTCAATGGTATCTTCTGCGTCAACAGTGATAACGGTACGGCTCATAATGTCGCGTACTTTCAAACGGCCCAGCAGGTAGTTTGCTTCGTAGCGGGACAGGGTGCTTGCATCACTGGGAGAAGCCTTGCCGATATCTTCAGCGGTAATGATGCCACGTACACGTTTTAAATCGTCAACTACGGGCAGGCTATTAAGATTTTTACCACGCATGGTTTCGCGTGCTTCCAACATGGATTGGTCTTCACGTACGGTAACGACTACGGGAGTCATAAAAGCTTTAACTAACATTCTTTAGAACACACTCCTTAACTATTAACCACCAAGATATGCTTTGCGCACTTCTTCACTGCTTGCCAATTCTGCAGCAGTGCCGCTCAAGGTAATACGTCCGGTTTCCAGAACATATGCCTTATCAGCGATGGACAAAGCCATATTTGCGTTTTGTTCTACCAGCAGAACAGTGGTACCGCTGGCATTAATCTCTTTAATTATATTAAAAATTTCTTTAACAAGCAATGGTGCAAGACCCATGGAGGGTTCATCCAGAAGCAATAATTTAGGACGGCTCATCAAAGCGCGTGCCATAGCCAGCATTTGCTGCTCGCCACCGGAAAGAGTACCGGAGATTTGGTCCTTACGTTCCAGCAGACGGGGGAACTTTTCAAATACAGCTTCCAAGTCTTTAGCAATGCCTTCTTTATCGTTGCGCAAGTACGCACCCAATTCCAAGTTTTCCATAACGGTCATGTTCGCAAATACGTGACGACCTTCGGGAACCTGGCACAAGCCCTTGCCTACAATCTTATGAGCAGGTACACCGGTGATATCTTCACCGTCATACATGATTCTACCGGTTTTAGGTTTCATCAAACCGGAAATGGTACGCAAGGTAGTGGACTTACCTGCGCCGTTGGAACCGATGAGAGCAACAATTTCTCCATCGGGAACATCCAGGCTAATACCTTTGATGGCGTGGATGGCACCGTAATATACATTGATATCTTCAACTCTTAACATTAGTTGATTACCTCCTCGCCCAGATACGCTTCAATAACGCGTTTATTATTTTTGATTTCGTCAGGAGTACCTTCTGCAATGAGGCAGCCGTATTCCAAAACATAGATGCGCTCGCAAACGCCCATTACCAAGCCCATGTCATGTTCGATAAGCAGAATGGACAAATCAAATTTGTCGCGAATCCAGCGGATCATTTCCATCAGCTCTTTGGTTTCTTGGGGGTTCATACCTGCAGCCGGTTCGTCCAAAAGCAAAAGCTTAGGTTCGGTTGCCAACGCACGAGCGATTTCCAAGCGGCGTTGTTCGCCGTAAGGAAGGTTCTTAGCTTGTTCATAAGCTTTTTCTTCCAAGTGGAAGATTTTTAAAAGGTCAAGCGCCTTTTGGGTAATCATGTCTTCTTCGCTGATGTATTTACCGGTACGGAAGATTGCGCTGGGCAAGCCGTAGGATACGTGCATGTTGTAAGCAATCTTTACGTTATCGATAACACTCAGCTCGGAGAACAGGCGGATGTTTTGGAAGGTACGCGCCATACCCATTTGGGTAACCTGATAAGATTTTTTACCGCTGCTCTTCTCCCCATTGAAGTAGATTTCGCCTTCGGTGGGAGTGTACACGCCGGTAATCATATTAAAGGCAGTGGTCTTGCCTGCGCCGTTAGGACCGATAAGACCAATCAGCTCGCCTTGGTCGATATGCATGGAGAGGTTGGAAACCGCACGCAAGCCGCCAAAGACCATGGAAATGTCATTTACTTTCAGCAGTTCAGCCATTTTCCTTACCTCCTAAACCAAACATTTTCAAGCTAAGCTCTTTGTTACCAAACAAACCTTGAGGACGATAGAGCATCAGGATAATCATGGTAACGGAATAGATAATCATACGCCATTCGGGGAAGTCGGACAGGAAGGCAGAGATAAAGGTCAAGAGGATGGCGCCGGTGATGGAGCCGGTCATGGAACCTAAACCGCCAAGTACAACCATGGTCAGAATATCGAAGGAACGCATGAAAGTGAAGGACGCGGGATGCGCCAGGAAGAAGTAATGGCTGAACAGTGCGCCTGCAGTACCTGCGAAGGAAGCACCCAAGGTGAATGCCAATACTTTGTATTTAGTGGTGTTAATGCCCATAGTGTCTGCTGCGATTTCGTTTTCGCGAATAGCCAGGCAGCAACGACCGGGAGCAGAGTTCTTAAAGTTTTTAATGAAGAAGATTACTGCAATCATAATCCAGAACACATAAGCGAAGGTGGTCAGACGAGGAATACCCATCAAACCGGAAGCACCGCCAACGTAATCGATGTTCAGAATGCAGATACGGATGATTTCGCCCAAGCCCAAGGTTGCGATTGCCAGATAGTCACCATTCAGACGCAAAGTAGGCAAGCCGATAAGGAAGCCTAAGAAGCCTGCGGCGATAGTTGCAACTACAAGACCTAATTCGTAGGGCAAACCAAGCTTTACGGTAATAACAGCACTGGTGTAAGCGCCAACTGCCATGAAGCCGGCGTGACCAATGGAGAACTGACCGGTGTAACCGTTAATCAAGTTCAAGCTTACAGCCAAAATAATGTTAATGCAGATTAAGATAATGTTCAGTTCCCAGAAGGGACCAATGATGCCGGTAAAGATGGCACCTTGCAAAGCGGCGAAGGCAGCTACGCAGGCAGCAAACAGAGTTAAGTCGAACTTTCTTACTTGATTCATACTGCCCACCTACACTTTCTCACGCACGTTTTTACCCAACAAGCCAGCAGGTTTGTAGAGCAAAATCAAAATCAGAATGCCAAAGGCTGCCGCATCGCGGAAGGTGGAAGAAAGGAAGCCACTTACCATAGCCTCTACTACACCAAGGATGATACCACCCATCATAGCGCCGGGAATAATACCGATACCACCCAGTACCGCAGCTACAAAGGCTTTCAAGCCAGGCATCATACCCATGAGCGGGTCAATGGAGTTATAGTAAACACCAACAAGTACGCCACCTGCTGCTGCCAAAGCACTGCCCAATGCGAAGGTCATGGAAATAACTTTATCAATGTTGATACCCATGAGTCTTGCTGCGTCAGCGTCAAAGGAAACGGCACGCATGGCTTTGCCTGCTTTAGTGCTATTTACAATGTAAGTCAAAGTCACCATCAGGATGATGGCGCTAATCAAAATAACCAATTGTTGGCTGTTAGCAACCAAGGGTCCCATATGGTAAACAGTCGGAGAGAATACGGCAGGGAAAGTACGGGGTTGCGGGGAAACCAGCAGAATCATGCCATATTCAAGGAAGAATGACACACCGATAGCGGTGATTAAGATTGCGATACGAGGTGCGTTACGCATGGGGCGATACGCAACACGTTCAATAATGATGCCTACGATAGCGGCACCTGCCATAGAAATAAGAATTGCCGGGATAAAGCCCAAGCCTAATTGTGTAGTAGCAAAGAAGCCGAAATATGCGCCAATCATATAGATATCGCCATGGGCGAAGTTAATCAGCTTGATGATGCCGTAAATCATAGTATAACCTAATGCAATCAAAGCATAAATACTGCCCAAGGAAATACCATTTATCAGCTGTTGGCAAAACTGCTGCATAAAGTTATCCATAATTACCCTCCCTAAGAATGATAGAAAAGGCTGTTGCTAAGTAACAACAGCCTTAGTTGTAATGTTTAAGCGTTGTAGTTATCAAGGATTAATTTTAGTTTTGAAGGTTTGTTTACCATCAACATGTTCGATGATAACTGCACTCTTAATCGGGTTGTGTTTATCATCAAAAGTAATTGCGCCGGATACGCCTTGCAAATCTTTGATTTTAGCCATAGCCGCAGCAACCTTTGCAGGATCTGCAGATTGAGCATCTTCGATACCTTTTACGATAGCCATGGTGGAGTCATGCGCCAATGCGGCGAATACGTCCGGTTTGGTGTTGAACATTTTTTGATATTCAGCAACAAAGTTTTTATTCAAATCAGAAGTATCATCCGGGGAATACAGGTTGCAGAAGAAAGTACCGTTGAGGGCTTCCTTGCCAGCGATTTCAGGAAGCTTAGCGCTATCCCAGCCGTCGCCACCTGCAACAGCAATATCCAAGCCGATTTCACGAGCTTGTTTAATAATCAAACCAACTTCTTGGTAGTAACCGGGAACATAGATGAAATCCGGGTTAGAACTTTTGATTTTGGTAAGAGTAGATTTAAAGTCGGTGTCTTTTTGCAGATAAGCTTCTTCAGCAACTACTTCGCAACCATTTTTCAAGAAGTTTTCTTTGAAGAAGGTAGCCAAGCCTTTAGAATAGTCACTGGTGTTATCAATCATGATAGCCGCACGTTTGAAGCCCATTTCTTTAGCAGCAAAGTTAGCCATTACAGTTCCTTGGAACGGGTCGATGAAGCAGGCACGGAAATTATATTCTCTAGTCTTTCCGTTTTCCGGATTCACAGTTACGTCCGGGTTAGTACCCATAGGAGTAATAGCTGCAACTTTTCCTGCGTTATTGATAGCACTGGAAGCGATAGCCGCAGAAGACAGGTTAGGACCGATAACAGCAACAACCTTATCTTGAGAAATTAATTTTTGCATTGCGTTCAGGGCTTCGGATGCTTCAGATTTATTATCTGCAACAACCAACTCTACTTTTTTACCGCCCAACACGCCTTTTTGATTAACATTTTTCAGAGCCAGTTCAATACCATTTTTGGAAGAAATACCAAAGCTTGCACTACCGCCGGTCATTTCCAAGCAGCCGCCAATTTTGATTACATCGCCTTTAGCTTCCTTGGAGCCGCCGCAGCCTGCCAAAGCACCTGCGAATAATACGCCTGCAGCTAGTACTGATAATAACTTGTTCACTCTTTTCATAATGTAATCCCCCTCAAAAATATTTATTATAAAAGGCATGTTGTTACGCATGCCTTTTATAGATGAAACCTAGATTGTCATAGACTGTTTCAAACCACTTTAAGATTACAGGCTGATTTTTTCTTTCAAGGAAGGAACGCCACCGTCCAAGGAGATAATCAATGCACTGATAATCGGGTTGTGGTTAGCATCGTAGGTCAATTTGCCACTTGCAACCGGAAGGTCTTTAGTAGCTTCCATAGCTTTAGCGATTGCGGTACCATCAGTGGAGCCAGCACGTTTAATGGAGTCAACAACTACTAAACCAGCGTTGTAGCCTTGCATTGCGAAGATGTCCGGTTCTTTTTGATATTTTTCTTTGTAAGCTTTGATGAATGCTTGTACGGACGGGTCAGTATCTTGTGCAGAGAATGCAGATACATAGTAGCAGTTGTTCAAAGCGTCTTTACCAGCGATTTCAGCCAGTTTCGGAGATTCCCAACCGTCGCAGCCCAGCATCGGAACGTCTAAGCCGATTTCACGAGCTTGTTTGATGATTTTGGAAACTTCTTCATAGTAGCCGGGAACATAAACTGCTTCCGGATTGGTAGCTTTGATTTTGGTCAGGGAAGCTTTGAAGTCCAAGTCTTTGGAAAGGAAAGCTTCTTTGGTTACGATTTTGCCGCCAGCTTTTTCCAAGGTTTCTTGGAATACTTGAGCCAAGCCTTTAGAATAGTCGGAGGAAGAATCCATGAGGATTGCTACGTTTTTAACTTTCAAGGAGTTGGAAGCAAAGTGAGCCATAACTTGACCTTGGAACGGGTCGATGAAGCATGCGCGGAACATGAACGGTTTTACTTTGCCATTGTTGTCAACGGTCAAGCCAGGAGCAGTACCGGACGGAGCAATGTGAGGAATTTTGTTAGCTTCGGTAATCGGGGAACCTGCAGCTACGCAGCCGGAGGTAGCAGGACCAACAATAGCAACAACTTTGTCTTGGGTTACCAATTTGGTAATGGAGTTACCGGATTCGGAAGGTTCGGATTTGTTATCGGATTCGATAACAACGATTTTTTTGCCAAGCACGCCGCCTTTAGCGTTAGCTTCGTCAAATGCCATTTTTGCGCCGGACAAAATAGCTTTGCCGTAGTTAGCTACGTTACCGGTCAATTCGAAGGAAGCACCGATTTTAACGGTATCACTTTTAGCTTCTTCTTTTTTACCGCCGCAACCTGCCATAACAGATGCGCAAACCATTGCAGCTAAAGCTGCAGTCGCAAATTTTTTCCATTTTTTCATTTTGTAAATCCTCTTTTCTGGTGAAATTTTCTTATTATATAGTGGTCATTATACACCTAGCTCCACTATAATAACTTATGTTTCTCATTATAGCGATATCTTCACACTTTTGTCAACAAAATTTTCAGAAATGTTATATCTCTTTTCCCTTTCGTTCTTGAACTGCTACATTTTTTATAAAAATATCAGTCTTGTCTTTTTTCAGAGCACATTTATATTCTCGAGTGCACCCTTTTGAAATTTTTTACTCCTAGCGTAAAAGACTGGTTTATTGTATAATGGTTAGGATAAATTTTTACGAGGTACCCACATGGAATTCATTGCTTTATTTTTTATCTGCGTCAAAATGTACGCCTTTATGAACGCTCAAGAGCTTGCTTATTTTTTGCATAGCTTTGCCAATATTCTCAGACACCGCCGCGAAAATCCCGGCTCCAAACAAATCATCTTTATGGATAAGGCAGGGATGCGTTTTATTTCTTACCTTGCTCTGGATATTCTCTTTCTATTATATTGTCTTTATCTGCTCTCCGACGACAATACCTGGAAGCCCGGCTTTCTGCTCCTTGCCATTTCCGCAATGGAAGCCTACGCATTACGGGCACGCATTTACGGAACCTACGTTAGACACAAGCTTGGCTATGTTTATTCCAGCTTATGGTTCCGCCATCTTATGACGGGGATGTCCCTCTTCATTCTCCTCAAGCTGTTCAAAACAACTTAATCTAAAAAAATCAGAGGCTATGCTCAAAGCATAGCCTCTTTTTATTTTGCACTTCTATTTTTTATTTTAGCTTACTCAACCAAAATAAGCTGCCAAAATTGCCGCGGAAAGCATTCCCGGAAGCAGGTTGGCAATTCTAATCTTGGTTACGTTCAGCATATTGGTACCAATCGCCATAATCATTACTCCGCCGGCAGCAGTAACCTCTGCCAAAATCACCGGCGTTACATAGGGCTCCACCACCCCCGCCAGCATAGTAATACTTCCTTGGTAAATGCCTACGCTAATAGAAGAAAGCATAACGCCAATTCCCATGTTCGCCGCTAAAATCAGGCTGATGATTCCGTCCAGAGTTCCCTTGGCAAAAAGAGTAGTGTGGTCCGCCAGGATACCATCCTGAATACTGCCAACAATCGCCATGGCACCGGTGCAGAACAAAATGGAAGCGTTCACAAAGCCTTCAGCAATCTTCGCCGCAACGGAAGCATCTCCCTTGGCAACCTTACTGCCTATCCAATCACCCAGGCGAGCCATCTTCTCTTCAATATCAATAGCTTCCCCGATGATGGCGCCAATCACCAGACTAATAATGGTAATGATAATATTATTAGTCTTGAGTGCCATCTGCAGACCAATAACCACAATGCACAGAGCAATGCCTCCCATCATGGTCTGCTGCCATTTCTCCGGCAAGCCCCGTTTCAGAACTACGCCAATCAGCGAGCCAAGAACAATGGCGACGCAGTTCATTACTGTTCCTAAACCAGGCATTATATTGCCCCCTCATTCATAAATCACACATGCAGCTTGCGGGTCGCCTGTACCTCCACAGGTTTAAGCTCTACTTTAGGCTGCAGTGCTTCGTAAATTCTCTCTAAATCTTCCGGTGAGTAGTACTCTATCTCAATGGTACCACCCTTTTTAGCATCAGCCTTCGGATTAACCTTAACCTTGGTTCCTAAAAGCTCCACCAGCTTGCTTTCAAAATCTTTATGGTAAAGGTCAGCAGTGGGCTCTGCCTTCTTCTCCACTTTCTTTTCTTCCTTGGCAGGCTTGTCAAAAATGGTCTTAACCATTTCGCGCACTACCTTTACCTTTTTGCCTTCCAGCAATTCACGCACAACCTCTTCCGTAGTGCGAGCAGTCCAGCCCTGCTCCACCGCAGATTGTGCCACGCTAATCTGCTCTTCCTCACTGCGCAGGGTGGCAATCTGTTTTGCCTGACCCATGGTCAGCTTGTTTTCGCTAATCAGGTTCTGTACTCCTTGCGCCAAATTCAGCAAGCGCAGGATATTGGCAACAGCGGTACGGCTTCTGCCAACCTTTATGGCAACCTGCTCCTGAGTCAGCTTGCATTCTTCCATCAAACGTTTAATACCCTGAGCTTCTTCAATAGGATTCAGGTCGTGACGCTGGATATTTTCAATCAGCGCGATTTCCATCATCTCTGTTTCATCATACTCGCGGATAACAACGGGAACCTGCTTTAAGCCTACCAGCTTGGAAGCACGCAGACGGCGTTCGCCGGCAACCAGTTCAAACTTCTTGCCCTTCTTGCGTACAACCAAGGGTTGCACCACACCGTACTCTTTAATAGAAGCAGCCAGCTCCTGCAGCTTTTCTTCATCAAACACCTTACGGGGTTGGTAGGGGTTGGCAACAATATCTTTTACGGCAACCTCCTGGGGAGTGCCTTCTACAATTTCCTTTACTTCCGGCTTCGCCACTACGGGAGTAGGGTTCTCAACAAAAATAGCTCCCAAGCCCTTACCTAAGCCTGCCTTCTTACTCATCGTCAATCACCTCTTGTGCCAGCTCCATATAAACCTGCGCACCCTTGGACTTGCTATCGTAATCAATAACCGGCATACCATGGCTGGGCGCTTCACTTAAACGTACATTACGGGGAATAATAGTCTTGTACATTTTAGTTTTAAAGTATTTTTTTACTTCCTCCACCACGTCCTGCGCCAAATTGGTACGGCTGTCAAACATGGTCATCACAACACCCTCCAATTTCAGGGCAGGGTTCAAATTACGTTGCACCAATTGAATGGTGTTCATCAGCATAGTAATACCTTCCAAGGCGTAGAACTCGCATTGTACCGGAATCATTACACTGCTTGCCGCAGTCAAAGCGTTAATGGTGAGCAGTCCTAAGGACGGCGGGCAGTCAATAATTACATAATCATAATCATGCTTGATACGCTCCAGAGCATTTTTCAATCTACCCTCCCTGTTCATCAGGGAAACCAATTCAATCTCCGCACCAGCCAGCTGAATGGTGGCGGGAATAATATCCAAATTCTCATAAGCAGTATGCTTCAAGGTCTCTGCCATGGGCACGTCACTAATGAGAGCATCGTAAATACATTTTTTTACATCGCGCTTGTCAAAGCCCAAGCCACTGGTAGCATTGCCCTGAGGGTCACTGTCAATCAAAAGCACCTTGCGCCCTTCGCTAGCCAAGCAAGCAGCCAAGTTCACAGCAGTAGTAGTCTTGCCCACACCGCCCTTTTGATTTGCAATAGCAATTACTTTTACCACAAAACTCACCTCGTTCTCTAGTCTTTCCTTCCAAAACTTTTTGCACGTCTAAAAATTACTCTTCTTTTTACTCTTCCTACTAATAAATTCAATGGTCCACTTCTAATTTTTCCAAACTCTTTACTTATTTAGAAGCAATTTATCATGATTTCAGTGTTTTTATTTTAACACATCTTGCCTGTTTCTAATACTAAAATTTGCCCGAAAGTCAAAAATGTTTCACGTGAAACAATCTGACTTTTTGACTTTAGACTTAGTTAAAGAAAAAATCACATCCTTCTGAGCTAACGCGATGTATAATGAAGAAAAGCTGCTATGAGAATCCTTTTGGGAAGGTGGTTAAACCACTTGCTTATGCCCCAGGGCAAGCAAGGTGTAAATTTACAACCATCCATCTGAAACCGAAAGGACGGTGCAATATGTGCACAGCAATTACTTTTCAAACCCAAGACCATTATTTTGGTAGAAACCTAGATTTAGAATATTCCCTGGACGAAACCATAACCATCACCCCCCGCAACTACGTTTTTAATTTTCGCAAGGCATCTCCCCTTGAAAAACACTACGCCATTATTGGCATGGCTTACGTTGTAGATGACTACCCCCTGTATTATGACGCCACCAATGAAAAAGGCTTGAGCGTTGCCGGACTGAACTTTCCTGAAAACGCAGATTACAAACCCTACTGCGCAGGCAAGGACAATATCACTCCCTTTGAACTCATCCCTTGGCTGTTAGGTCAATGCGCGACGGTTGCGGAAGTTGAAAAGCTTTTGGAGAAAATCAACATCTTCAACGAAAACTTTAGCGATAAGCTTCCCCTCTCCCCCCTCCACTGGTTAATTGCGGATAAGGAACGCTCCATCACCCTTGAAGCTGTAAAGGACGGTGTGAAGGTTTACCCCAATCCTGTTGGCGTCCTCACCAACAATCCCACCTTTGATTACCAAATGTTCAACCTGAACAACTATATGCAGCTTACTAAGGATAATCCGCAAAACACCTTCGCCGGCAAGAATGGAACCTTAAAATTAGATTTGTATTCCCGCGGGATGGGGGCAATGGGTTTACCGGGGGACGCTTCCTCCCTTTCCAGATTTGTGAAAGCAACCTTCGTCAAGCTCAACTCCCTGGCAGGCACTTCCGAAACAGAAAGCATCAGCCAGTTCTTCCACATTCTGAAATCTGTAGAGATGGCAAGGGGTAGCGTCCATCTTGGCAAAGACCTTTATGAAATTACCCAATACAGCTCCTGCTGCAATGCGGATAAGGGCATTTACTACTACACCACCTACGAAAACTGCCAAATCTCCGCAGTGGATATGCACAAGGAAAATTTGGACGGCACTGCCCTCGTGAAATATCCCTTGGACAAAACAGTAAGAATCAACTTCCAAAACTAGGTACCGGTTTATTCTAAACCACTTCTAAAAATTAGAATAAGTTAATTTGGACAAGACTTAACAAAATTTCATACCCCACCCTAAATTTAGAAAGGCGATGCTATGAACGCATCGCCTTTAATTTTATCGCTATACATTTTTAAAAATGTTTCACGTGAAACAATCTGACTTTTTGACTTTACTCCCCTGCTCTTTTCTCTTTGCGGTAATCCCATGGAGCTTGGGGCTTCTTGTCCACCCACAGCCCTCGCCTTGCACGCTTTGCTTCCTGTTGCAGTTGGGAGTAATACTTATTGTTACTATACTGCTTGTAGTGCCAGGCGTAACCTGCCTGCAGCATCTCCGCACACAGGTCCCTGCTTTGACATTTCACACTGGCAACGTAACGCCCATATCTATCCTTGCTCTCTACAATGGCGATAACCTGCTTGCCTGCCACCAGCTCCTGTAAATATTCCTTGGCACGTTTGCCAAAGGCTTGCCCCCGCTCCGGCGCGTCAATACCGGACAAACGAATTTTATAGGTTCCCTTGCTATTGTAAACGTGTAGGGTGTCGCCATCTACAACTTTTACCACCTTGCCTGCAACGGCAGCAACGGGCTCTTCAACTTCTATATTTTTACAGCCTGCGATACTTAGAGCAAGCGCCACAAGCAGAACTAAGACTTTTAATAATTTCATTGTGTACTCCTAAAATTTTACATTCCTACAAGTATATCTGCAACTTTCTTCCTATTATATAGTATTTTAGCGGAAAAGGCGTAAGAAAATTTGCAAGCTTATTATCAGTAGCAATGAAAGTATGGAAGAT
>JAFTMR010000067.1 GCA_017452325.1 Phascolarctobacterium sp. | reverse complement strand
CTTTTCATCGAGCCTATCGCCGTTGTAAATCTGAACAACGACATCAAACGTTACATGGCAGAAGAAAAGGAAGAGGTTGAGCGCATCCTGCGCCAGCTTACTGCCAATGTTGGTAGTGAAGCACCTGCGCTGTTAGGCTCTCTTGATATTTTGACAGACCTTGACGTTATCTGCGCTCGTGCTTACTTGGCGCAGGAACAGCACGCAGTACGTCCTCAAATGCTTTTAAGCGGTAAGGTGGAAATCAAGCAGGGGCGTCATCCCCTTTTGAACAAGGACACTGTAGTTCCCTTGGATGTGGAGCTGGGGGATAGATTTAGTATGCTTTTGATTACCGGTCCTAACACCGGTGGTAAGACCGTTGCCTTGAAGGCTGTTGGCCTTTTCGCACTGATGGCGCAGTCCGGCATGTTTATTCCGGCAAGCAGTGCCAAGCTGCCTGTGTTCCGAGCTGTTTATGCTGATATTGGCGACGAGCAGAGCATTGAGCAAAGCTTGAGTACTTTCTCCGCTCATATGACTAATCTGATTAGCATTTTGGGCGAAGTAAAAAGCGGTGATCTGGTTTTGATAGACGAAATCTGCGCAGGCACTGACCCCAACGAGGGTGCTGCCCTTGCCATGTCCATGCTGGAGCATTTGCATAAGAACAATATCCTGACTATGGTAACCACTCACTACAGCGAGCTGAAAACCTTTGCCTACGGACACGAGGGCATGGAAAATGCCAGTGTGGAATTTGACCCTGTTTCCCTGCGACCCACCTATCGTTTGCTGATGGGTGTGCCCGGTAGCAGTAATGCTTTCAATATTAGCCGTCGCCTTGGTTTGGCAGAAGAGATTGTCAAACAGGCAGGACTTTTACTGAACCAGGAGCACGTTCATATGGAGACGGTCTTGCAGGAGCTGGAGGGCGAACGCCGCAAGTTTGAAAGCGGTAGCCAGGAGATTGAACGCCTGCGTATTGAGAGCGAGCATTTACGTAACGAGCTTGCTCATGCGAAGCAGGACTTCGAGCGTCGCAAGAACGAAATGCTCCGCAAGGCGAGGGAGCAGGCTGACGACATCTACCGTCGCAGCCGTCGAGAGTCCGAAGCAGTACTGAAAGAGCTGCGCTCCATGAAGGCAGATTTTGATACTAAACGCTTGGAGCAAGCTGCGGAAGAAGCACGCAAGAAGCTGAACAAAACTTTAAGCGAGGATGCTCCGCTGCCGGAAGGTGCGCCGCTGACTAAGGAAACTGCTAAAAAAGGCTTGAATGTTTTTGTAACCTCTTTAGGCAAGAATGGTACTATTATTGATGTAAACGGCAATGACGTTACCGTACAAGTGGGTATCCTCAAAATGAATGTGCCTGCTAAAAAATGCCTGGTTACTAAAGCGCAGCCTATCAGCGCTGAACCGGAAAGCAATAAAAAACGTAAGAAGGCAGGCTACAGCCACCAGATGTTTGTAGCGAAAAGCTCCAGTGCTAAGCAAGAGGTTGACCTGCGCGGCATGACCTTGAACGAAGCCATCCCCATTGTTGACAAGGCGATTGACGATGCTCTGTTGGCAGGCATCAGCCAATTACGCCTGATTCATGGCAAGGGTACAGGTGCCTTGCGTGCAGGCCTGACCGCTTACTTGGAAAGCAATCGCTTCGTGAAGAAGCTGGAGCTTGCTTCCTTGGAAACTGGCGGTAGTGGGGCGACTGTGATAGATTTGTGAAGTCATTGACCGCAACAAGGTAAAATGCAATAATAAATTTAAAACTTTTAATTTATAGGAGGAATCTGTTATGACTATGAGTGTTGCTGCTCAACATGCAAAAGGTAAATTTGCACAGGACAAAATTTTTGGTGCTAACGCTGCTGCCGTAGCTGCTGCTGCTAAATACGGCAAGGAAAACGTAGTTAACGCTACTATTGGCGCTATCCTTGATGAAGATGAAAATTTAGTATGCCTTCCCACTGTAGAAAAGGTTTATCGTAGCCTGGCTACTAACGAATTGATTGCTTACGCTCCTATTTCCGGCTTACCGGAATTCTTGGATGGTGTTGTTACTGCTGCTTTCGGTAAATCCCGTCCGGATGCGCACATTGCTGCTGTTGCTACTGCTGGCGGTACTGGTGCTATCCACCACGCAATCTGGAACTACCAAAGCGAAGGCGATACTGTGCTTTGCTCTGACTGGTTCTGGGGTGCATACAAAGTTCTGTGCGCAGATATGCATCGTAATTTTACTACCTATAAAATGCTGGACGAAAACAACAAGTTCAACCTGCCTGCACTGAAAGAAAAAGTGGAAGAACTGCTTGCTAAACAAGACAACCTGCTCTACATCTTGAATACTCCTGCTCATAACCCCACTGGTTACAGCTTGAGTGAAGAGGATATGGACGGTGTGCTTGGTGTTCTTAAAGAAGCTGCTCAAGGTGGCAAGAACATTATCCTGTTCTTGGACGTAGCTTATATTGACTACGCAGGTGAAAAAGAAGAGGTACGCAAAATCTTCAAGAAGCTGGGCGGCTTGCCGGAAAATATTCTTACCATTGTTGGTTACAGCATGTCCAAAGGCTTCACCCTGTACGGACAACGTACCGGCGCAATGATTGGTGTATCTTCCAGCGAAGAAGTTATCAAAGAATTTGCGGATATCAACCAATACACCAGCCGCGCAACCTGGTCCAACATCAATCGTCCTGCAATGCGTACCTTGGCAACCATCTACAACGACGCAGAGCTTTTGGCTGCGGTTTGCAAGGAACGTGACGATTACTACCAAATGATTAAGGCTCGCGCAGATTTGTTCACTAAAGAAGCAGAAGAATGTGGCTTGCCCATGCTGCCCTATGTAGCAGGCTTCTTCCTGTCCATTCCTGCGAAAAATCCTGATGCTATCTGCGAAAAACTGCACGAAGATAATATCTTTGCAGTTCCTTTGGCAGCAGGCGTGCGTATTGCCGTGTGCGCAGTACCCGTGAGAAAGATTAAGGGTATGGCGGCTAAGGTGTTGGCTGCTATG
>JAFTMR010000066.1 GCA_017452325.1 Phascolarctobacterium sp. | reverse complement strand
GGGTTTAACGAGTACGAGGGTTTGTTCCATTGTAAATCTCTCCTTAATATTTAAATATAAAATTTATACTAAATCGTGAAACGATTTTAGTCCTTACGCCTTGAGCAGCTCCTGATATTTTGCTGCATCAAGCTTTTGTACCATGGCAGTGATGAGTTTTACTGCACCAAGGTAGTCGTCCATGTGAACCACACTTTGGTGGCTGTGAATGTAACGGGTGGGCACGCTAAAGGTTAAGGTCAGCACGCCTGCACCGCTCATATGAATCTTGCCACCGTCAGTGCCGCCACCTTCGGAAATGCTAATCTGAGTGGGAATGCCTAGCTCCTTAGCAGTTTCAAAAGCAAAGTCGCGGAGTGCAGTGTTAGGAATCATGCTAGCATCAAAGATGGTGATGGCAATGCCCTTACCAATTTTTGCAGGAGCAATATCATCACTTACACCCGGGGTACCGCCTGCAACGCAGGTATCCAGTACAAAAGCAATGTCCGGGTTGAGCATGGTAGCACTGGTTTGCGCACCACGCAAACCAACTTCTTCTTGAACAGTTGCTACACCATAAACAGTGTTGGGGCTGCCTTCCTTGTGTACGTTTTCCATAACGTCCGCCATTACAGCGCAGCCGATGCGATTATCCCAAGCTTTGCCAAGCAGGGTTTTGCCATCGCCCATTACAGCCATTTCAGCATACGGAGTTACGGGGCAACCTTCAAAGACACCCATTTTGCGAGCCATTTCTTCGCTTTCAGCGCCAATGTCCACATACATTTCTTTCTTGGGCATCATCTTAGTGCGTTCTTCCGGAGAAAGGATGTGGGGCGGTTTGCTACCAATCACGCCTACCAAATCACCTTTCTTGCCATGAACGGTAACACGTTGGCTGAGCATTACTTGCTCCCACCAACCGCCAAGGCAGGTAAATTTCAAGAAGCCCTCTTTAGTAATGTGCTTCACCATAAAGCCAATCTCGTCCATGTGGCTTGCAAGCATTACCTTAGGAGCACCTTCCTCTTGCGCAGCTTTAGTAAAAACCACACTGCCCAATTTATCATAGCTAACTTCTGCCATACCTTCCAAACGTTCCAGCATCAGGTCCTTCATACGACCTTCAAAACCGGAAACGCCACAGGTTTCAGAGTAGCGTTTAAGCCAAGCTAATTTTTCCTTCATTATTATTTACCTCTTCTGTTTTTGCGCATTTCTTCTGCTTGTTGGCGCAACAGTTTTACACGTTCCGCAGTAGTGGGGTGAGTGCTGAAAAGTTTTTTCGCTTCTGCCGCACTAAAGGGGTTGATGATGAACATATGCGCAGTTGCTTCGGTTGCGTTGGGCATTACTCTACGTTTAGCAAAGGCTTCAATTTTTAAGAGAGCATCTGCCAAAGCGTCTGGGTTGCCACAGATTTCGCCGCCGGATTTATCAGCCATATATTCGCGGCTACGGCTTACACCCATTTGGATGAGCATTGCTGCCAAGGGAGCAAGAATCATAACCAAAATGGTTGCCACAGGGTTACGAGCTTCGCCGTCTTCATCACGAGCACCGCCCAGGAACATACCCCATTGAGCAATGGTGCTGATTGCACCTGCCATGGTAGCAGCGATGGTACTAATCAAAATGTCGCGATTTTTAACGTGGCTCAGTTCGTGAGCCAGTACGCCTTCAAGTTCTTCTTCAGTAAGCATATCAGCCAAAGCAGTGTTCACTGCTACAGCTGCGTGTTCCGGATTACGACCGGTTGCGAATGCGTTGGGTACGGGGCTATCGATGATGTAAACCTTGGGCATGGGTAATTTTGCCTTGTTTGCCAAGCGTTCTACCATAGCGTGCAGCTTGGGTGCGCTATGCTTGTCAACTTGTTTCGCTCTGTACTGAGCCAAAACCATTTTATCACTGTTCCAATACGCAAAGAAGTTCATTGCGATGGAAAAAACCAGCATCATTTGCATGCCTTTCAGTCCACCAAAGAAATCACCAATCAACATCAAAAGACCGGTCATCAAACCCATCAGTAAAGCTGTTTTCATCAGTAAAAATTCCTCCTGTAAAATTCAATAACACTTAGGGTCAAATGCCCTTCATATAATTATAACAATTTAAGTATTATTTTTCAATTTGCTCTTTAATAGAGTTCAACATATTTTCGCTATTTTCCCTAACCTTTTTCTTCAAGATAGGGTTGAGCAAGCCTGCAATCATAGGGATGCCAAACTCAAAGTCAACGGCCAGAGTTACCTCGCATCCTTCCGCTGCCTCCATAATCGTCCAGGCGCCTTCCATTTTTTTCAGGTCACCTTCTGTTTGGGCGTAGGTAATTTTAAGCTCTTCCGGATAGAAGGTATCCCGCTCCGTCCAGACAATCTTACGACCATCAACATTGGAAACCCAGTGAGAAACGGTATAGTCTTCCCCGCGCTCCAAGATTTCTACGCTTACCAGATCCTTCATAAAATTAGGATAGGCAGCCATATCTTTAATAATATCGTAAATTTTATTGCCATCACCTTTGATGGTAATCTTACTTTCTACATAGGGCATTGCTTTTCTCCTTACAAATCTTCGATTACAGAAGCAGTCAGCTGTACCGCGCTACGGAAGTTTTCCAGAACGTAGTCCACAACCTCCTTAGGCATAATCAGCGGCGGTTCAATACGGATAACTTTAGGATTGTTCAGGGTGTAGGCTACGATGATGGATTTGTCAATCATCAGGCTCATGAGCATACCGCCTGCCCCCTCTTTGGTGAGTTCCACGCCAAGCATCATACCTTTGCCACGCACTTCTGCGATAACTTCCGGGAATTCCTTTTGAATCTGCTCCAAGCCTGCCTTGAAGTAAGCACCAGTTTGAGCGCTGCGGTTGAGTAAGTCTTCCTCTTTAATTGCTTTAATGGCAGCAACGCCTGCGGCGCAAGCCATTTGGTTACCGCCAAAGGTGGAGGTATGCAGGAAAGGAGCTTCAATCAAGCCTTGCCAAGCAGCGGGAGTACCGATGATTGCACCCAAGGGCATTACCCCGCCCCCAAGGGCTTTGGCACAAGCCATCAGGTCAGGCTTCACGTCGTCATGCTCCACACCAAACCAAGTTCCGGTGCGACCAATACCGGTCTGCACCTCGTCGGCAATGAGGAGTGCGCCCTTCGCCTCGCAGATTGCTTTAACTTCTTTCAAATAACCGGCAGGAGGAACGATAATCCCTCCCTCGCCCTGGATGGGTTCCAAAATTACAGCAGCAGTTTCTTCATCTACAACAGCTTCCATAGCAGAAACATCTCCGTAGGGAACATGGGTGAAGCAGTCTAGCAAAGGTTTAAAGGGTTCACGATACAAATCGCGACCTGTTGCTGTCAGGCTGCCCATGGTCTTACCATGAAAAGCGTTCTCTGCTGCCACGAACTTACTACGTTTGGTAGCAAGGCGTGCCACTTTCAGGCAACCTTCCACAGCTTCCGTACCGCTATTCACAAAAAAGCTGTATTGCAAATCACCGGGAGTAATCTCTGCCAAAGCTTCAGCAAGCTCACCCATGGGACGGTTAAAGAGTACCTTGCCACACATGGGCATAGCGTGCAGCTCTTTTTCCACCGCTTCCACCACTTTAGGGTGACGATGACCAAGAGCAAACATTCCGTAACCGCCTAAGCAGTCAATAAACTCCCTGCCCTCACTATCTGTAATGGTCCAGCCCTGAGCGTGACCTTCCACACTTGCCAGCCCCATGAATCTGAACAGCTTGGCTTGTGCAGGGTTAATATATTTCTCGTATTTAGCGATAGTTTCTTCAACGTACATAGTTTCCCTCATTAATATAGTACTTCAGTTACATGTACAAATTTTACGCCACTCTTGCGGAACTCGTCAGCGTATTTTTCCCACATCTTAACAGTTGCATGACGAGCGTGGCAAATGGCAATGGCACTACCGTTCTTCTCTGCCATCTCGATAGCCTTGTACACTTGGTTACGAATATCCTCAACATCCTTGCTATTATCCAGGAAGACGTCATTGCGGGCAGTCTTTACGCCCATTTCACGAGCCATATCACGAGCTACGGAAGTAGCAATGGTTTTGCTGTCCACGAAGAACAAGCCTTGCTTTTTCACTTCACGCAGGACGGTTTCCATAACACGCTTATCGCTGGTAGCCTTGGAACCTTGATGATTATTCACACCCACAATGCCGGGCAGGCTTTCAATAGCCTTCTGTGTCAGCTTGCGAATTTCTTTTTCCTTCATATCTGTCAAGATAGTACGGGAGCCTTCGCTCATAGCGCTACGATTGCTAGGTTCCATGGGCAAGTGCAGCATAGGTACGTTCCCTGTGGATTTGATTACCTCCAGTACGTCGCTGCTGAAATCCTTGTAGGGCAAAATTGCATAGCTAAAGGGCAAGCCCACATCCGTCAAGCGGCGTACAGATTTAATATCATAACCACAGTCATCCACGATAACTGCCAATTTACCGGTGTACTGCTTTTCCTCTTTAGGAGCAGTAGGAATGTTAATAACATCCTTGTCTTCGTCATTAAGATTAGTATTATAGAAGAAATAAATGGTATCAGTAGTAAACTTTTTGCTTTTGCCGCCAGCCTTCGCCGCCACGCCAAGCTCTAGTTTGTAGGATTCCCATCCCTTATAGGTACTGGGTTCACCAGTGATAACCGCCAAGCCCTGCTTGGTCGCCTTACCCTGTACCCAATTGCCTGCACCTTCCAGAGAGGTGGAGACAGGTATACCAATTGCCAGGGTTCTGGAATTAACCTTTACTACAGCATTGGAGCCTTCAACCTCAATATTTTTTACTCCACGTCCTTTTTCAATCAGTTGCCAATTGCCCTTTTGTAAAAGAATGCTATCCAAAATTCTCTGTGCTTCGATGGATTCATCCATCAGGCTAACTACTTCTCGCTTAGCTCCATCACCCGGTTTAATTTCTACAGTTTCCTTGTCACCGCTGATGGAAGCATAGAACATACCAGCCATTACTGTCAGCACAGCAATAATCGCCAATAAAATCCAAAGACTTGTTTTATTGGAAGCTTTTTTTCTTCTTGCCATTTATACCCTTCCCTTCATTTTAATTAAGCACGCGGATGCGCTTTAAGATAAACCTCACGCAAACGCTTGTTAGTCAAATGAGTATATATCTGTGTCGTAGAAATATCTGCGTGTCCCAACAGCTCCTGTACCACTCTAAGGTCAGTACCATTATCTAATAAATGTGTGGCGAAAGAATGACGCAGCACGTGGGGAGTAATCTCCTTGCTCAGCCCTGCACTTCTTCCATAATTACGGATAATATTGTAAAAACGTATGCGACCCATAGGTCTGCCCCACATATTTATAAACAAAGTGTCTACTTTGGAATCTTCTTCTTTAAGCAGCTGAGGTCTTATCTTTTCCAGATAGTGTGTCAAAAATTTAACAGCCATACTTCCCAGAGGAATAATCCTCTCCTTATTGCCCTTGCCGTAAGCAATCAGGTACTGCATCTGTAAATTAACACTGCTTACCGGTACACTGAGCAATTCAGAAACACGCATACCCGTTGCATAAAGAACTTCCAGCATTGTCCTGTCCCGATAGCCTTCCACTGTTCCCAGGTTGGGCTCTTCCAAAAGAGCCTCTATCTCTTCAACACTGAGCACCTTGGGTAAGTGCAAGCCCTTTTTTGTAGCTTCTATCACTTCTGCAGGGTCTATATTAATGTAGCGTTCTGCAGTCAGAAAGCGATAAAAGGATTTGATTGCTGCCAGCTTGCGGGCAATAGTAGCAGGGCTACGGCCTTGCGCCTTTAGCTGGGACATATACTCCAAAAGCTGGGAACGCTTCACATTGGCAAGCTGCTCGTCAGTTTCTAAACCCAATGCCTTTTGCAATAAGCGCAGGTCACGCTCGTAGGCAAGCACTGTATTCTGGGATAAGCCTAATTCTACAGTTAAGTATTCTAGAAAAAGTTTTTTATAATTGAGCATTAGAAACCCCTCAGTCTGCTTCGCAGACAGCTCCCCTTTCAAGGGAGCCAAGTTATTTTACGCCAAAATCGTTAGAAGTGCTGTATAACGATTTAGTACATAAAAAAGAAACGACGCGACAGCGACGTTTCTTTTTATAATCTAGTCACGTTTTTCAGGTTGCATGATGGTAATATTAGTAGCCGGCGCAATGGTAGAAATAGCGTGCTTATAAACAAGTTGTTGCTTACCATCATTTTCGATAATTACAGTAAAATTATCGAAGCCCCTTACCATACCTCTCAGTTGAAAACCATTCATCAAATAAATTACCACGCCCAAGTTTTCCTTACGGACATGATTTAAAAAGCTATCTTGTAAATTCATTGCAGGTTTAGTTGCATTAAACATAAATACCCCTCCAAAAAATCTTGTATTCTACCATTATTCTATACCAGTTTAAATTTTTCCACAAGAGTTTGCTCCATGCTGTTCACCACATTTTCATAATTAGGTTCAGCAGTAAGCTCATACCATTGGATATAGGGCATCCGTTTGAAGAAGGTTACTTGCCGCTTGGCAAAATTACGTGTGGCCTGCTTCAATTTATCTACGGCAAAGTCATAGTCCATTCCATCATTGATGTACCATAGCATTTGCCTGTAGCCAATACTCTTCATGGACTGGCAATCAGCAGGCACGCCTTCGTCCAGCAAGCGACGCACCTCTGCCTCCAAGCCTTGCTCCAGCATTATATCAACACGTCTGTTAATGCACTCGTATAAAATTTCGCGAGGCATATTCAGCCCAAAGACCACTGCATCAAAGGGGCTTTCTTCTGCACCGTACTGGTTAACCTCTTCCCCCTTCATTGCTGCTTCAATGGCGCGAATCACCCGACGGGTATCATTAAAGTGCAAACGCTCTGCTGCCTCGGAGTCCAGCTCTGCCAAGCGGGCATGAAGTGCTTCCTTACCCTGCTCCCTGGCAAATTGCTCCAGCTCTTCACGCAGAGCTTCATCTGCGTCCACAGTATTAAAGGCATAATCTTCCAGAAGTGCCTTAATGTAAAGACCGGTACCCCCTGCGATAATGGGCAGCTTACCACGAGCATTGATATCTTTAATTAAGCTTTCTGAACGCTCTTTAAAATCCACCACATTGAACTCCGCATCAGCAGGCAGGATGTCTACCAGATGATGGGGAACTGCGGCCAGCTCTTCTTCCGTAGGCTTGGCAGTGCCAATATCCATTCCACGATAAACATACATGGAATCACCGGAAATAATTTCGCCATTCAAACGCTTTGCCAGCTCAATGGCGCAATGACTTTTTCCTGTTGCTGTTGGTCCTAAAATAACTGCAACCCTTTCCTTCATTGATTACCTCCTGATGATGCCAAACTTAATACGGCTATAACGTCCGCCTAGAATTTCTGTACAACCATATTCGCGCAGTATCTTTTCACTGCGCTCTTTAATAACTACTTTAGGAGCAGCCTTCAAAGCAAGCTCAATTGTACGCTTATTCAAGGGCTGCTCATATGCAACGGGGCGTAAGGGCTCCATTGCAGAAGACCCCTGCACCGGATAACGGAACATAGGGTCAAAATACACCACGTCAAAGGAATCTGCTCCGCAGGTTTCCAAGTACTGCTCCGCAGTTGCCTGCACTGTAGTAATACGGCGCAGTGCTTCTGTTAAATCAGGGTCTTCCGCCTCGTAGGTGCGCAAGCCCTTTTCTACAACAAAGTGTAATAATAAGGAAGCTTCCGTTCCAACTACCTTGCCGCTTGTGCCAACAAGATAACTGGCAATGGCAGCGTCACCAGCCAGCCCCAAGGTTCCATCAAGAACACGCATACCTTCTTCCAATTCTAAGGCTTTGGCAAAATGGTCATGCTCATTATTTTTTAAACGTTGCAGTCTAAGCACTGCCATTCCCGGGTGATAAAAGAAAGTTCCTTCCTTATTATATATCTGCGGTCCATCAGCAGTTGCAACTAAAATTGCTTCCAAGTCATATTGCTGACGTAATTCTTCCAAGCTACCCTTGGAAGCTCTTTCTAAAAAGGGTACGTCAAAATGGCTTGCCCACTCCTTGGCAGCAGCAAGCAAATCCCCACTGCCCTTGCGCCCTACAGTTACTGCAAAACGCATCTTAAAAGCCCGTCCTTTTAAACATTTTATAAAGGTCATCAGTACTAATCTCAATCATACAGGGACGACCATGGGGACAGGTGAAGGGATGCTCCGTATTGCAAAGGTCAATAATCAGCTGACGCATTTGGCGCATATTCAGCAGCTGACCTGCCTTAATGGCTGCCTTACAAGCAGTCATATGTAGTACCTCTTGGCGTAGGTCTGCAGCGCTAATGGTACGCATCTCCCGCAGCATCTTGCTAATTTCTAAAATAAATTCTTCACAGTCATCTGCCTTGATATCCGTAGGCAAGCTGGAAACCCGTAGCATCTCCTCACCGGCAGCAGCAATATCCACGCCTAAGCGGAGGAATTCTTCGTGATGCTCTTCGATTAGAGCAATATCCTGAGCTTGCACGTCTACATAAATGGGCATCAACAATTGTTGCGCAGGAACGTTTCCTTTTGTAGCCATCAACTTGTCAAAAAGGATGCGTTCATGGGCAGCGTGCTGGTCTATTAAATATAAGGTGTCTTCCGATTGAGCAATGATAAAGGTTTTATCCACCTGCCCGATGGGCCAAATGGTATCTACACCGCTATCCGTATCAGTAAGAGCGATGGCTTCCACAGGCGCAGTAGCCAAAGGCTCACCCTTGGCAAACTCCTCACGAGCCTCATTGATGGTGAACACCGGCTCCTGTACTGCAGTGTAGGTATATTCCCTTTGCTTAAATACATTGGGAGTGTAACCTTTATTTTCAGAAGCAGACTGTTTCCCCTGAAGCATTTGCTCTTCTTGCAAAGGTTTTTCCGGAGTTTTGAAAATGTCTCCCATTCCGGTATCGCCTTTGAAGATGGGTTCAAAGACTTGGGGCTTGGGCGATTCGTATTTTGCAGCAGGCTTTGCTTCCATGGCAGGAGCTGTAAATACGGGCGTAACCTTTTGCTCCGGAACAAAAACGTTCAGCTCGGAATCTTCCAGCAAAGTGACCTCTGCCTTCTTAGCACTCATGGGACGAGTCAGGGCATCAGTCAGAGCCTTGAACATTGCTTTATACACAGTGCTTTCGTCACTAAACTTAATCTCACTCTTTTGAGGATGTACGTTAACGTCAATGGAAGCGGTGTCCACCGTAATATTCAACACTACAAAGGGGAAACCACTCTTGGGAATTTGGGATTGGTAAGCGTGGTCAATTGCCTTCGCCAACATTTTATTCCCAATCATACGACCATTAACAAATAAGGTTTGCCATTGGCGAGTGCCTTTCAGCAAGGTGGGCTTGCCAATGTAACCGTTAATTTTAATCTTTTCGTCTTGAAAATCTACAGTCAGCAGTTCTTCTGCCACGTTCTTGCCGTACAAAGCACGAATAGTTGCAGTTAAATTGCCATCTCCGGGAGTGCTAAGCACTTCCTTGTCATTATTAACCAATTTAAAACGCACGTCAGGACGGGACAGGGCAAGCTTGGTAAGCAGCTCGCTAATGTAACGGCCTTCCGTACCAACTGTCTTTAAAAATTTACGGCGGGCAGGCACGTTGAAGAAAAGGTTTTCTACAATTACAGTAGTGCCTGCATTGCCGCCTGCACTGCTGCATTCCACCTCATTCCCACCGTCAATGCGGATGGAGGTTGCAAACTCCTCTGCCTCCGGACGGGTGAGCAGGGTGAAATTAGAAACAGAAGCAATACTGGGCAAAGCTTCGCCGCGGAAGCCCAATGTATTCAGGCTCATTAAATCTTCTGCAGTAGTAATCTTACTGGTTGCGTGACGCAGGACTGCCAGCTTGGCATTGTCCTCACTCATACCGCTACCATTATCCACCACACGAATGTACTCGGTTCCACCTGCAAAAATAGTTACTTCTATTTTATTTGCACCTGCATCCAAGGCATTTTCTACTAATTCCTTAACTACGGAAGCAGGCTTCTCAACTACTTCGCCTGCAGCAATCTGGTTGGCGGTATTGGTGTCCAAAAGCTGTACGTTTTTAACTTCCATTATTTACCGCTCTCCTTTCTTGCTTCCTCCTGCAATTTATACAAAGCGTTCATTGCTTCGATAGGTGTCATGCTCATAACATCTAATTGTAAAATTTGCTCTGCCAAACCATTGCTGAACAGACTGCCCATCATGCTAGGTTCTTCTGCAACAGCTTGAGGTTGTGCAGGACGCAAACCACTTTCACAACGGTCATACTCCTGTAAAATTTCGTTAGCTCTATCCAAAACCTTCTTAGGCAGGCCAGCCAAACGTGCAACGTGTACACCGTAGCTTCTATCAGTACCACCGGCAATAATGCGGCGCAGAAACACAATATCATTCCCCCGCTCCTTAACGGCAACAGAATAGTTCTTCACGCCATCAAGCTCACCTTCCAAAGCAATCAGCTGATGATAATGAGTTGCAAACAAGGTCTTTGCCTTAATCTTGCTATGGATGTATTCCATTACCGCCTTGGCAATGCTCATTCCGTCAAAGGTACTGGTGCCACGACCAACCTCGTCTAAAATAATCAGGCTGTCCTTAGTAGCGTAACGCAGAATCTGAGCCACCTCGTTCATCTCTACCATAAAGGTACTCTGCCCGGTGGCAAGGTCATCACTGGCGCCAACGCGGGTAAAGATTTTATCAACAGGGCAAACGCTTGCCTGACGGGCAGGAATGAAGCTACCCATTTGGGTCATCAGTACCAGCAAGGCAACTTGGCGCATGTAAGTAGATTTACCTGCCATATTGGGACCGGTAATAACAATCATGCTTTCGTCGCTGTTGTTCAGGTTCACATTATTGGGAACAAAGATCTCTTTTTCCAACAGGCGTTCCACAACCGGGTGACGTCCGTCGGTAATCTTAATTTCGCCACCATTATTCAGCTCGGGGCGAACGTAATTATATTTATACGCTACGATGGCAAAGGAAGTAAGCACGTCCACCGTTGCCAAGGCGCGGGCAGTTTCTTGAATATCCGTAATCTTGGAGCGGATCATCTCCCGCAATTGGCTAAAGAGATAGTATTCCAACTGCTCTATCTTTTCTTTGGCACCAAGGATTTTATTTTCAAAATCCTTCAGTTCAGGAACAATATAGCGCTCCGCATTGACGAGGGTTTGTTTACGCACAAAGTAGTCGGGTACGTTTTCGGTTTGACCCTTGCTAACCTCAATGTAATAGCCAAAAACTTTATTGAAGCCAACCTTCATAGTCTTGATACCGGTTTCTTCCTTAATTTTCAGCTCAAAGTTTTGCATCCAAGTTTTATTATCCTTGGCAATCAAGTGCAGCTCGTCCAGCTCGCTATTGTAGCCGGTTTTAATCATACCGCCTTCACGAACGGAAAAGGGCGGTTCATCCACAATGGCAGCTTCCAGTGCGGAGTAAATATCTTCGTGAATGTGAAGGTTATTGTAAATCTTCTGCAGCTTACGGCTTTTACAATTACGCAGAACTGCTTTGACCTCCGGCAGCATAGCCAGGGAAGTACGCAATGCAACTAAGTCACGCGCATTGGCGCTCCCCACTTCCAATCTGGAAACAATACGCTCCAAATCGTAGATGACCTTCAAACGTTCCACCACCGCCTCGCGCAGGGTAGTGTTCTCTAAAAGTTCCGCTACCGCATCTTGGCGCTCATAAATCTTGCCCAAATCCAACAAGGGACATTCAATCCAGCTGCGCAGCTTACGCGCACCCATGGAGGTATTGGTAAAATCTAAAACGTCTAGCAAAGTACCACGCTTGGAACCGTCGCGCATATTACGCACCAGCTCCAGATTACGGATGGCAGTTGCATCAAGATTCATAAAGTTTTCTATAAGAATTTCATTCAAGCTGTTAATGTGGCTCAAGTCGGCCATAACAGTTGAGTGAAGATAGCCAAGCAAATACTCAACGGTTGCTTCGACGAAGGCAGGAACCTTTACGTCAGCAAAATGCTTGGCAAAATATTTTTCCTCTGCATCACCTTGGTAAAAGCTTACAGCACATTCAGGCAGTTTACCGCTTAACCATTCTGCTAATTTATCCCAACCGGCAATTCCTTGGGTAGCAACAAGCTCCGCAGGCTGCATTCTAAAAAGCTGTTCCGCAATATTCAGCATACGCTCACTGCCTTCAGCTACCAGCCATTGACATTCGCCGGTAGATACATCTGCTGCCACAAGGCATAGGCTGTTACCCTGCTCATTTAAAAATACCAGAAAACGGTTATGCTTATCTTCCAAAAGCTGCTCGTTTAACGCGGTACCAGGCGTAATAACCTTAATGACCTTACGTTCCACAATGCCTTTGGCTTCTTTAGGGTCTTGCACCTGCTCGCAAATGGCAATACGATAACCTTTCTTAATCAGCTTGGCAATGTACCCATCCACAGAATGATAGGGTACACCGCACATAGGCATGGTTTCTGCACCGCCCGCACGTTTGGTTAAAGTAATATTCAGTTCACGGGACGCAGTAATGGCATCCTCAAAAAACATTTCGTAAAAATCTCCCAAACGGAAAAACAGTAAATCCTTGGGATGCTGCTTTTTAACATCCAGATACTGCTGCACCATAGGGGTGTAATTAGCCATGCTGTACCGCCTTGCCTTTCACTAACCAGGTTTGTGCTGTGTCAACCTTTACATAAACCTTTTCTCCTACTTGGTAGGTTTTGCCCTCCAAGGGCCACAATACTAATTTGCCGGTACGGGTTCTGCCGTTCCAAACATCTTTATTTTTGCTAGGTCCTTCTGCCAAAACCTCAACAACTTTTCCAATAAGCTTTTCATTACACTTCAAGCTATTGATATTTTGAGCCTCCATCAATCTATTCAGTCGCGCCTTCTTCACATCCAAGGGAACTTGGTTATCCATCTTCGCCGCAGGTGTACCGCTACGTTTGGAATAAATGAAGGTAAAGGCAGCGTCAAAGCCTACTTCCTTTACAAGGTTCAGGGTATCTTCAAAATCTTCCTCTGTTTCACCGGGGAAGCCTACAATAATATCAGTAGTAATGGAGCAATCGGGAACGTGCTTGCGAATCAGGCTAATCAGCTCCAAATATTTTTCACGACTATAGCCACGATTCATGCGACGTAAAATTTCAGTACTACCGGACTGGAAGGGTACATGGAAGTTCTCGCAGATGTGCTCACATTCAGCAACAGCCTTAATAACCTCTTCGCTCATATCACGAGGGTGGCTGGTCATGTAGTGAATACGGTCCACACCGGGAATCTCATTTACACGACGAAGCAATTTAGCAAAGGCTTCTTCCTCGCCAAAATCCTTGCCATAGGAATTTACATTTTGCCCCAGCAGGGTAAATTCCTTATAGCCATCAGCAACTGCCTGCTCAATTTCTGCAACAATGTTTTCCATACTGCGGCTACGCTCGCGACCACGCACATAGGGAACAATGCAGTAGGTACAGAAGTTGTTGCAGCCGTACATAATGGGAATCCAAGCTTCAAAGGAGCTTTGACGTACCATCTTGCCTTCAAATTCACTTTGATGGATGGTCAAATCATCGAATACCCTATTTTTACGCTTGCCGCCGCGGTCAGCAAGAAAATCTAAAAAGATTTGCTTAAAATCATTTACATAGGCAGTACCCAAAAGCAAATCTACTTGAGGATGTTTTTTGATAAGCTTTTCTCCATCCTTTTGCGCCATGCAACCGGCAACACAAATCACTAAATCAGGGTTCTTGGTCTTTACAGCTTTCAGCTCGCCAATCTTGCCGGCGATTTTCTTTTCTGCGCTTTCACGCACGCAACAGGTATTAACAATAATTACATCAGCATCGTGAAAATCAGCAATAGGCTTATAGCCTAACTCTTCCAATTGACCTGCGTAATGCTCGGTATCGGACTCATTCATTTGGCACCCGTAGTTTAACAGCGCATAAGTTTTTTCTTCCATATATTTAAAACCTCCGTCTATAAAAGCGTTGGACACTATTTCAATATAATATTATACAAAAATTTCATAACTACCCGCAAGGGTAAAGGATATTTTTCTTAAGGTGGATGTATAAATTAAATTTTAAAGGCAGGCACTCAAATTGAGCAGCCTGCCTTTCGTCAGCTTAAAATTTCTTCATTAATATATGAACTTTATTCGCAGAACATTTCCCCTGGCTTAGAACTCAATGCTCTTAACGCGTTCAATGGCAGCCTTAGCTTCTGCAACCAGCTTATCCATAACCTCTTGGCAAGTCATAATCTCGTTCAAAACATTCAAGCTTTGACCAACCATTACAGTACCATTTTCAATATCGCCCTCAAGAATGCCACGTTTGTTAGTGCCAGCACCAATTTCCATCAGCTTTTCGGTGGGAGCACCGCTAACTTCCAGTTCAGTGTATGCTTTGGTAAAAGCGTTTTGCAAGCAACGCACACCATGGTTTCTGCTGTAACCGGTGGTTACGCTGTCAGTATCCACTGCCTTCATAATAGCTTCTTTAGCTGCGGGGTGAGCAACACATTCAGTAGTCAGAATAAAACGGCTACCCATTTGCACGCCTTCTGCACCCATGAGGAGGGCAGCAGCAATAGCGCGACCATCACTGATACCACCTGCTACGAGAATGGGAACGTCTTTTACATTGGGTAATACGTTTTCCATCAACGCCATGGTAGTTTGTTTACCAATATGACCGCCTGCTTCCATACCTTCAATAACCATTGCATCCGCACCAGCAGCAGCAATACGTTGTGCCAGCTTTACATTGGGAACAACGGGAATAACTTTGATGCCTGCGTCTTGGAATCTTTTAATGTAGGGAACAGGATTACCCGCACCCAAGGTTACAAAGGCAACCTTTTCTTCACAGATTACGTTAACAATTTCTTCAACGTTGGGAGCCATCAGCATTACGTTTACGCCAAAGGGTTTGTCAGTCAAAGTTTTTGCCTTACGGATGTCTTCGCGTACCCACTCAGCGGTACGTCCACCGCAAGCAATGATACCTGCGCCACCTGCGTTAGATACTGCGGAAGCAAGGCAAGCTTCACTAGTCCAAGCCATACCGCCTTGGATGATGGGGTACTTAATACCTAAAAGTTCAGTGATTTTAGTTTTCATTTTATTGCACCTCACAAAAATATTCCTGTTTATATTATATACTAAAAGCATCTTAAATACAGTAAATAATTTTAGAAGCTAGTATTTATTTTTGTATATGTGTTAAATATTTTATACTTTCCTTCTAAAAATAACCTCACTAACTGACAAAATTGACAAGGTGACTAAAAAAATGTAAAATTTTCATATGCCTTTATATGGGTTTACAACCTGATAATCTTTAAGAAACGAGGTTTATAAATATGCGTAGTATTGAAGTAAAAAAAGGTTCTACACGCGCAGCTCATCGCTCCCTTTTCTATGCAATGGGCTACACTGAAGAAGAATTAAAAAAACCTTTGATTGGTGTCTGCTGTGCAGCCAACGAAATCATCCCCGGTCATATGCATCTGGACACTATCGCACAAGCAGTTAAATATGGTATTCTCGAAGCAGGCGGTACCCCTATTGAGTTCCCTGCCATCGGTATCTGTGACGGTATTGCAATGGGTCACAATGGTATGAAGTACCCCTTGGCAAGCCGCGAGCTTGTTGCTGATAGCATCGAAGCTGTTGCCAACGGTCACGCTTTTGACGCTCTGGTACTCATCCCCAACTGCGATAAGATTGTTCCCGGTATGCTTATGGCTGCTGCCCGCTTGAACATTCCTGCTGTAGTTGTAAGCGGTGGCCCCATGCTTCCCGGTCGCCTGAACGGCAAAGACATTAGTGTATCCACCGTATTTGAAGCAGCAGGTCGTTTTGAATCCGGACAAATCAGCAAAGACGAGCTGTGTGAAATCGAACACTGCGCTTGCCCCGGCTGTGGCAGCTGCTCCGGTCTGTTCACTGCTAATACCATGAACTGCCTGACCGAAGTTTTGGGCATGGGCTTGCCCGGCAACGGCACCATCCCCGCTGCTTATAATGGTCAACGTATTGCTCTCGCTAAACACGCAGGCATGGCAGTTATGGATTTGTTGGATAAAGATATCCGTCCTCGCGATATCATGACTAAAAAAGCTTTTGAAAACGCTATTACCGTAGATATGGCTATTGGCGGCAGCTCCAACACTGCACTCCACTTGCCCGCAATCGCTCACGAAGCAGGCATTGACCTGCCTTTGGAACTCTTCGATAAAATTTCCAAGAAAACTCCCTACCTTACCAAGCTGAGCCCCGGTGGCAGCCACCACATCATCGACTTGAACGAAGCCGGTGGCATTAGCGCTGTAATGCACGAGCTTGATAAGATGAAGCTTATCAAAAAATCCTGCCTGACCGTTACCGGTAAAACCATTGGTCAACTTATTAAAAAAGCAGAGATTACCCGTCCTGATGTTATCCGCACCGTTGAAGACCCCTACCGCAAAACCGGTGGTATTGCTGTTCTCAAAGGTAACATTGCTCCTGAATGCAGCGTAGTTAAGGAAAGCGCTGTAGCAGAAGAAATGCTGGTACACAGTGGTCCTGCAAAAGTATTTGACTCCGAAGATGAAGCAATCGCTGCTATCTGCGGCAAGAAGATTGAAAAAGGCGACGTTGTTGTTATCCGCTACGAAGGTCCTAAAGGCGGTCCCGGTATGCGCGAAATGCTCAACCCCACCTCCGTACTGGCAGGCATGGGCTTGGACAAAGATGTTGCCCTCCTCACCGACGGCCGCTTCTCCGGTGCAACTCGTGGTGCCTGCATTGGCCACATTTCTCCGGAAGCACGCGAAGGTGGTAATATCGCTCTCATCCAAGACGGCGACATCATCGAAATCGATATCCCCAACCGCACTTTGAACGTGAAGCTTTCTGAGGAAGAACTGGCTGAACGTAAAGCAGCTTGGGTTTGCCCGCCGCCGAAAGTAAAATCCGGTTATCTGGCTCGCTACGCAGCCCTTGTAACCTCCGCTGCAACTGGCGCAGTTCTCCGCATTCCCGAATGAAAATTGCTATAAGCGCTGTTATACTGTGTCGTAATTCACTTTACAAAAAATCTCTTACTAATCACAAAAAGGCTTGTGCATTTTGCACAAGCCTTTTTTATTTCTAATTTAACACTACAAAAAGTTCTAGAAGTGCTGGAAGGCGCGAAGCAGTGAAGCTTGTGCTGCGACGGCGTACTGGTGGTACGTCGAGCAAGCAAGCGAACTGCGACAAAGCATAACAGCACTTATAGAACTTTTTCACGTTTAACAGACAAGCTGCGAATAGAAACATTCACATTCTTCACCTGCATCGCCGTCATGTACTCAACCTTTTCTTTAATCTTAGCTTGAAGCTGACGAGTGATAGTAAAGATATTCATACCATAGAACAAGATTACTTCCATACTAATAGTAATACCCTTGCTATCGGTGCGACGCCTAATACGCACATTCATAACCTTATCCACGCCTAACATTTTATTAGCGATAATTTCGATAATACTTTCAATGGCGGTATCTGCAATGAGCAGCTTGCCATAGAAGCTGAAAGCCGGACGTACTATGGAGCGGTCTGCATCCTTTTTCTCTCGACGCTGCTTGGAGAAAATATTATAGGGTAAATCAGCGAAGTAGCCTGTAAAATGAGGCTTAAGCTCTACAGAGGGAACAGGAACAATATGCTTACCCTCCTGTAAACGGGAATAACGCGCCTTTTTGATTTCCTTTTTAGTAGCTATCTGACTGATGTAAACAGTTTTGACGGGCTCATCCAAATTGAGCCTTGTACAAATCTTTTTAATCATATTGTCAGAGGTAGCGATAATCAGTAGGCGACGAATATTGTTCTTGCCCAGAGCTTCACGCACAACCCTTGCGTGCTCGTTATCCGTAAAGATGGCACGCTTTACTGCTTGTATTCTATTTTCCTCGTTCTTAGCAGATGTACCCGCTAAAATTCTTGTACCTTTAATCAAGAGACCATCATCAATGATGGCATCACATTTATTATCAAAGGCAACCCCAATGGCGCGGTGGCTTTTGCCCGTACCGCTAGGGCCTACAAAGGCAACAACTTCCACAACGACCTGCCTGCCTTTCTTATTTTTATTTATATTGTATCACACCAGCTACATTTTGCCACTCTACCTCAAAGATTCCCAGCTCTTTGGGAAATCTATCCGGTATTCCATGGAAATCGCTTCCCCCACTTACGAGAAGCTTATATTTTTGCGCCAGTGCCAACCATTTTCTTTGCTCTGCTGCATCTGCACTGGGGTGATAAACCTCTATACCATCAAAGCCAAAGCTGGTGATTAGCTTCTCCGGCAAGGTATTGTCACTCAACTCGCTGGGATGAGCCAGAACAGCAATGCCCCCTGCCCCATGAATAAGCTCTACTGCTTCCTCCGGAGAAAGCTTTGGTTGCGGAACATAGGCTGGTCCCCCACGACGAAGTAAGGCATCGAAGACTTCCTGCACCGTAATAAAATATCCTTTCGCTACCAAAGCCTTGGCAACGTGGGGCCTACCCACTGCTCTGTTTTTAGGGTCACAAGCTTCCACTTCGATATCGTAACCCAAATTATGAAGCTTCTCTAGCATTTTCAGCAGGCGAAACTCACGAGCGTGACGCATTTCCTTCATTTTTGCCAGAAGAGGAGCGTAGTCCATTCTCACATGATAAGCTAAAACATGCACGCTGTCTTCTGCGTACTGGGTTCCCAGCTCCACTCCAGGAATAATGCGTATCCCTTCTCCTAAGCGGGCTGCTGCCTGTTGAGCTTCTGCCACACCATTCCAAGAATCATGGTCAGTAATGGCAAGGACAGTTAAACCCTTGGCCACAGACTCTTCTACCAATTGGGTTGGTGTGTAACGTCCATCTGAAAATGTACTATGAGTATGTAAATCCACTAACATTACAAAGTACCTGCGTATCTAATCAGAGTCATGGCGCCAAAGCCGGTGCCACCCTTTACTTTAAAGCCAGAAGTTTTAGTTGCAGTAGAAGTGCCGCCAATATCAAGGTGCGCCCATTCTACCCCTTCTTTGATAAATTCGCCAATAAACAAGCCACCGGTAATACAACCACCTGCCCGTCCCGCGCTGTTCAGCAAATCAGCAACATCACTTTTAATTGCTTCCTTACATTCAGGCAGGGAGGGTAATTGCCAGAAGGATTCTCCCGCTTTTTTGCCTGCGTCCTTAATAGCGTCAGCCAGTGCATCCGTATTGGTGATAATGCCACTGGTTTCGTTACCCAAGGCAATAATCACCGCGCCTGTCAAAGTGGCAATGTCAATTACGCGGGTAGCACCTTGCTCGCAAGCGTACCAAACCGCATCAGCCAAAACCATTCTGCCTTCTGCATCAGTATTCACAACTTCGATAGTCTTGCCATTGGCAGCCTTCACCACGTCACCGGGGCGTTGAGCATTACCTCCGGGCATGTTCTCTGCGCAGGAAAGAACAGCAAGAATATTACAGGGCATCTTCATTTGGGCAATGGCCTGCACAGCGCCAAGCACTGCACCTGCTCCCGCCATATCGTCCTTCATCTCACCCATATTCTCTCCCGGTTTAATGGAGATACCACCACTGTCAAAGGTAATACCCTTGCCGACAAAGGCAGTATAGGGAGCGTCACCTGCACCATTATATTTTAAGGTAATCATACGCGGAGGATTCTTGCTACCCTGACCAACAGCTAAAATTGCGTTCATGCCTTTGGCAGCCATATCCTTTTCATCCAACACTTCAAATTCCAAGCCATGGGACTCTGCTACTTTGCGAGCCTCTTCTGCCATTACCACAGGGTTCACCCAATTTCCGGGACGGTTCACCAAATTACGGGTTAAGGTTACGCCTTGGGCAATAGCTTCTGCTTGGGCGAGCACTGCCCTGCCATTTTCAACAGCGCTGGTAATTTGCAGCTTGCAAAGGGTCGCCGGCTTGCTTGCTCCTTTACACTCGTTAAAGGTGTAGGATCCCAGATACAAACCTTCAGCAATGGCTTGCAGGTAGTGGGCTCTGGTAGGGTTGAGGAGCAAGGGAACCGCTACAATGGCAGTGGTAGCCTTTTGCTTTTGTAACACGCGTACCGCTGCCCCCGCTGCCTTACGGAAATTGGCGGGCGTACACTCCTTACCCTCGCCACAACCAACAACGGTCAGCTGCAACAACTTATCTTGGTACATCACTCCCAGGCTGTGCACCATTTCTACTTCATAAAAATCAGGATATTTAGCTATGAAAGCCTTTACTGCTGTTTGTAGGCTTGTAGGCAAATTGATTTTATCAACGCCTGCCACACATTCCTTGCACAGCAAAAGCACAAGGCTTTCTACATTTTCATAGGCTGCCTGTTGATGCTCAACAACAGCACATTCAATATTATTAATCATTCTCAATGACCCCTTTTATTTATACTCTACCGCCGTAGTCAAATCATTCAACATAGAATTACCATTATGTCTTTCCAAGGTTAAATCACTTACCACCACACGCATGGTACGCACAGACTTGCCATTATTATAGTAGCTGCCCAAGGAATGTAGTACAAAAGGCACACCATTAGATTCTCCCAAGTACAGCAGGCAATGACCATCCATATACAAGCCGGTACCCGGTGTCATTTTTTGAATGGCAGCCAGCTTGCCGGCTTCATCTAATTTTGCAAGCTTTATGTGTGCACCGGCACTGTTTTCCTGCTCGTCTGCATTACGCGGCAAATAAATACCAACGGTGCGATAAGCATCGTACAATAAGCTGGAGCAATCCACACTATTCTTCAAGCCACCCCAGCCATAGGGAGCACCATAAAATTTAAAGGCACTGCACAAAATATTGTTGGAAGTATAGGGCAGATAGCCTTCGCTTAAAGCCATATTTTTAGCAACTTTAACCTTTACCTTATCTAAATTGCCATCCTTACCACGACCAGCAACAGTCAGAACATAACCCGCATCATCCCCATGATTGAGAGGAATACGACTGCCCTGTTGATATTCCACAGTTTCGTTCCAGGTTTTCAGCTTTACGCTCTTACCCACTACCACAACAAACTTTTTGGGTGCAACAAATTGTAACCAGGTTTCCCTATCGGTGAAAGCAATGTCGTAAGTACTAATCCAGCCGCTGTAATTAACAGCCTGAACATAATGAAACTGACCATTTTCGCTGGTATGCAATACAGCCACAGGTTCGCAAGGATCCAAGGCAGTTTCCTGCAGGGCATCAAAATCCTTGTCTGCCGCAAAGTAAAACAAGCCCTCACCTGTAGGCAGGTTACGCAAATTACTACGTCTTACCACAACAGCGTATCTTACATCCACACTACCCTTGATGGCCTCAGCATTCACCTGATCGCGGAGAATACCCTTGTAATTATCGCTCACCTTATTGCCACGCAAATACAAATCTTCATCCAGAGCGTCAAAATTAGTAAGCTTCCCCTTTACAGTACGTGCGCCCAAGGTTTCGGGATACTTCTCTAAATCCACAACCATTGGCGAAGCCTCGCGAATAGCCTTGTTAAAATCCTCCACTCCCTGTGAGTCTAAGATTATGCTATCTCCATCCGTATTATTTTCTATCCAGTAATCAGCAGTAACCAGCTTGCTGAAATTTGTAATGCCTGCTGCATTTACCGGTAGTGCTATGAAGCACAGGCAAAACAGACACAAACATAAAAATCTTTTTAGCAAGTTAGACACTCCTCCCTATTTCATTCATACATATTTAAATTCGGTAAAGATAGAAAAAATCCTGCCACATTCACCAAAAACAGAACTCCCTCAGGCATCGCAAAGGATGACGGAGGGAGTATAGATTTTACTTTATAATTCGGACAGTGCTTATCACGCTTTTACCAAGCCGTATTCTGCGAGAATAGCATCCAATTTTGCGGCATTTGCTTCACTAATCGGAGTGAGGGGCAGGCGCGGTTCACCTGCAGCAATACCGGTAACCTTGGTTACTGCATATTTTACAGGGATGGGGTTGCTTTCAATGAACATAGAGTTTGCCAAGGGAACAAGCTTCTTATTCAGCTCAGCAGCTTCTGCAACCTTACCTTCACTATACAGACGCATTACGTCTTGAAGCATTTGACCACCAATATTACCAAGAACGGAAATTACACCACGTGCACCAACGGACATGAACGGAAGAATCAAGCCGTCATCACCGCTGTAAATGGTAACGCTTTCCGGAAGTACGCGGAAGAGTTCTGCAGTTTGCGCTACATTGCCTGCTGCTTCTTTAACAGCAACGATATTGGGGAACTCTGCTGCCAGACGAGCGATGGTTTTAGGTTCAATGTTGGAACCGGTACGACCGGGAACATTATATACGATAATGGGCAAGGTAGTAGACTTAGCTACTGCTGCAAAATGTTGGTAGTAACCTTCTTGGGTAGGCTTGTTGTAGTAAGGGCCGACAACCAATAATCCATCAACACCACAAGCTTCTACAGCATTGATAAGCTCAATTGTGCTGGCAGTACAGTTAGTACCTGCACCTACAATTACGGGAGCACGACCATTAATACGTTCCACAACAGCTTTCAGAACAGCAATCTTTTCATCCATGAACATAGTAGCTGCTTCACCAGTGGAGCCTTCAACAACTAAACCATCACTGCCATTTGCCAATAACCATTCTGCAAAATCAGCTGCTGCTTCGCAGTTAACGCTACCATCTTCGTTAAAGGGAGTAACCATTGCCGTCAACAATCTACCAAAATATGCTTCTGCCATTTTATTTCACCTCATAACAATCTATTATAACTATCTTCATTAAACTTTTCAGAAGTACTGTATAGATAGGCGGAACAAGATTGTGCAGCGCCGGCGTACTAGAAGTACGTCAAGCAAGCAATCGTAGTTCCAACAACGCTAGATTGTGCTTATGGAAAGTTTATAGTTTAAATGCTTCGTGCAACGCCTTCACAGCCTCATTAAGATACTCTTCCTTGATAATTGCGGAAATAGTAGTGTCGCTGTCCACAGTTTGCAAGATTGCAATCTTCTTGCCAGCCAATGCTGCAACAAAGGTAGCCATAACGCCGGGAACACCGCGCATTGCGTTACCAACAACGGTAACCTTACCACAGCCAGTGTTCAGAACATATTTAAATTCAGTATTATCAAGAACTTCACAGGTGCGTTCCACATCAGGAGTGAAGACTGCAAACATTGCTTCTTTTTCAGAAAGGTTCAAGCTGCCAACAGAAATTCCTGCGGAAGCAAGGTCTTCAAACAATTTTCTACCAGCGGATATATCTTCCGGATTCAAAGCAATACGGAATTGAGCCAAATCGCTCAAGCTTGCCACGCCACTTGCCATATTGTCACTAATACTGATATCGCTACCCAAACCTCCGGCAGCACGTTCATTAGTAATAATAGTACCAGGTGCATCACTAAAGGTGGACTTAACAATCAGGGGAACATTGCTGCTCATAGCAATTTCTACTGCACGAGGATGAATAACCTTTGCGCCATTGTGTGCCATTTGGCAAACCTCTGCGTAAGAAATTTGTTCCAAAATGCTTGCACCTTCTACGATGCGGGGGTCAGCAGTCATGATGCCATCAACGTCAGTGTAGATTTCTACAAAATCTGCGTGCATAGCTGCGCCTAAGGCTGCTGCAGTAGTGTCACTGCCACCACGACCAAGAGTGGTAAATTTAAAATTATTTTCAGTTACACCTTGGAAACCGCAAACAACGGGAATAATACCGGATTCCAACAAATGGTGTAAATTAGCAACGTTAATATTTTTAATACGAGCTGCACCAAATTGAGAATCGGTGATAATACCTGCTTGACCACCGGTGAGCGCCATAGCATTGATACCATGCTTTTGCAGATGAGCCGCCATGATGCAGGAAGAAATGATTTCGCCACAGCACATCATTACGTCCATTTCACGAGGGTTAACAGAAATATTTTCTTCCTTTAATACATCAATCAAGGTATCAGTTGCATAGGGTGCCCCCTTACGACCCATAGCAGAAACTACCACAATGGGAGCATAGCCTTTTTGAATGGCTTGTTGAATTTTATCTTTTACTGCGATACGGGATTCCTCACTTGCTACGGAAGTACCGCCAAATTTTTGCACTATGATTTTCATTTACAATGTCTTCCCTTCACTTGGCTTAGATCCAGCCGTTTTTAATCATGGTTTCTGCAATTTGCAAGGTGTTCAATGCAGCGCCTTTACGGATTTGGTCGCCAACAACCCACAGGTTAAAGGTATTGGGGTTGGATTCGTCACGACGCAGACGACCAATGTAGCAATCATCTTTGTCAGAAGTGTACAACGGCATGGGGTATTCCTGTTCTTGAGGATTATCCAACATCTGTACACCGGGGAATGCTTCAATTGCCTTAATCATATCAGCCAATTCAAGGTCATGCTCAAACTCGATATTAACAGATTCACTATGGCTACGATATACGGGAACACGAACGGTGGTTGCAGTAATGCGCATGTCATAGTCTTCCATAATCTTTTGGGTTTCGTTAATCATTTTCATTTCTTCCTTGGTGTAAAGGTTATCAAGGAATACATCGATTTGCGGAATCAAGTTGAAAGCGATGGGATAGTGTTTTGCCAAGCTTGCGGAAGGCAGGATTTTAGCTACCATTTCATTACCTTCGCTGTAAGCTTTTACTTGGTCAGTCAATTCGTCAATGCCTTCTTTACCAGCACCGGAAACAGCTTGATAAGTAGATACTACCACGCGTTTAATTTTTGCCAAATCATACAAGGGTTTAAGTGCCATAACCATAATAATGGTAGAGCAGTTGGGGTTAGCAATAATGCCTTTATGTTTTAAAATTGCTTGAGGGTTAACTTCGGGAACTACCAGGGGAACTTCCGGATCCATGCGGAAAGTACTGGAGTTATCGATTACAACAGCGCCTGCTTCAACAGCATAGGGAGCAAACTCCTTAGAGATGCTACCGCCGGCAAACAGAGCAATATCAATACCCTTAAAGGAATCTTTAGTTGCTTCTTCAACAACATAGGTTTTACCCATTAATTCGATTTCAGTACCAGCACTACGCTTGGAAGCCAAAAGACGCAATTCATTGAACGGGAAATTACGTTCTTCGATAAGCTTTAAAAATTCGCCGCCTACCGCACCGGTAGCACCTAAAATAGCAACATTATATTTTTTCATAAGGTTCTCCTCCCCAATTATTTACAGTAATTTGTCAAGTCCGTATACCAGACCTGTTCTATCCATAATCTTACGACAGCCAAGAGCTACACCCGGCATGTAACATTCGCGGTTGATGGGTTCAGTGCTGATTCTGAGCACTTCGCCCTGTCCCCCAAAGATAACTTCTTGAGAAGCAACATAGCCCGGAAGGCGGATGCTGTGAATTTTCATGCCTTCGTAATCAGCACCGCGGCAACCTGCCATAGTTTCCTTTTCTTCGGGATGACCTTGCTTCATAGCCTCGCGTACCTCTGCAATCTTTTGTGCAGTGATGATTGCTGTACCGGAAGGTGCATCCAATTTTTTATCGTGATGTTTTTCGATGATTTCTACATTAGAGAAGTATTTAGCAGCTTCACACGCAAGCTTCATCATTACAACTGCACACAAGGCAAAGTTAGGAGCAATCAAAAGCGCAGTGTTGTTTTCTTTAGCCAGGGCATCCAGCTCGTCCAAATCTGCTTGCTTGAAGCCTGTTGTGCCTACAACGGCACGCACCCCCAGCTTCAAAACTTTACGCAGATTATCCATTACTACGTCAGGACGGGTGAAGTCTACAACAACATCAGGAGAGCAAGCTTGAATGGCAGCTTCCAGATCTGTTTGGGTTGTCATTACTGTACCATTTTCCAATGCTATGTTAGCTTCTTTAATGTCTACAACTGCTGCTAATTCTAAATCATTTTCAGAAACTACTTTTTTTACTACTTCGCTACCCATGCGGCCTAAGGCACCATTAACCAATACGCGAATCATTTAGTTCACTCCTTAATCTTTATCAAAATCCAGAAAACCAGTATTTTTATCTTGTTAATATTTTACTAGAAACCTGTTCTTTTAACAAGTACAAGTGTGCTACAAATCCTAACTCTACTCTTAAAAGTTTCGTTTAAAACGCGTCAGAAGTACTGGATAACAAGGCGGAACAAAATCGTGAAGCGATGGCGTACTTGAAATACGTCGAACGAACAATTGCAGTTCCAACACAGTTAGACAGTACTTATCACACATTTTGTAAAACAAAAAGCTGTTGAGATACAACTATCTCAACAGCATTGAAGCTTCACTTTAGTTGAGATAGCCCTCCGCTAATACAAGCGACAGTCCGGCAACTTTCGTTGACGACCCAGCACAACAACATGGCTGCTGCTGCACTTCGGCGGTTACCCTTTCGCCTGTTTCTTCGCTCCCGCTCC
>JAFTMR010000065.1 GCA_017452325.1 Phascolarctobacterium sp. | reverse complement strand
GTGCAAAATCTGTCCATGGTTTACGTTTATCTGATGTGCGCAACCTTTATTATTTTCTTGCCGGAAATTCGAGCAGCAGTATTTACTGAAGCTAAGGGTGACAGAAATAATAAACGTATTAATCCTAGACGCTTGCAAATGGCGCAGGGTGTATTCCTGATGATAGTTGTTGCTTTGGCATATCTCCATGGTGACAGTCAGGCTCAATCTCTGATTCCTGCCTTTATGGCAGCGATTGGCTGCGGCTTGTATCTTGTTCCTGCTTTGATGCAAAAGAAAAAATAATATAAAAATAATTTGGAGGAAATCATAATGGCTGAAAACAGAAAAATTAAATTTACTACTAACAAAGGCGTATTCGTTGCAGAAATGTTCGAGGACAAAGCTCCCCTGACTTCCGGCAACTTTATTGAACTTACTGAAAAAGGCTTCTACGATGGCTTGATTTTCCATCGTGTTATTGAAGACTTTATGATTCAGGGTGGCGATCCTACCGGTACCGGTTGCGGTGGTCCTGGCTACCATATTAAAGATGAATTTGGCGAAGGCTTAAAGCATGACGACGAAGGTATCTTCTCCATGGCAAATGCTGGCCCCAACACTGGCGGCAGCCAATTCTTTATTACCCTGGCTCCGACTCCTTGGCTGGACGGCCATCATGCAATCTTCGGCAAGGTTGTTGAAGGTATGAATGTAGTTCGCTTGATTGGCGCAGTTGTTACCGATTTCCGTGATCGTCCCCGTGAAGCAGTGATTATGGAAAAAGTAGAGGTTGTAAAATAAGATGCCTGCCTATGTATATATGCTCCGTTGCAAGGACGGAACTTTATATACCGGTTGGACTAATAATTTGGAGCACCGCATTGCCCAACATCAGCAGGGAAAGGGTGCAAAATATACTCGTGGGCGCGCTCCCTTGGAGTTAGTTTACTATGAAGAACTTACGGATAGGGAAAGTGCGTTGAAGCGGGAATGTGCTATTAAAAAATTGACACGACAAGAAAAACTACGCCTTGCAGGAGAAAATTCGGAAGTGCATAAAAAATATAAATAGTCAGAAAATGTTTGCTTTTCTACCTATATGGGTCTATAATGTAATCAGAGCAGCACTCGCAGCTTTTTACGTCGTACTTACAAGGAGGAAAAGTGATGACCGGCAAAGTAAAGTGGTTCAACGCCGAGAAGGGTTACGGCTTTATTGATTGCGGTGATGGTAAGGATATTTTTGTACATTACACTGCAATCAAGATGAAAGGCTTTAGAACCCTGATTGAAGGTCGCGATGTCACGTTTGAGCTCACTCAAAATGAGCTTGGGCCACAGGCTATAAACGTCATCCCTGTAGGACCATTACTTTAATCTGAGTATTACCGAGTTTTGCCAAAGCAAGCCAAAACGCTGCTATTATTTTAGTAGCGTTTTTTCTTTTTCTAAAATGTAAATAAGATTACAAAAGGATGAGCTGAATTACGGGCTCATCCTTATTTTTTAGATTTTACTGGTTAGCAGTTGACAACTAAAAATATTTTTAGTATAGTGTTCTTGAACAGGAACAATAAACAAAAGAAGAGTCAAATGAGGGATTATGGAGCTTATCGAAGGATTGACACATTTTAATCTAACAAAACAAGAGGCAACCTTGTATGTGCTGCTTTTAAGGGAAGGTTATCTTACCGGTTATGAAGCAGCCAAGCAAACAGGCATTAGCCGTTCCAACACTTATACTGCTTTGGCAGGGTTAGTGGAGAAGGGAGCAGCTTATGTTTTGGAAGAGGGCAAGGTTACCCGCTATACTCCGGTACCGCCGGAGGAGTTCTGCACCAATAAAATTAACAGGCTACAAGAAATTAAGAAGAGGGTTTTGAACCAGTTGCCTGTTTTGAAAAGCGATGCAGAAGGCTACATTACCATTAAGGGCGAGCTGGAAATTATCAATAAATTAAAAAATACGGTTCGTCAAGCAGAAGCGAGGATTTATGTTTCAGCTAACAAGAGGGTAATGGAGCTGCTGAAATCAGAATTGGTGGACGCGCTTGGTCGTGGATTAAAAGTGGTAATTATCAGTGATGAGCAGTTTACTTTGCCGCAGGCAATCTGCTACGGCACCGAGAAGCAAAATGAGCAGATTCGTCTTATCGCCGATTCCCAAACCGTTATAACCGGTGATTTAGAGGACGAAGAAAATTCGACTTGTTTATATTCCTGTAAGCGCAACCTAGTGGATTTGTTCAAGGATGCGCTCAAAAATGAAATAAAGCTTATTGAATTGCAGAAAGGTGATTACCGTGGCTAAGAAAATTCCGTTTGTTACAAAAGAACAACTTGAAAATATCGCGTCCCAATACCCGACGCCCTTTTACCTGTATGACGAGGCAGGCATCCGTAAAACCGCTCGTCTGGTAAACCAAGCATTTAGCTGGAACAAAGGCTTCAAAGAATATTTTGCAGTTAAAGCAACTCCCAATCCGTCCATCTTAAAGGTTTTACACGAAGAAGGCTGCGGTGCGGACTGCTCCTCTTACACCGAACTGTTGATGTCTGACGCAGTTGGCTTCAAGGAAAGCGAGATTATGTTCTCCTCTAACGCAACTCCGGCAGAAGATTTCCAACTGGCTCGCAAATTAAATGTAACCATTAACTTGGACGATATTACCCATATAGACTTCTTGGAACAGGTGGCTGACATTCCTGAAACTATTAGCTGCCGCTATAATCCTGGTGGTCACTTCGCCATTGCCAATAATATTATGGACAATCCGGGTGATGCAAAATATGGTTTGACTCGTCCCCAAATGACTGAGGCTTATAAAAAATTACTTGCCAAAGGCGTTAAGCATTTTGGTATGCATGCTTTCTTGGCTTCTAACACTGTTACTAACGATTACTATCCTGAATTGGCACGCATTCTGTTTAAGGTTGCGGTTGAGCTTAAAGAAGAAACCGGTGCTCACATCGAGTTTATCAACTTGTCCGGTGGTATTGGTATTGCCTACAAGCCTGACCAGCCGGAAAATGACATTCTTGCCATTGGCGAAGGTGTACGCCAAGCTTATGAAGAAATCCTTGTACCTGCAGGTATGGGCGATGTAAAAATATTTACTGAACTGGGCAGATTTATGCTTGCTCCCTATGGTGCGTTGATTGCTAAAGCAATTCATGAAAAACATACCCACAAAGAATACATCGGTCTTGACGCTTGTGCAGCTAACCTGATGCGTCCCGCGATTTATGGTTCCTATCATCACATTACTGTTATGGGTAAAGAGGATGCTCCCTGCGACCATAAGTATGATGTAACCGGTGGCCTTTGCGAAAACAATGATAAATTTGCCATCGATCGTATGCTTCCGGAAATTGAAAAAGGCGATTTGCTTTTCATTCATGACGCAGGTGCCCATGGCTTTGCGATGGGTTACAATTATAATGGCAAGCTGCGCAGTGCAGAAATTTTGCTGAAAGAGGATGGAAGCACGCAGATGATTAGACGTGCTGAAACTCCGCAAGATTATTTTGCTACTTTTGAGGGTTGTGCTTTTGGCGACGCCTTGTTATCTAACACTTTCTAAGTTATTCTAAAATATTATCAGCTCTCCGAAAAGGGGAGCTGTTTTTATGTGCAGAAAACTGACGATTAAAGTTTTTTCCCATTGAAGTATTCTTTAATATAGCAATTGATAGTATAATTAACTTACTTATTTAGAAAAAGACCATTATGAGGAAGATGATTATGTTAGAAGAACGCGTACCACCTCAAAGTATAGATGCTGAACAATCTGTACTTGGAGCAATGCTAATTGATAATGCTGCTATCGCACAAGTAACGGAGATTATCGGAAGCGCCGATTTTTATCGTGAGGCTCACAGGGTTATTTTTAATGCTATGATGGAGCTTTACAGTAAAAATGAGGCTGTTGACTTAATTACCATTACTGATGTGTTGCGACGTGAAAATAAAATGGATGATGTTGGTGGTATAGCATATATCACTTCTTTGGCAAATACAGTGCCTACTGCTGCCAATGTCAAATATCATGCGAAAATTGTTTATGAAAAATCTGTTTTACGTCAAATGGTGAGAGTTTCTACAGAGATTGCTGCCATGGGCTACGAAGCCAATGATGATGTTGGGGTTTTGTTGGATATGGCAGAGAGCCGTATCTTGGAAATATCTAATCGGAAGAAGAATGCAGATTTTACTCCTATCGGTGACATCTTAATGGATGCGGCACAAATGATTCAGGAGCTTGCCAGCAACAAGGGAGGGCTCACCGGCATCCCCACTGGTTTTGCGGATTTGGATAAGCTTACTTCCGGCTTGCATCCTTCTGATTTTATTATTCTTGCGGCTCGTCCCTCCATGGGTAAAACAGCCTTTGCTCTGAACGTGGTACAGAACGTTGCTCTTCGGGCTCACAAAAAGCTTAAAAAACCGGAAAGCCTTTCTGTTGCCTTCTTTAGTCTGGAAATGAGCAAAGAGCAGCTGGTAAATCGTATGCTCTGTGCAGAAGCCAATATCGATTCTCAGCGTTTGCGTACTGGTGAGATGGCAGAAAAAGACTGGAATGCTTTGTGGGCTGCCTGTGAGGATATGTATAAAGCAAAAATTTATATTGATGATACTCCCGGTATTACTGCTATGGAAATGCGTAGTCGTGCCCGCCGTTTAAAATCTGAATATGGCTTGGATTTAATTGTTGTCGATTATTTGCAATTGATGCAAGGCAGCGGCAAGCGTAATAATAGTGGTGATAGACAGCAGGAGGTTTCAGAAATTTCTCGTTCATTGAAGGCATTGGCTCGTGAGCTAGATGTTCCTGTAATTGCGCTCTCCCAATTAAGTCGTAGTGTAGAGGCACGTCAGGTTAAACGTCCCATGCTTAGTGACTTGCGTGAATCAGGCTCTCTGGAACAAGACGCGGATATTGTAGCATTCCTTTATCGTGAGGATTACTATAATCCTGAGACTGAAAATCAGAACATTACGGAGCTTATCATTGCTAAACACCGTAATGGTCCTGTTGACACCGTTAACTTGTTTTTCCACAAACAATTTACCAAATTTGTTGGGTTTTCTAAAATTAAAGAGTAATGTTGGCGAAAGACCTGTTTCAGACAGGTCTTTCTTCATATTCGCGAATATTTACAGAACATGGATAATTTTCATTCGAAATTATTGCAATTGAAGGGGTGGCGTATTATAATGAATCTGGAAAATTTCTTTGCTACCTTTAAAACTCCGAACTATATTTAAAATTTACACCTCTGTGGTTTGAAAAGAAAATTTTTACTTACTATTACAAATTGAGCAGGATTTTTAAAGGTTTAAGCAGAATTTTAACAAGGTAGTTTTATGTTTGTCTTGCAGGATTATGAGTGATAAGTTATAATAACTGCGGATGTTTTACAAATGCTTTTACATATCATTCGGGATTGGTCTGAAGATATTTAGTGTTTTATTCTGTATTGTGGAGGCACATTTTTATGGAAAGAAGAGTGGGTACTGTTTCTAGAGGCATTCGTTGCCCGATTATTCGTGAAGGAGATAACTTACCCGAAATCGTGGTTAACAGTGTTGTGGAAGCTGCTAAATGCGAAGGCTTTGAATTGCGTGACAGAGACGTTATTTCTGTAACTGAATCTGTTGTGGCAAGAGCTCAAGGCAACTATGCAAGCGTTGATGATATTGCTGCTGATGTGAAGGAGAAATTAGGTGGCGAAACTATCGGTGTTATTTTCCCGATTTTGTCTCGTAACCGTTTTGCAATCTGTTTGCGCGGCATTGCTAAAGGCGCTAAAAAAGTTGTACTGATGCTCAGCTATCCCAGCGACGAAGTTGGCAATGCATTGTTGACCTATGACCAATTGGATGCTGCAGGCATCAATCCCTATAGTGATGTGCTTACTTTAGAAAAATATCGTGAACTGTTTGGTGAAAATAAGCACGAATTTACCGGCGTGGACTATGTTCAGTACTATGCTGACTTGATTACCGAATCCGGTGCTGAAGTTGAAGTTATCTTTGCTAACCAAGCAAAGACCATTCTTAATTATACTGACTGCATCTTGAACTGTGATATCCATACTCGCGTAAGAACTAAACGCATCCTTTTGGAAAACGGTGCGAAAGTTGTTTGCAGTTTAGATGATATTTTAACTGCGCCCATCAACGGCAGCGGTTATAACGCTCGTTATGGTTTGCTGGGTTCCAACAAATCTACTGAAAATACCATTAAACTCTTCCCTCGTGAATGCCAAGATATGGTTGAGGAAGTACAATCCAAAATTATGGAATTGACCGGCAAACATGTGGAAGTTATGGTTTATGGCGACGGTGCTTTTAAAGATCCCCAAGGTAAAATTTGGGAATTGGCTGACCCTGTTGTTTCTCCTGCTTTCACCAGGGGCTTGATTGGCACTCCCAACGAATTGAAATTGAAATATTTGGCAGATAATGATTTCAAAGATTTGAGCGGTGTTGCTCTGAAAGAAGCTATCTCCAATGCTATTAAAGAAAAAGAAGGTAACCTGGTTGGCAATATGGCTTCCCAAGGTACTACTCCGCGTCAGTTGACCGACCTTATCGGTTCCCTGTGCGATTTGACCAGTGGTTCCGGTGATAAGGGGACTCCGGTTGTACTTGTTCAAGGCTATTTCGACAATTTCACTGATTAAACTTTCCATAAGCACTGTCTAACGGTGTTGTCGAAAAATTACTTGCTTGACGTACTTCAAGTACGTCTGCGCTTCATAAGCTTCACTGCTTCGCGCCTTCCGGTACTTCTAGAAATTTTATATGTTAATACAAAATAAAAAGCACGCTTTCGGGCGTGCTTTTTTGCATAAAAAATATTTTATAAAGTGCTTGACAAGGTTCGCCTTAGCTTGTATAATAATCAACGTTGCTGATACGGCAACTGACGTGATCCACTAGCTCAGTCGGTAGAGCACCTGACTTTTAATCAGGGTGTCCCGCGTTCGAGTCGCGGGTGGATCACCAATTTTTTTGTAAAAATCCAGTCTGCTTTCGATAGGAAGTAGGCTTTTATTTTTTTATATGGTAGAATAGGCTAAGGAGAATTTATGAGAGGAGGCTGCTTATGCCGTACGTTAACATTAAAATCATTCGCGAGGGTAACGTGACTCCGGAACAAAAACGCCAGCTTATCGAAGGTGCGACCAATTTGCTTCACGATGTGCTTGGCAAAAACAAAGCAACTACCGTTGTGGTAATTGACGAGGTTGAAACTGACAACTGGGGAATCGGCGGCGTGCCTGTTACCGAAATTAGAAAACAAAAGAAATAAAAGTGTCCTTAAATCCTTTGCTTCTTAATTAAGATGGCAGAGGATTTATTTTTTTGTAAAGATATTTACAGAAAAATTATGAGCAAAAGACAAACTACGAAACTTCTATGAATTCAGTTGACAATGAAAGATGCTGGTGCTAAATTGTAAGCGAAGTTAATATTCACCACAAACCGTTGAGACGGAGATCAAGTCGAAAGATGCGCTCACAGAGAGTTCGGGGAGCTGAGAGCCGAATAGAAATGCAGTTCGATAAATGGACCGTTGAGGGCGTAGTGAAAAAAGCGTAAGCTTTTAGTATTCTACGACGTGTTGGCATACGTTAGTTGCCGGGGATATGTTGGTATCCTGTCAAGTGCACGGGTCATGCCGTGAATTCAAGGTGGCACCGCGGGTAAATTGTTTTTATTCGTCCTTGATGGAGTAATCTGTCAAGGGCGATTTTTATTTGCACTCTTGGCAGGACAGAAATTTTAATTGTTCAAGCAAAGGAGTGAAAATCATGATTAAAGAAGCAATCGTAAAAATTGTTAACAAGGCTGACCTTACCTATACCGAGGCTTACACAGTGATGAATGAAATAATGAGTGGCAATACCACTGCTACTCAAAACGCCGCTTTCTTAGCAGCTTTGTCTACTAAGAGTACTCGTGCTGAAACCATTGACGAGATTGCGGGATGTGCGGCGGCTATGCGCGACCACGCTACGAAGGTTGAAACAGGAATAGATATTTTTGAAATAGTTGGTACCGGCGGGGACGGAGCACACAGTTTTAATATCTCTACTACTTCTGCCATTGTGTGTGCGGCAGGAGGAATGAAGGTTGCTAAGCATGGTAATCGCGCCGCGTCTTCCCAATGTGGAACAGCGGATTGCTTGGAGGCTTTAGGGGTGAACATCAATCAAAGCCCAGCAAAATGTTTACAGCTTTTGCAGGAAGTTGGGATGTGCTTCTTCTTTGCGCAAATGTATCATACTTCGATGAAGTATGTGGGTGCTATTCGTAAAGAGCTTGGTTTCCGTACAGTTTTCAATATTCTTGGTCCGCTTACCAATCCTGCCGGTCCCAAGGTACAGCTTTTGGGTGTGTATGATGATTATCTGGTAGAACCTTTGGCACAGGTTTTGATTAACCTGGGAGTAAAGCGTGGTATGGTGGTTTATGGCCAAGAAAAATTAGATGAGATTTCTGCCAGTGCGCCTACAACTATCTGTGAGTTTAAGGACGGATGGTTTAAATCCTATGTGATTACACCGGAGGATTTTGGCTTTGTCCGTTGCAGGAAGGAAGATTTAGTTGGCGGTACTCCGGAAGAAAATGCACAAATTACCAGAGCGATTCTTCAAGGAGCGCAAGGTGCAAAACGTAACGCTGTGTTGATGAATGCGGGAGCAGGGCTGTACCTGGCAAATAAAGCAGAAAGCATACACTCTGGTGTGAAGCTGGCGGCAGAGCTTATTGACAGCGGTAAGGCTTACGCAACCTTGCAAAAGCTTATTGAAGTTAGTAATCTTCCGGAGGTAGAAGCATGACGATTTTAGATGAGCTTGCTGCTTACGCCAAAGAGCGTGTACGAAGGGCGCAGGAAGTAAAATCTTTGGAAGTAATGCTGACACAGGCGCTTGCCCTGCCCAAGGGAGAACACTCCTTTAGCAAAGCCTTGAGTAAACCCCAATTAGGTTTTATCTGCGAATGTAAGAAAGCCTCGCCCTCCAAAGGTGTTATTGCAGAGAATTTTCCCTATTTGGAAATTTCCAAGCAGTACGAAAGAGCAGGAGCGGATTGTATCTCCGTCTTGACGGAACCCAAGTGGTTTTTAGGAAGAGATGAATATTTAAGAGAGATTGCACAAAATGTGCAGCTCCCCTGCCTGCGTAAGGATTTTGTGGTTGATGAGTATATGCTTTACGAGGCGAAGCTTTTGGGAGCGGTAGCAGTACTTTTGATTTGCTCCATCCTAAATGAAGTACAGCTTAGCAAATATCTGGAGATCTGTGATGATTTGGGCTTGGATGCCTTGGTAGAAATCCATGATGGGACAGAGGCAGAGCTGGCGTTACGGGCAGGAGCAAGAATTATAGGAGTGAATAACCGGAATTTAAAAGATTTTAGTGTGGATATGGATAACAGCAGGCGCTTACGCGCCCTCGTCCCGCCCGAAATACTTTTTGTAGCAGAAAGTGGTGTGCGCAACGCAGAAGATGTGCGGCGCGTGCGAGAGCTTGGGGCTGATGCAGTGCTTATTGGAGAAGCATTGATGCGCGTTCCTGATGCTGTCAGTTTTTTACGAGAGTTGAAAAATGCTTAAAATAAAAATTTGCGGGTTAACCCGTAGCAGAGATATACAAATTGTTAATGAGCTCTTGCCTGATTACATTGGATTCGTCTTTGCTCCTAGTAAAAGACAGGTTACGCCACAGCAGGCAAGCAAGCTGAAAAAATTATTGCGTCCCGAAGTCAAGGCAGTAGGAGTTTTTGTCAATGCTCCGATAGAACAGGTGGTAGAGCTGGTAAAAAGCAGAACCATTGATATAGTTCAGCTGCATGGGGATGAGGACGTAAGCTATTGTCAGAGCTTACGTCAAAAAGTAATGGTGCCCATTATTAAGGTAATTAGGCTACGGAATGAAGCAAGTCTAGAAAATATGGATGCCTTCGACTGCGATTACTTTTTGTTCGACACTTATGTAACAGGTCAGTACGGAGGGAGCGGTAGGCAGATAGATGTAAGCATTTTAAAAGGTAGGGAATTTACCAAGCCCTATTTTATTGCGGGAGGCTTGAACCTTCAAAATGTGGAGGCAGTTTTGGCAGAGATTACTCCTTTTGCCGTTGATGTTAGCGGTGGTGTGGAAACAGATGGAGTGAAGGATAAAAAGAAGATTGCAGACTTCATTAAGGCAGTAAGAGGTAGGAGTGAAGATGATGAGCAGAATACAGAAGGCATTTGATGAACACAAAAAACTTTTTATAGGCTTCGTAACAGCAGGAGATCCTAATCTGGAAGTGACGAAGGAGATTGTTTTACAAATGATAGCGGCAGGAGCAGGCATTGTGGAATTAGGGATACCATTTTCTGACCCGGTGGCAGAGGGAGAGGTTATCCAGCGGGCAGACGTGAGGGCTTTAAAGGCAGGTACTACTACGGATAAAATCTTTACTCTTGTCAAAGAGCTGCGTCAGGAAACAGAGGTACCTTTAGTATTTTTGACCTATGCTAATCCCATCTTCACCTATGGTTGCGAAAGGTTCTTTGCTAAGTGCGCAGAAGCTGGTGTAGATGGAGTAATAGTTCCTGATATTCCCTTTGAAGAAAGAGAAGAGCTGCTTCCTTTCAGCAAAGCTCATGGTGTGGAGATAATATCTTTGATTGCTCCCACCTCTAGGGATAGAATTAAAATGATTGCCCAAAAAGCAGAAGGTTATATTTATCTAGTGTCGTCCATGGGGGTTACAGGGGTACGCCAAAATATTACAACGGATATTCCTGCCATAGTCAGTGAAGTTCGTAAGGTTACTACTGTTCCCGTAGCAGTTGGCTTTGGTATTGCAGAACCCAAACAGGCAAGGGCAATGGCACAAGTTAGTGATGGAGCCATCGTAGGCAGTGCCATTGTAAAAATAATTGAAAAGTACGGCGCGGCTTCTCCCGTTCACGTTTATGATTACGTTAAGCAGATGGTAACTGCGGTTAATGAGGCAGTATAAAAGATAAACCGTTCACCCCTTTGATAAGGTGTGAACGGTTTTGTAATTACAAGCTATTCTTCTTCAGTTTGTTCTTCTTTTGCTTGGATGACGAGTTTGATTCTTTCTACACGGTTTTCGTCCATTTCCAGTACGGAAATTTCCAGGTTCTGCCAGGTACCGGTATCGCCTTGAACGGGAACGCGCTCTAAGACTTCTTCCATAACCCAACCGCTGACGGTAACAACTTCCATTTCTTCGACTTCTTTATCAATTTTCATGCCCATGTCCAAAACTTCAAATAAGTCTTCTAAATTGGTACTGCCATGGACAATGTATTCGGTATCAGAAATTTTTTCGATTTCGTTGATTACTTCATCGTGCTCGTCCCAAATCTCGCCAACCAGTTCTTCTAGGATGTCTTCCAGAGTTACGATACCGGTGGTGCCGCCGTATTCGTCAAGTACGATGGCGATATGAGATTTTTTGTGCTGCAGTTCTTTGAGCAGTTCGCCAATCTTCTTGCTTTCGGTGATATACATGGCGGGACGGATGATGGAGCTAATGCTTCCTTCTTTATCGTAAACCATGTTGTAAAAATCTTTTTGGTAAATTATACCAATGATATGGTCCATGGTTTCCTTATACACAGGCAAGCGGGAATAGTTTGTTTCGGTGAAAACTTGGGCAATCTCTTCCTTGGTCGCTTCAGAAGAAACACCTACGATGTCGATACGCGGAGTAAGAACATCAATAGCTTCTTGTTCACTAAACTCGATGGCACTACGGATGAGGGAGCTTTCCTGCTCGTCAATTCTGCCTTCTTGCTCGGCTTCTTCAACAATGGTCAGCAGTTCTTCTTCCGTAATGGAGTAGTCATTATCTGTGTGGAAGATTTTGGACAGGAGCTTCTTCCATTGCTTGAACAGGAAGTTGAAAGGAGTCAACAAAATCACAATCAGATTTATGAAGGGGGCAGCAAACATAGCGAATTTTTCCGGATTTTCCTTAGCAATACTTTTAGGGGAAACTTCGCCAAAGATTAAGACCACGATGGTGATAACGATGGTGGAAACGCCGGGACCATGTTCTTCGCCCAAAAGTTTTACGAACAACATAGTGGCAACGGAAGCGCAGGCAATGTTTACAATGTTATTGCCAATGAGGATGCTGGAAAGCAGGCTGTCGAAGTTTTCCAACAGGTCCAAAACCAGCTTTGCCCTTTTGTCGCCTTTTTCCGCCATATTCTTGATGCGAATACGGTTTAAGGAAGAAAAGGCAGTTTCCGTTGCGGAAAAGTAAGCAGAAAATAAAATACAGAAAATAATAATTAACACTGACGTGCTACTGTCACTAGTCATAAAAATTCCTCTCTTTAATAAATGTTAGCCACTATGCTTAGCGGTATTTGTTTTTATGTTTATTTTGCAGTTTTTTGTTGAGCTCAGCCATTTTGGTATATTCCTGCCACCAGTAGAGCGCAGTCAGGGGTACACCTACACCAAAAAATCCTAACCAACGATTTTGCAGGAGAAACTCTGCGGCGATGCCTGCAATGATGGTTGCGATAACAATGATGAACATGCTCAGTTTAATGCCTAAAAGAAAATTTTTCACGATTCTTCCTCCTAAAAATTTATAATTGTGGAAGCTGTGGTGGCACAGCTATATTATATGTGGGGATGAGATGGGGGTTGAAGATTTTTGCCAGCTCCGTAGCGCTGATGGGTTCAGCCTTGGGTATTTGCTTTGCCAAATAGGCAAGATAACCAATAATGGGTTCCGGACTATCGTACTGCTGGCGCATTACACTTAAATCCAAATCCCTGTCCCGTTTTGCCAACCGGCGACCATCGGGAGCCATCAGCAGGGGAATGTGCAGGAAGTTTGGCGGCGTAAAGCCTAATAGTTTATAAATGTAGATTTGCATGGGCGTGGAGCTTAACAAATCGCAACCGCGTACCACATGGGTAACTCCCATCAATGCGTCATCAACGGTTACTGCCAGCTGGTAAGCGTACACGCCGTCGCTTCGGCGGACGATAAAGTCACCACTTTCTTCTATTAAATTGTAGCTTTGCTGACCATAGTTGCCGTCAACAAAAGTGATGGGTTCGTCCGTCACTGCCAGGCGATAAGCAGGCTGGCGTGTTTGGGCACGCTCTTCCCGCTCGGAAGCAGTCAGGTTTTTGCAGGTGCCTGCGTACAGAATACGTCCGTCACTTAAATGAGGAGCTTCTGCTGCGTGCAGCTGCCCACGACTGCAAAAGCAGGGGTAAATCAAATTCTTTGCTTGCAGTTTTTCAAAATAGTTTGCGTAAATATCAAAACGCTCACTCTGAAAATAATGCTCGCTGTCTTCACTGACGTAAGCGCCCTTGTCCCAGGTCAGACCAAGCCATTCTAAATCCTTGGCCAGTAAATCTGCGTTGGAGCGGGGGCAACGGACTTTGTCCAAATCTTCAATGCGCAGGACAATTTCTCCGCCTTGGGATTTGGCGTGAAGCCAGGCAAGCAGGCTACAAAAAATATTGCCTAAATGAATACGACCGCTTGGCGTTGGAGCAAAACGTCCGCAAATCTTTGTGTTCTTCATAAAATAGGGCACATCCTTTATTATCATTACATTTTAACATAAGAACGTCAAATAAAAAATAAATTATACAAGAAAATTTCAGAAATAAGGAAAATTTTTCGGGAGGGCTTCTATCTGGGAGGATTGTTGCCCTGTGCCGATGCAAGGACTCTTTGCTTTTTGTTGGATATTGATGTAAAATAGTACTGTTAAATAAAATGATTACACTGGGGTACTAGTGTTTGTAATAAAGGAGGAAATTCTGTGTTTCGTAAAACTTCTGCTATGGTCGAATCCGGCATCTTGGCTGCCATTGCCATCGTCATGGCGTTAATTAGTATGTACAGTCCCGTTGTGGGTGCTTTCGTAAACTTTGTATGGCCTTTGCCAATCATCATCTGCGGGATGCGCAATGGATTAAAATGGAGCCTGATGAGTTTAATCGTAGCAGGTATTATCATTGCCATCATCATCAGTCCCATTCAAGCCTTCTTCTTGGTTGCAATCTTCGGTTTAATGGGGATTATCCTTGGTGAATGTATGCGTCGCCGTTTCCCCCCAATGAAGCTAATGTTTTTTGGCAGTATTGGTGCAATTTTGGCGCTCATTATCAATGTGGTGCTGAGCTTTGCTGTTTTGGGAATCAATCCTATTGAGATGATGTTTACTTCTTTTAACCAAAGCCTGAATGAGCTGGCTGTTTATTATCGTGAGCAAGGCTTGTCCGAAGCAGAAATTCAAGCGGCAACTCAGGGTTATGCGGATATGCTCAGCATGATGCGCATCATTATGCCCGGTGCTTTCTTGATTAGTGCTCCTGTGCTGGCCTTCATCAATTACTGGGCAGCTAAGAAAATTTTGGCGAAGCTGGGCGAAACCTTTGAACCCTTCCCGCCCTTTACCAGCTTGCAGGTTCCCGGCTGGATTCTCTGGCCCTATGCTCTATCCCTTTTTGCAGTAACTTATTTTTATCTGAACGCAAAGGATAGCTGGATGTACGATTTATCCGTAAACGTACAAACTGTTACCAGCTTTGCTCTGGTACTGCAGGGCATTTGCCTTATCTACTGGTTTGTAGAGCATAAGAACAAGCCTGCCTGGTGGGCGCATCTGGCAACTGGTTTGATGTTCTTTATTCCTCTGTTCTCTCAAATTATCGTTTATGTGGGTGCCTTTGATATTATATTTGATTACAGAAAGATTCGCTCTAATCGTCTTAGATAAGAATTGAGGTGAACGAAATGTTCAACATGTTCAACCGCAACATGAACTCCAAAGTAGATACCAATATTTATTTGCTGGTAATTCTGCTTTTGGCAATACTTGTTTGTTATTTTGAACCCTATATGATTCCCGTTGTGGCAATTATTTTTGGGTTAACATATTATTTTAGCCGCCGCACTTTAATGAGCAAGGAAATCTTCTTTAGCAGCTACCTGGATAATATCATCCGCAACATTGAACGTACCAATCATTACGCGGTGCGTAAGTTGGATGTTGGTATGGCAGTGTTCTCTAAGGATGGCAAGCTGCAATGGAAGAATGAGTTGTTTCAGGAATGGACCGGCAAGAAAAATTTGGAAGGGCTCAAGCCGGAGGATGTTCTTCCCCTACAGCCCAATGCCTTTGAATTATTAAGCGTCAAGGATGGGGAAAAGCTTATCCAGATGAACGACCGCTACTATAATATGAAGTACTGCCGCGTACGTACCTTGGATAAAACCGGTAATAAAAGCGAGCAGAACACCAACAGCGGTTTAATGATTTATCTGACTGATATTACTGACCTGGAATTGCTGCGCCAAAGATACGCTAAAGAAAAACTGTGCCTTGCGTATATCCGCTTTGATAATTACGAGGACGTAATGCGTGGCTTGAGTGAAACCAATATGGCAAACCTTAATGGTGAAATCCACGAAATGGTTACTAAATGGGTTGCCGAAAAAAATGGTTTCATCTGCCGTATGAATAAGGAGCAAAGCCTGGCGGGCTTTACTCAAGAGGCTGTAACAGAAATAATTGAAGAAAAGTTTACTGTGCTGGATAAGGTGCGTGAGATTCGTGCCGGAAACAAAATACCGCCTACCTTGAGTATTGGTGTTTCCTGCGACGGCTCTACCTTGGACGAGTTGGTGCAGAATGCCAATAACTCCCTGTATCTTGCTTTGGGACGTGGCGGCGACCAGGCTGTAGTAGTGCAGAACAAAACAACACAATTTTTTGGTGGTACTAGCACTGTGGCAGCGAAGGCAACTCGCGTTCGTGCCCGCATCGTAGCGCAAACCATTAATGAACAAATGCAGGCTTCTGATAAAATTTTTATTATGGGTCATGCCATGGAAGATTATGATGCCATTGGTAGTGCAATAGGTATGGCGAAGCTGGCACTGTCCTTGAACAAGGAAACCTATATTGTCATTAGCGGGCGCAACGATAATGTGAACCGTATTTCTGAAATGCTTGCCAGTGAAACCATGAGAGTAAGTGAGCTTGAAGAAGATTACAATTCCATTATGGTTGAGGAAGAAGAAGCCTTAAAGCATATTACCCCTAACAGTCTGCTGATTCTGGTAGACCATCATCGGGAAATACTTACGGCGAGCAAAGCTGTGCTGGAAGCTATATCTAAACGAATTATTGTGGACCACCACCGTCGTGCGGAAGACTTGCTGGCAGATACGGTGCTTCTGTATTTAGAGCCCTCATCTTCTTCCACCAGCGAACTTCTGACGGAGCTTGTAGGTTACTTTAACGATAGACTGGAGATTACTCCGGCGGAGGCAACTGCCCTATATGCAGGTATTGTCCTTGATACAAAAAACTTTGCCGTACAAACTGGCGAGCGTACTTTTGAAGCAGCGGCTCTGCTGCGACGTAGCGGTGCGGCACCCAATATGGTACGCCTAATGTTTAAGGACGATATGGAAATACTGAAACTGCGTTCCCGCATGCTTGCGGAAGCAAAGGTTGTTGAACCGGGAATTTCCATATCTGTTTATAAGAAGGCAGAGAAGGAAGCCAAGACTACTATTTTGGCGGCGCAAATTGCAGATACCTTAATTAATATTGAGGGAATTCATGTGGGCGTTGCTATTATTGAGTATAAAGATGGTAGCCTGGGCGTAAGTGCACGTAGCGACGGTAGCGTTAACGTGCAGATTATAATGGAGGAATTAGGCGGCGGTGGTCATCAGACGGTGGCTGGCGTACAGCTTGATAATATGCGCGCTGCGGAGATTGAACCGCAAATTATCGCGCTTGCAAAAAAACAATTAGAGGAGAAAGATAATAATGAAAGTGATTCTGCTGCAAGATATTAAAAATTTAGGTAAAAAAGGCGATATTGTTGAAGCTGCTGATGGTTATGCCCGCAACTTTTTGTTGGCGCGTAAAATGGCTAAGGAAGCAAGCGTTGCTAACGTAAACCAAGCAAAGCAAGATAAAGCAGTTGCTTCTCACCGCGCCGCTCAAGCTAAGGACGAAGCTGTAGTGCTGGGCGCACAAATTGAGAAGGTTGTTGTTACCATTAAGGTTCGCCTGGGTGAAAGCGGTAAGATGTTTGGTTCTGTAACTTCTAAAGATGTTGCAGAAGCTTTGATTAAGCAAACCGGCATCCAAATTGACCGCCGTAAAGTAGAACTGAAAACTGCTGTTAAAGGCTTGGGTGAATATGATGCTGTAGCGAAGCTGCACCCGGAAGTAACTGCTGGTTTTAAAGTTGTAATTAGCGCGTAATTTTAAAAATCAATAGCTAAAGACTAAAGAATCCCGTAAGCGTAAGCTTGCGGGATTTTTTAATACGTCGATTATAAATTTTTTCTCAGGGGATGTCCCCCTTGGGTGAATGTTTCACGTGAAACATTTGGTGTGGAGGATGTATACCTGAGGATATGCAATTATATTTTTACAAAAAATGTGGTAAAATTTAGGCATGACATTAAATGTTGTGCCTATTTTTATTTTTGAGATTGTTTCACGTGAAACATTGATAGGAGTTACATATGGAAAGCAAGATTTTAGAAAGCATTAAAGCCTACGAGGCAGAGATTTTAGATTTCACAAAGGCAATGGTAAATATAGATAGCGGTGTGGACTGCCCGGAAGGTGTGCGCCAAATTGCAGAGCTGATTGCGACGAAGCTCACTCCCCTTGGATTTAAGGTGGAGTTTATCGAAAGTGCAGGACCTGTTCAGCTTTTGGCAACCCGTCCCTGCGAGGGAGCAAAGAAAATTTTATTGAGCGGTCATACGGATACGGTGTTCTTCAAAGGCGAGGCAGCAAAGCGTCCTTTCCGCATTAAAGATGGCATTGCCTATGGCCCTGGCGTTTTGGATATGAAGGCTGGTATTGCCGTACTTGTTTACGCTGTGAAGGCGCTTTTGGAAAATGGTTGGGACAAGACAGATTTAACCATTTTCATTGTCGGCGACGAGGAAACCAACCATCCCACCACTAATGCAGTGGAAAACTTTAAGCGCATTGCCCAAGGTAAGGATGCCTGCTTTAATTTTGAGCTTGGTCGCGCCAATGGAAGCGTGGTTATTGGACGCAAAGGTCGTTGGGCGCCAGAGCTGCATATTAAAGGCATTGCTGCCCACGCCGGAAATGAGCCGGAAAAAGGCGCCAGTGCTATCACCGAATTATGCAAGAAGATTAGTGATTTGGCAGAGGTCAATGATTACGCTAGCGGTACGAGCTGTAACGTGGGGGTAATCAGCGGCGGTACTCTTGCCAACGTGGTTGCTGAGTATGCGGAAGCGAAGATTGACATTCGCTATACAACCATGGCAGAAGCAGAAAAGGTTGTGGCGCAGGTGAAAGCCATTGCTGCGAAAAACTACGATGAACGCACTACTACTGAGCTGGTGGAGGCAGGGGCTTATGTTTACACCCCGCCTATGGAAACTACGGAGGAAGTGCGCAGATTATATAGATTTGTGAAAGCACAGGCAGCGAAGCTTGGTCAAGGG
>JAFTMR010000009.1 GCA_017452325.1 Phascolarctobacterium sp. | reverse complement strand
TCACGACAACGGCTTGCCCGTAATTATTGATAGCACCTTTGCTACGCCTTATCTCTTCCGTCCCTTTGAACATGGCATTGATATTATCGTTCATTCTGCTACCAAGTTCATTGGCGGGCATGGCACCAGCATTGGCGGCGTGATTGTTGAAAACGGAAAGTTCGACTGGACAAACGGGCGCTTCCCCGATTTTGACAAGGCAGATCCTTCTGCTCACGATATCAATTTTGCCCGCGACCTTCCCGGGGCAGGCTTCGTTACCAGAATCAGAGCAAGATTGCTGCGTGATACCGGCGCTGTGATTAGTCCCTTTAATTCCTGGCTGCTTAACCAAGGCTTGGAAACTCTTTCCCTGCGTATTGAACGCCATATCGAAAACACCCGTAAGATTGTAGCTTTCCTGAACCAGCATCCCGCAGTGGAAAGGGTTTATTATCCGGAGCTTCCTGATAGCCCCTACTACGAGCTGGCAAAAAAATACTTCCCCAGGGGAACAGGCTCCATCTTTTCCATTGACATTAAGGGCGGTTACGATAACGCACGTATCTTTATTGACGGCTTAAAGATTTTCTCCAACCTTGCCAACGTGGGGGATAGCAAATCCTTGGTTATCCACCCTGCTTCTACCACTCATCAGCAGCTTAACGAAGAAGCCCAACGTGCGGCAGGTATTACACCGGGAACAGTACGCCTTTCCATAGGTTTAGAAAATGTTGACGATTTAATTGAAGCTTTGGCTGACGCTTTGAATTTACTTAAACTTTAGAATAGCTTTGAGGAGGAAAGAACAATGCCTATTAAAACCGCAGATTCCTTATCTGCCATTGAACGCTTACACGAAGAGGGAATTTTTACCATAGGTGAATGTAGGGCGCTGAATCAGGATATCCGTCCTTTGAGAATTTTGGTTTTGAACCTGATGCCCTTAAAGAAGCCTACCGAGTTACAGCTATTACGCCTGCTTGGCAACACACCCTTGCAGCTCGAAATAGATTTTTGTCGTACAGTATCCAGGGAGACAACTCACACAGACAATTCTTATCTGGATAAGGTGTACTACGAATTTAAGGACATTAAGGATAAATATTACGATGCCTTTATCGTAACCGGTGCTCCGGTAGAAACCTACGCCTTTGAGGATGTGGACTATTGGCAGGAGATTACTGCTTATCTTGATTGGGCAAAGGAACATGCCTTCTCCGTTCTGCACTATTGCTGGGGAGCGCAGGCAGGCCTGTACTATTATTATGGTGTGGAAAAGACAACCCTGCCTCATAAAATGTTTGGTATTTTCCCCTATGGCTTAACAGTTCGCAATCATCCTCTGTTAAGAGGCTTTGACGACCGTTACTTTATTCCTCAGTCCCGCCACACTGCCATTGATGACAGCGCCGTTGATGCGACGAGGGAGCTGGAGGTTTTATCCCGCTCTGTGGAGGATGGCATTAACATTTGCGCTACCAAAGACTGTCGCCGCATTTTTATTCTGGGGCATTTTGAATATGATAGGAACACCCTGTTGGACGAATATGTACGCGATAAGAAGAAGGGTATGGACATTGCCCTGCCTCAAAATTATTATCCTGATAATGACAGCAGCCAACGTCCGTTGTTCAAATGGTGCAGCTATGCTCACCTGTTTTACCTGAACTGGCTGAACGTGGTGTACCAGGAAACTCCTTACGACCTGACCACACTTAAAGCTTATAAATAATAACAAGCAAAAGCACCAAGCTCTAATCCTAAGATGAAAGCTTGGTGCTATTTTTTGTAATTGTTTCACGTGAAACAATTTGACTTTTTAAATTTGTCCGAAGCCGGGCCAGAAGTTAATGAAGAAATAGCCTACGGCTGTGGTCAGGAGAACATTTAAAATAGAAAGAAGTATGCCATGCTTAAAAAGCTCTGAGGGCTCTAAGCCGTAGCCAATAGGAATGGCACGAGTAGAAACCGGCAGGATGTAAGCGCAGTTAACAGCAACGATGGTTACCAGAATGTAGGGAACTACATTTAAGCCAAGGGCTTCAGAAATACTTTGGATAATGGGGATGGCGATGGAGGCTGCTGCCGTATTACTGGAAACCTCTGTTAACAGGGTGGAGAAGGCGGTGAAGGCAAAGATTGTTTCAATACCGCCGGTAAGGGGCATAACCGTAATGACTTCTGCAAGCTTGGCAGCGGCGCCGGTACCGGTTACCATTTTACCAAGGGCTAAGCCGCCGGCAAAGAGGAAGAACATTCCCCACATAAGTTCTTTTTCTGCCTGCTTCCAGGTGAGCAGCACCTTGCCCTCTTCATCGTGAAGCATAAAGGTTAAGAGACCGCAGATGAAAAAGATGTAGGCAGGGCGCAGAGCTGGTAAGGCTTCTGCGAAAAGGGGGCGAGCAAAGGCGAGAACTGTAGATATAATGAATAAGCCCAGACCTATTTTTTCGCCTTTGCTCATAGGTCCTAATTGCTTATACATGTCGTTGAAATAAGTTTTGGTGTTGGCAAGCTTCGTAACAGGCAATTTAATAGAAAGTAAGATTGCCAAATTCAAGAGCATTGTCAAAACCAAAAAGGGAAGAAAACGAGTTATCCAGTCTATGTACATGAACTCGTGGCCACAAATGCTTTCCAGATAGCTGATGGCAACCAGGTTGGCGGAGCCTCCCAAGGGGGAACCGAAGCCGCCAATGCCGGAGCCCCACACAATGGCAAGCAGAATGGGAACGGCAATTTTACTGGAGCGGATTAGCTTCTCGCCAATGAAGTGGAGCATGGAGACTGCGATGGGAACCATAATCATTGCAACCACCACGTTGGGCAGGAAGATGGAAAGAATGGTAGAAACAAAAAGCCATACGGTAATCTGCTGCTTGAGAGAAGTACCTATGCAGCACAGGGTTTTTATGGCAAGGCGTTTATCCAGTCCTGTATTCGTCCAGGTAAGGCTAATCAGGTCAGAGCCTACTAAGAGGACAACAATCTCTGAAAAATATTGATTGATGATTTGGTTGGCAGGCACCAGGTCAAAAAGAGCGTTGATGCCGATGGGGAGCAGAGCCGTTACGGCAATATCTACGGGGCGGGTAATCCACCAGAGTCCCATCCAGATAATGGTGCCAATGGCTAAGGCACTCTTAAAACCAAAATAGTATTGGAGCAGAAAGGTCAGCACAGCACAGCTTAAAGGACCTGTCAGTATGGAAAGCTTTTTGTTCAATTAATGTCACCTCTAAAAATAAACTTATTTAAAGTATAGTACTTAAACTTATCGTTGTAAAACTGTTAAAAATGATATAAGATACAAATATAAACTGTATCAAGGTGGATTTATGAATATTTCTAGATTTGACTACTTCATCTCCCTAGCAAGGGAGCGCAGCTTTACCAAGGCTGCCAAGCAATTACACATCACCCAGCAGACTTTGAGTAATTATATCGCTCAGCTGGAAAAAGAAATTGGCAGCAGTCTTTTTGTGCGGAGCATTCCTTTAAAATTAACTTATGCAGGGCAGGTTTACCTGCGGTATGCCCTGACCATTCAAAGTCAGCTGGAAAGCATGCAGCATGAATTGGATGATATTGCGCAAAAAGAAAGGGGCTTACTGAAAATAGGCATCGCCTTCTCTCGTGGGCATATCCTTATGCCCAAGCTGATAACCTCTTTCCAAAGGCAGCACCCCTTTATCCAGGTGCAGCTTGTAGAAGCTTCCAACGAGGTGTTGCGGAATAAATTACTGAGCCACGAAATTGATTTGGCCATTGCTAATTTTGAAGAGGCTGTTCCCGGGATGGAGCTGCAGGATTTTTACGAGGAGGAGAACGTTCTCTTCGTAAGTGATGAGCTGTTGGAGAAAATCTACGGCACAGATAGGGAGAGAGTTCTACAAGAGGTAATTGAGCTGGGGAATCTCCGTCCTTTGAAGGACTGCCCCTTTGTGCTGATGAATATTGATAATATAGCGGGGAGGATTGGGCGTAGATTTTTGGCGGAGGCAGGCTGTGAGATGGATATAAAGGTGCAGTCCGACAATATTGAAACCCTGTTATCCCTGTGTGTGGAAGGCTGTGGTGCCTGCTTCTGTCCGGAGAATTTGGCACTCAAGACTTTATCCAGGGAAACCTTGGCGAAATTACACCTGCTACGCTTGGGAGCAGGGGCCAAGTATATGATACGCTTTGGTTATGTAAAACAAAACTATCAGTGGCGTAGCATTGCCCTCTTTATTGAAGAGGCTTTAGCACTATATAAATGAAGGAAATATATAAATTGATACCATAGGAAAAAGAAAAGCTCACCTCATTTGAGGTGAGCTTGATTTCATTGGTAGCGCTAACGGGAATCGAACCCGTGATTTCGCCTTGAGAGGGCGACGTCTTAACCGCTTGACCATAGCGCCATTTTTGGCTCCCGGACTAGGACTCGAACCCAGACTAAATGATCCAGAGTCACTTGTGCTACCATTACACCATCCGGGAGTAGCAGTTCTTAACGAACAAACTAATTATACACCTATAAATTTTATTTTACAAGTATTTTTACATACCTTTATTATAACTAAAGGTGTCCAAAGTCTCAGAGATTTTCTTAGCGAGGCTATCGGGTAAGCCTTCAATATTTACATTAAGGAAGCCGCGCACGATAGTAGCAGTTGCTTCGTCCTCGTCAAGACCGCGCGCCATCAGGTATTCAATCTCTTCCGGAGCAATTCTGCCAACAGCAGCTTCGTGACTCATTTCGGCGTTGCCGGTGTAAGCATCCAGCTGGGGAATGGCAGATATGTAGCCTTCGTCTGCAAGCATCAGGCCGTTGCACTCAAGATGGGCGCGCACGTCTTCTGCCTTGCCAATCAGGGTACCGCGGTTAACAATCTCACCACCGGTACAAATGGTGCGGGCTACAATCTCGGCGCGGGTACCGGGAACTTCCAGAATAACCTTGCCGCCAATGTCCAGATGGGAGCCCTTGGGCGCAACCAGAATGGAGTTCATGCGTGCCACCGCACCTTCGCCTACTAAACGGGTAACAGGGTTCATCTGCACGTCCTTGGCTTTTTCCATGCAAACATAGTTGGAGATGAACTGTCCTCCTGCGTCGATAATGGTAGCGCTACGGGGACGAACGCTAATGTTTTCGCCCCAGCTGTGAATCATGGTAAAGGTAAGCTTGGCGTTTTTGCCAATGTACATTTCGCTGATGCCCAGGTGGATTGCTTTGTCAACGGCAGGGTCGCTGGCGCAGCCGGAGATAATGTTCAGTTCTGCACCGTCTTCTACAATGACAACATTATGAACGCGTTGCAGCTGGTCTTCATGGCTCAGGAACACACAGGCCTGCAAGGGATAATTTATTTTTTCGCCAGCCTTCACGCGGATGAAGTAACCATTTTCTTTTTCAAGGGCAGTGGTGGCAGTGTACTTGTCCATATCGGGAGCCACTGCTTTCCACCAGTATTTCTCCACCAGTTCAGGATATTTTTGAGCGGCAACGCCGGTGTTCATCAGTTCCAAGGGGGTCTGAGCCTTAACCTTGGGCTCCAGCACAGCGTTATCTACCTGAATGAAGGAAGCACTACGGTTTTCGCCGTCCAGCTCAATACCTACATGCTCCATCTGTGCCTTGCCTGCTTCGGAAATATCTGCCTCGCTTTGCACATGGGCAATATCGCTGTTGTCGTATTGGCTTAAATCAATATCATTACCAAAGGCACCCTGCTTGTGGAGAGCTGCCTGTAAAATTTCTTTGCTCATTTTCTAATCCTCCTGCATCCTTTATTAACACAGGTTTCGTAACCGGATTGACCAATGCATCCCAAAATATCCAAGGGGTCACCGCCAGGGCAGGTTAGGCTTCCTTGGTAAAGAATGTGGGCGTGGGAAGCAGGCACATATTTTAAGATATGCCCCAAGTGGGTGATAATCAAACCGCTCTTTTGGGGAGCAGCCAAGGGATTAGCACTGCAATTGAAGGAGCAGCAGCCCTTGTCGCAGCCTGCGCCGGAGCAGGGAGTGCTGTCGTTATGCAGGATGTAATTAGCCGCCCGTCCTACGAGGGCAATGTTTTCCACGTCAACGCCGGATTCCGGCTCGTCTAAAAGTAGCAGGTCAGGTTTTTGCGCCATCAGCTGTAGCAACTCGCTGCGTTTAAGCTCACCACCGCTAAAGCCTTCGTTTACACTGCGGTCGAGGAAGTCGGACAAGCCCATCCACTGAGCCATCTTCTCCACTTCTTCGGGAGTAGCGCCGCAAATGGTAATCATCTGGCGCAGGGTGAGACCACGAATGGTGGGCGGGCGTTGAATCATCATACCGATACCCAGACGCGCCCGTTCGTAGCAGGGGGCTTCCGTAATATCCTGACCCTTAAAATAAATTTTGCCTTCTAAAATCTCATAACGCTCAAAACCCATGACTGCGCCAATCAAGGTAGATTTGCCCGTACCATTGGGACCGAAGAGCACATGCACTTCACCTGGAGCGATATGCAGGTTAATATTTTTCAAAATCTGCTTGCCTTTAACAGCAACAGATAAATTTTCTATGCGTAACACGACCTATTCTCCTTTTCCACAAATTAAAGCTATTATATCATATTGGCAGGCGGCGAGGCCAACCAATGCTTTCTCTACACAGTATTATAGCATACTTATTCACTTACTCCTACTCTTTTGGGGTGATTTGAAAAATTTTCACAAGCCAAGGGTACTAGGCGAAAAGGAAATAAAATGCTAAAATAACTACTAGGTAAAAATTTTAGGAGGCTATAATGCATCAGTACTTATTTTATATTGGAGATTTTCCTGTGCGCATGTACGGCTTGTGTCTTTCCATGGCAATCTTTCTTGCCATTGGAGTTGCATATTTTTTGGCAAAGCAGGACGGACGCTGGCATGAGCATGTAATTGATATTGGTATCTACGGCGGTTTTGCCGGTCTCATTGGCGGAAGGCTATGGGATGTTTTCTTTTTTGATTGGGCTTATTACAAGGACCACCTGTTAGAAATACCCTTCGTTTGGCAGGGGGGCATGGCGGTGCAGGGCGGTATGCTTGCCGGTATGGCGGCGGGGATTATTTACTGCAAGCTTCACGACATCAACTGGGTGGAGTTTGGTGATATTGTAATTCCTTCATTAATAATAGGGCAAGCCATCGGGCGCATGGCTAACCTGCTCAACGGCGATGCCTTTGGCGCACCCACCGGCGGCGATTTTGGCTTGGTTTATCCGGAAGGAACCTTGGCGTTCAAAACTTACGGCTCCACTCCCCTTTGGCCTGCAGAAGTGTGGGAAGGGCAGCTGGACGTTGTAATTTTTGCCTTGCTCTTAATGTTCCGCACCACTAACCACGCTAAGGGTCAAGCCATCTGCTTGTACGGTATGCTTTATTCTGTAGTGCGCTTTGGTTTGGAAATGCTGCGTGGCGATTACGCAGAGCCTTGGATGTTTGGCTTAACCTCTGCTCAAAGCACCAGTGTCTTTTTCTTCATTATATCTTTAGGCTTCTTTATTTATTGTGGGCTGTTTAACGATAGATGGGGCGATAAAAAAGTAGTGAAGAAGAAAACAAAAAAATAATCTAAAATTTTTTAAAAAGAGTGTTGACAAGAGTGCGGTTCTTCGCTATAATATCATTGTTGCTTGAAGCAAGTAACTAATGACTCCGTAGCTCAGTTGGATAGAGCGTTTGACTACGAATCAAAAGGTCGCAGGTTCGAATCCTGCCGGGGCCACCATTAAAAAATCAGACCATCCAGTTTGGATGGTCTTTTTGTTTTTTGTAGGACTGTTCCCTTTGGGAACAGTCTTTTTTGTTGCCAACTTGGGGATTCGCGAAGCGAAGTACTTTGAGGCTGTGAAGTAGTGGAAAAGATGTAATCTTTTTTACTATTTCACACCGAAAAGTCTTGATGGGGGGGGACAACTGTGCTATAATGTAAGCGTCTAAAGATTAGTCGCTATAACAATTAGCTTCTAAAAAATTTGATTGTCTTTTTACTAAGGATTTGGCAATCTTGTTTTCCTCTTAGAAGCAGGGGTGGTTATACTTCGAAATTTAGGCATAGCCTTGAACGGAGTGCCTTGAACCGTTTAAGGCTCCTTGGGTTATAGCACACCGGCAAGGAAAGCTGTAGTGATGACGTGAAATTTTAGAGGAAACTAGGACACTCTTAGAAGGAAGCGGCAGAGCTTAGGTTTCCCCAAGGTGTTTTATAAAAATAAAATTCCTTAAAGGGAGGAACTTATTATGAAAAAATCTTTAGTTCTTGCAATGGCAATGGCTCTTGGCGTAACCGCTTCCGCTTACGCAGCTAACCCGTTCTCTGACGTTCCCGCTGGCCACTGGGCATATGACTCCGTAGCTAAATTGGCAGCTGCAGGCGTAGTTGATGGCTATGCTGACGGCGCATT
>JAFTMR010000064.1 GCA_017452325.1 Phascolarctobacterium sp. | reverse complement strand
GGAGAAGTAACCAATCTGTACCCTATTGCCAATCTTCGCCCTACCTTTAAGGGGTTCCACTTCGCCCAAGATAGTTTTCAAAAGAGTGGTCTTCCCCGTACCGTTGGCTCCCATCAGGGCAGCCTTCTCTCCACGTCGCAGCGTAAGGTTGATTCCCTTGGCAAGCACGTTATCGCCATAACCAATGGTCAAATCTTCCATAATCAGTACTCTATCAGCACATTCAGCCGCAGGAGGCAGACGCAATTCAAATTCTTCATTATATACAGGTGCATCAATACGTTCCAGTCTATCCAGTTGGGACTGCCGACCACGCGCCATTTTACTTTTAATGCCTGCTTTAAAGCGACGAATATACGCTTCCGTCCGAGCGATATAATCCTGTTGAGCGTTATAGGCAGCTTCCAAGGTTTGAGTTTGGATTGCCTTCTGCTCTAAATATTTGCTGTAATTGCCCTTAAAGCTTTGCAGCTTACCGCCTTCCATTTCCAAAATGCGGGTCGCCACATTATCCAGAAAGGCGCGGTCATGACTGACAACAATCAAGCCGCCACGAAATTCGCGCAAATATCCTTCTAACCATTGAGTCATCAAAATATCCAGATGGTTGGTAGGTTCGTCAAGAATCATAAAGTCCGGATTGCGCACCAGTGCAGCCGCCAACATCAGACGAGTTTTTTGCCCACCGCTCAAAGTTGCGGCGTCCTTTTCCCACCAGTCCTCTTTGTACCCCAAACCGATGAGCACGCGTTTAATGCGAGCTTCCAAATTGTAACCGTCCATATGCTCATAGCGCTTAGTAACGCGAGCATATTCCTCCAGTACTTCGTCAAGCTCTGCTCCGTCCAATTCAGCAGAAGCCTCTTCAAGCTGCTGCAGCTTCTCACGCAAGCCTAAAATTTCCGGACAGCTCTTGAGCATAAATTGCCAAATGGTTCCCTCAATATCCGTAAAGCCCTGTTGCACATAACCAACACTGGTTCCCGGTTCAAACTTAATGGCGCCCTTATCCACGTATTCAGGATTCAGCAGGCAGCGAAGCAAAGTAGTCTTACCACTACCGTTAACGCCTACCAAGCCAAGATGCTCGCCCTGTTCCACCATAAAGCTGACATTTTTAAATATTTCATTGATACCAAAGGCCTTCGCCACATTATCTACAACTAATTGCATTTCTACCTCTCAAAACCAATATAAGCACTGCTATGCTTCGTAACAGTACTTCCATCAATTTTCCATTGTTTATATGTAACATTCTATCAAATTAATATAACAAAAGCAAAAGACCACCTGCTCAAAGCAAGTGGTCTAAAATTTTTATTCATTATATCCGTAGGGATGTCCCTTGTGCCAATTCCAAGCAGTGCTGATAACCTCTTCCACATTGCTGTGTTCAGGAACCCAGCCCAATTCTTCGCGAATCTTTTCACTGGAAGCAATAAGCACCGCAGGGTCACCTGCACGACGAGCTTCTTCCACTACAGTAAAGTCAACGCCGGTAACACGTTTTGCGCTATCAATAATCTGGCGCACACTAAAACCATTTTCGCTACCAAGATTATAGACGCGGCTAGCGCCACCTTTTAACAAATGCTGCAAGGCAAGCACGTGAGCCTTCGCTAAATCACAAACGTGAATGTAGTCACGCACACAAGTACCATCTTCCGTAGGATAATCAGTCCCATAAATGGCAACCTGTTTGCGTACGCCTTGAGCAGTTTTTAAAACGAGGGGAATCAAGTGGCTTTCAGGATTATGGTCTTCGCCAATCACACGAGTGGGGGAAGCGCCAGCAGCGTTAAAGTAGCGAAGCGCCACATAACGCATATCATAAGCCATATCGTAATCCGCCAGCATACCTTCAATCACTAATTTGCTACGACCGTAAACATTGGTGGGTTGCAGCTTGCTATCTTCTTTAATAGGTACTTCTTCCGGCTCTCCGTAAACTGCTGCAGTAGAACTGAATACAATTCTATCAACCCCAGCCCCACGCATTGCTTCCAGCAAATGGAAGGAGCCTTCCACATTGTTGAAATAATACTTGGAGGGATTCTCCATGCTTTCGCCCACCAGACTGCTTGCCGCAAAATGGATGACAGCGTCAATTTCGTATTGCTCCATAATATGTTTAGCAAAGGTTACATTATGAATATCACCTTCAATCAGCTGCACATCTTCAGGAACAGCAACTGCATGTCCAGTAGAAAGATTATCGTAAACAATGGGGGTGAAGCCTGCTTCTTGCAAAGCCTCCACAACGTGGGAACCAATATAGCCTGCGCCACCGGTAACAAGAATATTCATTAGCTTCTCCTTTTATTTGCCAGTTTCTTTGGCAACAATATCTTGCAAATAGGTCAAGAACTTGTCGCGCAAGTCGTCACGTTTCAATGCCATTTCCACAGTAGCTTCAAGGAAGCCTTGCTTATCGCCCACATCGTAGCGGCGGCCTTCAAAGTTGTAAGCGTACATTGCTTGTTCCTTCGCCAAAACTTGGAGAGCATCAGTCAATTGAATCTCATTACCACGACCGGGTTGAGTAACTTCCAAAATAGGGAAGATTTCCGGATTGATAACATAGCGGCCAAGCACTGCCAAACGGGAGGGAGCTTCTTCCACAGGAGGCTTTTCCACCATATCAGTTACGGTGAAGGTGCGAACGTCGTCAGTAGGTTGGGAAGCAACAATGCCGTAGCTGGAAACTTTTTCCAACGGAACTTCCTGCACGCCAAGAACGCTGCTGCCAGTTTTGTCGTACACGTCAATAAGCTGTTTCAGAGCAGGAACTTCGCCGTCAACAACATCATCACCCAAAAGTACTGCAAAAGGTTCATCACCAACAAATTGTTTAGCGCACAGAATTGCATGCCCCAGTCCACGGGGTTCTTTTTGACGCACGTAATGGACACGAATACCTGCAATCTCACGTACCATTTCCAAATCTTTCAGTTTGCCACCTTTTTCAAGGTTCAATTCCAATTCAATGCTTCTGTCGAAATGGTCTTCAATGGCACGTTTGGTGCGACCGGTAATAATCAAAACATCTTCGATGCCAGAAGCAAGAGCTTCTTCAATAATATATTGCAAAGTGGGTTTGTCCACGATGGGAATCATCTCTTTAGGAACAGCTTTGGTCGCCGGCAAAAAGCGGGTACCTAAACCAGCAGCAGGAATAACTGCCTTACGAACTTTTTTGAACATTTTATGCTTCCTCTCCACCAATAATTTCTAAAATTTCTGCGGTCTTTTCTGCCAACAGCTCTTTATCGCCCTTGGTTTCTACGTTCAGACGCATTACAGGCTCAGTGTTGGAGGTACGCACGTTAAAGCGCCAAGCATCATAGGCAACACTCAAGCCGTCCATTTTGTCCTGCTGGCCATCAGC
>JAFTMR010000063.1 GCA_017452325.1 Phascolarctobacterium sp. | reverse complement strand
TTACAAGTAGATTTATGATTTTTAAACCGAGGTGTTGAAGATGGAAGAAAAGTTTAAGCTGCTGGGACGTAGGGTTAAGTTCCTGCGTTTGGATAAGGGGATTTCGCAGACGAAGATGGCAGAGCGGATTGGACTATCCCAAACCAATTTGAGCAATATGGAAAGCGGCAGAACAGCTATTACCATCCAAAACCTTTTTAAAATGCGAGAGGTGTTAGACTGCAAGATGGCAGACTTTTTCACAGAGTTTGATGATGCTGGTGAAGCAACGCCTGCAGGGATGAAGAAGGCTATCAGCATTGAAGAGGCAGTGCAGATTTTGAGGCTGCTTAAAGCTGTGGAGATAAAGGACGTTTAAGGAAAGGCGTCCCCTTTGGGGAAGCTGTCGCCGTAGGTGACTGAAGGGGGTCTATTCAAAATTTATTGCTTTCCGCAACAAGCAAAAAGCTTCGGGAGTCAGTGCTGATTTAAAGGTAGTGCAACGCTCCTTTGGGTATGAAAATATCGCTGTCCGCATATTCGCTTCGTAGTTTATAGAAGCTTTTAGAAAGTGTAGCTCAGGATGCGGAGCTTCGCGATATTTTCTTGAATTTATGTCGCTGCTTTTTGCTAATCGTTGCTTAGAAAGCAAGTAAATTTTGTTCTTAGAAAGGCGTCCCCTTTGGGGAAGCTGTCAGCGTAGCTGACTGAAGGGGTTAGGTTATATAGCGTTGGTGGCAAGCATGACGCTTTATAATAAATGAAATTCTAAAGACGAAAGGGAGGTCTTGTGATGAACAAGATTTACAAAGTTGTTTGGAGTAAAGTTAAGAACTGCTATGTAGTAGTTTCTGAATTGGCTAAAAATGTTATTACCGGTGGTGTAAAGAGTGCTAAAGTAGGCAAATCACCTATGGCAAAAGGCTTGGCTCTTGGTGCTGTAATGGCGTTTGTGATTACGGGGAATGCGTTGGCGGCGAATAATGATTTTGTGTTAGATGGTACTGAAACTGAAAGAGTTGGTGTTGCTGGTAATTATACACTTGGTAGTAACGAGGTAACCCTGGATGCAACAAAAGATGGTTGGAAACAAGAAACTTCTGTTGATGGCGGCGATATAAGGCCATCAATTATTTTAGGCGTTGCTGGGACAACATATAATACTAACCAGGAGTATGTAGAAGTTAGTCTTGGCGAAAATCAAAGATTAAATTTAATACCAAAAGGAACGGATAAAGTTACTGGTGCTATTGCTTGGACTAAAATAGTTGGTGGAGAGGGTTCTGTTGTATCTATATCGGGATATAATCCGGCTTTGGGATATTTTTCAAAAGATAGTATCAAGGCTGAAAAAATAATTTTAAATTCTACACATAGTTTTGCTGTATATGCTTCCAATCAAACTGATATGCACGAGTTAGAGGCAGATGTGGTTGATATTACTGCTTATGGAAGAGCTGTTTTTGCGCAAAATGGTATAAATAAAATTACAACAAATGAGTTGAACATAACTTCTACTGAAAAGAAAAATGCTTTTACCGTAAATGGAACTGGCGGAACCTACGTTTATGCTGACAAGGCAGTTGTTAATGGCGGGATTGAGTTGCTTAATAGTGGTGCAGAATTAAGCTTTAAATCTAAAAATGGTGAGTCTCTTATTAGCACAATTCAACTTAAAGGTAGTATTAATGCAACGCAAGGTAACCTTACTGGTATGCAATTAAGTGGCACTGATTCTTTTATTGAAGGTGCGATTAACACCAAAGGTAATGAAAATGCTACTGTATCTTTCAGTAATGGCGCTACCTTTAATGCAAAAGATAAGAGTGAATTGGAAACATTTGGTGGATCAGGTGGTGTTATTGCGCTTGATCAAAGTCTCTTAAATACTGCTAATGCAGTAATGATTGCTAATAACACTAGTACTGGGACTGTTGTTAAAGTACGCGATTTGGATTTAACCGGCGGTGCTAAAGAAGCTTTAACTGGATTGGAAGATAAACTTAAAAGCGCAGTAACATACACTAATGGTACTGATGGTAAAGACTTAGCTTACGAAGCAAGTGCTATTGACGTTGCTCTCCGCGGTGACGTAGAGCTTAAAGAAGGCAAAGTTATCACTACTATGGATACCGATGATTTGGTAGTGGCTGGTGATGTAAAGGCTGCTACTGTTAATGGTATTGATTTGGTAGGAGAATTTAATGAAGTTAATACTACTCTTGATACTGTAGCAAATCATGTTCAGAGAAATGAAGAAAATATTGCAACTTTACAAAATGGCCTTGCTAAAAAAATAGACAATACAGCAACCGGTGCGGCAGCTGTAGGTTTAGGTTATGAAGCGCAAGCGACTGGCGTAGGCTCTGTGGCAATAGGTTATGGTATGAGCGCATTGGGACAACCATTGGTAGCAAGTGGTGATAATGCGATTGCCATCGGTACCGGTACAAATGCTGAAAATTATAGTGCAACAGCAGTAGGTGCAGCAGCATCTGCAACTGGTTGGGGTTCCTTGGCCCTTGGTTATGTAGCAAGTGCAGAAGGTAAAAATTCTGTAGCGATTGGGACAGGTTCTATTGCGAAAGAAGATAATGTTGTAAGCTTTGGTTCTGGTAAGGATGAAGATCCTAACCAATATAGAAAACTGGTGAACGTAGCAGATGGTGTGGCTGATACTGATGCAGTAAACAAAGGTCAATTGGATGCTGCTATTGGAAGTAAAGCAAATGCATCAGATGTTTACACTAAGACAGAGGTAGATACACATGTAAAAAATGTAACTGACCATGTGAATGATGTAGCAAATAATACTAATGAGCATATCAATACCGTATCTGAAAGTCTTACAGAACAAATCAATGATGTGTCTAAAAATATAACTGAACATGTAAATGCGGTACAAGAGGATTTGAGTGGAGCTATTGTAGAAAATATCAAAGATATAGCGGCGCTCGAAACGAAGACTGAGGGGATACAGACAGACCTCTCCAAACTCAACACAGAGGTAGAAAATACGAATAAGGTACTTAATGAAGTAGCAAGCGGTCTTGATAAAGTCAACACCGAAATTCAAAATACCAATGCACACTTTAATACTGAATTGGGTAAAACCAATGAGTTAGTAGTAGAAAATGCAAACGATATTGCAGCATTGGAAACTAAGACTGATAATATCCAAACTGATTTAAGTGATCTTAACAAAGAAGTTGAGAATACTAACGCTACAGTGAATAAAGTTGCGGAAGGATTGGATGCTGTCAACACCGAAATTCAAAATACCAATGCACACTTCAATACTGAACTGGGTAAAACCAATGAGTTAGTAGTAGAAAATGCAAACGATATTGCGGCATTGGAAACTAAGACTGGTAATATCCAAACTGATTTAAGTGATCTTAACAAAGAAGTTGAGAATACTAACGCTACAGTGAATAAAGTTGCGGAAGGATTAGATGCTGTCAACACCGAAATTCAAAATACCAACGCACACTTCAATACTGAATTAGGTAAAACTAATGAGCAAGTAGTAGCAAATGCAAAAGATATTGCGGCATTGGAAAACAAAACAGATACTATTCAAACTGATTTGAGCAATTTGAATAATGAAGTTGTGAAAACC
>JAFTMR010000008.1 GCA_017452325.1 Phascolarctobacterium sp. | reverse complement strand
TTCAAAGGGAGAATTATAATTTAAGGCAGTCTTGGTATCCTTATAGGTTTCTTCTAATATTTTTAAGATAGCTTCTCGTTTGCTTTTGCGTAACATTAGTTAGTCAAGCTCCTTACCGGTGCGGGAATACGTCCGCCACGAGAGATAAATTTATCTGCGCTAAAATTGTTCACAGCGATAATGGGAGCGTAGCCCAAAAGCCCGCCAAACTCTACAGTATCGCCTACGCCCTTGCCCGGAACGGGGATAAGGCGTACAGCAGTAGTTTTGTTGTTAATCATGCCAATGGCAGCTTCATCCGCAATGATGGCAGAGATAGTAGAAGCGCTTGTATCGCCAGGGATAGCAATCATATCCAAGCCAACGGAGCATACACAGGTCATTGCTTCCAATTTTTCCAAGGTCAGGCAGCCACGTTCAACAGCGGCAATCATGCCTGCGTCCTCACTTACGGGAATGAAGGCACCGCTCAAACCGCCAACATAACTGGAAGCCATCAAGCCACCTTTTTTTACAGCGTCATTAAGCATTGCCAAGGTTGCAGTAGTACCGGGGCAACCAGTACTTTCCAAGCCAATCTCTTCCAAAATGTGAGCAACGGAGTCACCAATGGCAGGAGTGGGTGCCAAGGACAAGTCGATAATACCAAATTGGGTATTCAGACGACGGGCAGCTTCCTGTGCTACCAGCTGACCAACGCGGGTAATTTTGAAGGCTGTCTTTTTAATTGTTTCTGCAACCATACCAATATCACCGTCACGCACCGCTTCCAAGGCATTCTTAACAACGCCCGGACCACTTACGCCTACGTTAATAACAGTTTCAGGTTCGGTAACGCCATGGAAAGCGCCTGCCATAAAGGGGTTATCCGGTACAGCGTTGCAGAACACAACCAGCTTCGCACAGCCAATGGCATCCCTGTCAGCAGTACGAGCTGCTGCCAGCTTGATAACCTCACCCATTTGCTTCACCGCATCCATATTGATACCGCATTTAGTAGAGCCAACGCTTACGGATGAGCATACGATATCAGTTAAAGCCAAGGCTTCGGGGATGGAAGCAATCAAATTCCTATCGCCTTTAGTGTAGCCCTTATCTACCAAAGCAGAAAAACCACCAATAAAGTTTACACCCACAGTCTTTGCAGCTTTGTCCAAGGCTTGCGCCAAGGGAACGTAATCGTTAGCGTCACAGCTTTCCCCAACCATGGAAATAGGTGTAACGGAAATACGCTTGTTGATAATAGGCACACCCAGTTCAACTTCAAGGTCCTCACCAGTTTTTACAAGGTGTTCCGCTTTGTGGCAAATCTTATCATAAATTTTTTGCGCAGTTACCTTAATATCAGAATGTCCGCAGTCACGCAGGCTAATACCCATGGTGATGGTGCGCACATCCAATTTGTTTTCGGTAATCATACGCGTTGTTTCTAAAATATCCTTAGTACTGAATAACATAGCTGCCTCCTACACACGATGCATGGCAGTAAAAATTTCTTCGCTTTGCATACGGATTTCCACGCCAATCTTCTCACCCAAGGTATGCATCTTTTCTTTGGCTTCTTGCAGGGAAACAGTAGCTTCTGTCATATCACCGATGAGTACCATATTAAAGAAACCTTGCATAATGTTCTGATTGATGTTGATGATATTGATATTGCATTCTGCCAAGGTATTGCTTACTCCGGCAATAATGCCAACCTTATCTTTACCAATTATTGTTAATACAACGCGCATAAACTAACCTCCTATAACTGCTTAAACTGCGCTGAGCACAGTCTTGCTTGTAAAACAAAAATAATAGCATCACAAAAGTGATGCTATTATTTTACCATATTCTAAGAATGCTGTCTGTACTCTTCTATACAGGAGGACTAGTCTTTTCGCATTCCCTGCATAAAAGCATATACCCTTAATCTTTCTTCTTCACTTAACGATCCCCAGACGCTCAAGATTTTTTCCTGATCTTCTGTTAAGTCCAAAGTCTTACCGTCCTTAGCAAAAAATTGCGCCAGAGTCACACCTAAACCAACACAAATTTTTTCCAAGGTATGAATGGTAGGGACGTTGCTTCTGTTCAGCAAATTAGAAACAGACGACTGGGACAGCCCGGATACCTGCGCCAAGCGATAACGACTCATCTGGCGTTCTTCACGCAGAGCCTCGATTCTTTCTATGATATAGTTTTCAGTTTTCAAGCAGCTTACACCTCTTTTCGACTGTGCTACTATTATTGTACTTGCAAAACAAAAAACTTATTAGATTGTATCTTTTGATGTAGCTTACTTCAAATTTCGGTAGTATATCTGAAAATCCATACTGCTGTCTTTAACGGCTCACGCTAGTCCGCAACTGAATTGCCTCTGCAATATGCGCAGCAGTAATCTTTTCGCTACCAGCTAAATCCGCAATGGTACGTGCTACCTTCAAAATACGATCGTGGCTACGTGCACTTAGATGTAACGCCGTAAAATATTTTCCTAAAACTTTCTGGGCAGCTTCGTCCAGCAAGCAATACTGAGCAACCTCGCGTCTCGTCATCTGAGAATTGCAGTAAATACCGCTCCCTGCAAATCTTGCTAGCTGACGATTGCGTGCTGCAACGACCCGCTTCCTTATTTCCGCAGAAGCTTCACCCTGTGCCTTGCTTTCCAGCTCACTGAACTCAACCCGTACCAGATTAATCTGCATATCTATTCTGTCCAGTAAAGGTCCGGAAATCTTGCGCCTGTAATTATCAATGTCCTTCTGCTTACAGGAACATGCATGATGCTTATCACCAAGATAACCGCAGGGACAGGGGTTCTGCGCCGCCACAAGGAGGAACCTGCTAGGGAAGGTTGTTGTCGCCCTCACTCTAGAAATATTTACCTCCCCATCTTCTAAGGGTTGCCTTAACATTTCTAAAGTGTAGCGCTCAAATTCAGGAAGCTCATCCAAAAACAGAACACCATTATGACTAAGAGTAACCTCGCCCGGACGCGGATAGGAACCACCGCCAAGCAAGGCGCTTGCAGAAACGCTGTGGTGGGGACTGCGGAAGGGACGCTCCACCATAACGGACTCCGTATCCGGCAGCATATTGACAATGCTGTAGATTTTGGTAATTTCCAAAGCCTCTGCCTCCGTTACAGGCGGCAGAATAGTTACCAAACGCCTCGCCAGCATAGTCTTGCCACAACCGGGAGCACCCATCAGTAAAATACTGTGCCCACCTGCCGCAGCAATCTCCAAGGCTCTGCGGGCAACAGGCTGTCCTTTGACATCGGCAAAGTCAACATCATAGGCTCGCTCCAAATTGCGCAGGATATTTTCTTTAGGCAAGGGCTTGAGCCGTACACTTCCCTGTAAATGTAACACTAATTCCTTTAAAGATTTAGGCGTGTAAACATCAATACCTGTTACTAGCTTACCTTCTGCAGCGTTCTCCTTGGGAATGTAAATTTCTTTAAAGCCACTACGTTTTGCTTCCATAATCATAGAAAGCACACCATTAACCTTACGTAGACCACCATCAAGACTAAGCTCACCTATAAAAATTTTATTCTCAGTCATCTCCTGCTGTATGTACTTAGCACTTACAAGAATTCCGATGGCAATGGGCAAGTCTAATCCGGAGCCTTCCTTTTTTAAATCTGCAGGAGCAAGGTTCACAGTAATATGAGTCATAGGAAAGGGGTAATCTGAATTGCGTAAGGCAGACTTCACCCTTTCGCGAGCCTCGCGTACGGACATGGTCGGTAAGCCTACAATGTCGAAAGCAGGCAAGCCATTCGCCACGTCAACCTCTACATTTATTTTAACGCCTTCAATACCACAAGTAGTTTCTCCAAAAATATTTGCAAACATTTCCACATCTCCTTTTATCAAAAGCAATGCGGATAATGATGAAATTCTTTAACCGCAGTACCTTCCATAATTATTTCTATAACGTCAAAAGAAAGTACCGGCATGTTTAGAATTATACCTTCGGACTGCATATAAAGTTCAGCACAGCGATAAATCCTTTTCTGTTTAGCTTGATTGACTGCTTCCCGCGGCTTGCCGTAAATAGAAACGGCTTGCCGACGAGTTTTGACCTCGATAAAGCTCAAAACATTATTTTTTACTGCTATAATATCGATTTCGCCAATTCGACAACGAAAATTTCTGTACAAAATTTTATAGCCCTGTCCTTGCAAATATTGGCAGGCGAAATCTTCACCAAACTTACCTAGTTTAATTTTGTGGTTCATATTCGTACCCATCCTTTACGGGTGAATACAAAATATTTTTTCGCCGCTTAACAGGTTCTAGATTCATACTCTTAACAGGTTCGTAACTACGACGATGCCATACGGTGGCACCATATTCATCAATGGCAAGCATGTGCTCCCTGCTTCCGTAGCCCTTATTGCCTGTAAAACCATAGGCTGGATATTGCACCGCCAGCTTTTCCATGATTCTGTCACGAGTAACCTTCGCGATGATGGAGGCTGCTGCAATGGACGCACTCAAGGCATCACCATGCACTAAGGACACAGTTTTGATATTGCCCGCTTCAACAGGCATGGCATCTATTAACGCCACGTCAGGCTGCATATCAAGATGGAGTAAAACTTCTGCCATACCCTGCTGGGTAGCACGATAAATATTCAGGTCGTCAATATTGCTGATGCTGACGATGTTGACGCTCACACTCAACGCCTTTTGTAAAATCTCGTCATACAGCTTATCGCGCTTACCTGCAGAAAGCTGCTTGGAATCATTCAAGCCGCTGATAAACACTTCTTCCGGTAAAACTACGGCAGCAATTACCAAAGGTCCAGCCAAAGGCCCACGCCCTGCTTCGTCAACGCCGGCAACAACCTTGGCACCGTCACCATAGTACTGCCGTTCATAACTAAGCAGCTTGTGGAAGCGTTCATGCTCTAGCTGCGCCTGCCGCTGCCTTTTATAATAGGCAGCCAACATTTTTTTGACACCGATTCGCTTATCCAGTGCCAACTCTTCCAACTGCTCTTGTGTTGGTACGCCCAACAACAACTCTCTTACTTCGCTAATGTTCATTTTCAATACTCTCCTTTCCTCTAAAAGTCTTGTAAGTACCTCAACAACTGCTCTTGCGACACTCCAAAAACTTTTGGGTACTGCATAAATTTTTTTATAAAAAAACCGCCTGACCAGCAGACGGTTTGATTATCTTAGAATTAAAGAGGGTCTTAAGGTTCGTCCAGTGTGAAGCGCCCCAAGCGTCCTGAACGAAAATCCCTTAAAATCGTTTGAATAACTCTATCCAAATCTAAAACACCGCCGGCTTTAATACAGCCGC
>JAFTMR010000062.1 GCA_017452325.1 Phascolarctobacterium sp. | reverse complement strand
CGCCTAACATCATCGCAGTAGGCGCAATGAACGCAGCTGGCTTGGAATCCTTATGCTTCTTCGAATTCGCTTGGATTGGTGTTCCTATTTCTGTAGCTGGTATGCTCTACATGATGTTTGTTGGTAAATACCTGCTCCCGAAAGCTGAACTGGATGCTGACCAAGAAATCGAACAAGAAATTGAAGCTAACGAAGCTTCTTCTTCCAAACAAATGATTTCCGGTGCTATCCTGGCAATCGTAGTATTGGTAATGGCTGTTGGTGTTAAAGGCGTTTCCTTGGAAATGGCAGCAGTAATTGGCGCATTGGTATGCGTACTGACCGGCTGCTTGACTGAAAAACAAGCTTATGCATCCATCGACTGGGTAACTATCTTCCTGTTCGCAGGTATGATGCCTGTATCCACCGCAATCGACAAAACTGGCGCTGGTAAACTCATCGCTGAATGGACCGTAGGTCTGATGGGTGGCTCCCCGTCCCCGATGGTTGTAACCGCAGTTCTGTTCTTGCTGTCCTGCACCTTGACCCAATTCATGTCCAACACTGCATCCGCAGCATTGCTCTGCCCGATCGGTATCGCAATCGCTCAAAACTTGGGCGCTTCTCCGAAAGCAGTAGTAATGGCAATCGCAGTTGCAGCATCTTGCGCATTTGCAACTCCGGTAGGTACCCCGCCGAACACCTTGGTTCTCGGCCCTGGCGGTTACAAATTCATGGACTATGTAAAAGCTGGTTGCGGTCTGGTAGTAGTATGCTTCGCAGTTTGCTTGGTTGTAATCCCGATGGTATGGCCGTTCTTCCCCTGATAATTAGTTAGGGTTTGAATTAAGTACTAAATAATTAAAGCCTGTCGCTTAGCGGCAGGCTTTTTTATGTATAAAGCAGTTTTTTTATTGGGAGAAATACAATATAATAGAAGAAAGTTAAAAAGAGAAGGGAGCATTCTGATGAACAGCTTTACTTTTTATGGTCCCTACGGTGATATAGAATGTGTAGTAAATAATTGTCAAGGTGATGACGTGGTATTGATTATGGCTCATGGCTTCCGGGGCAGTCGTGATGGTGGTGGGCGTTCCCTTGCTTTTGCCAAGATGGCTGAAAATATTTGTAAAGTGGTACGTTTTAATTTTAATGGTAGTCAGATTTTGAGTAGGCAGATTGAAGAATTACAGGCAGTTATTGATGCTGTAAGAAGTAGATTGCAGCCTAAAAAGATTTTTCTTTTAGGACGTAGCTCGGGAGGCGCAGCTTCCTTAGTTGCTGCTTCTAGCAACGAAAATATTACGGGTTTAATTTTATGGGCAACTCCTAATGATTTACGCAGAACTTTTTGGAATGCCTTGGGCGAAACTTTATATAACAGACTTGATGCAGGAGAGACCCTTCACTTGGAAGACGAACGTGGTAAAATTGACTTGACTCCAGATTTTTTGACGGATTTAGATAAATATGATTTGAGTACAATTATTAGTGGATGGCAGGAGAGACCCATCCTGATTTTGCATGGGGAACAGGATGTTACAGTGGATGTTGCACAAGGTAGAAGAAATTTCGCACTTGCAGGAGGCAGTAAGGAATTATACACCTTTGCCAATGGCGACCATACCTTTAGTGAATGTGCGGAAGAAGCTAATAAAATCATTTGTAGTTGGTTACAAAAAACGATATAATAAACGAAGAGATATTTTTTATTGGAGGCTTATTAAATGAAAAAGATTTTAATGATATGCTTGCTTTTGGTTTGTGCCCTGGCTGTTACTGCTTGTGGTGCAAAGGAACCTGAAAAGAAAGTTGTTCTTGAACCTGCGACCGCAGTGTTTACTACTAACATGGGTACTTTTGAAATTAAGTTAGAAACTGACCTTGCACCCAACACCAGTGCTAACTTTATCAGCTTGGTAAATAAAGGCTTTTACAATGGTATTATCTTTCATCGTGTCATTGATAATTTTATGATTCAAGCTGGTTGTCCCAATGGTGATGGTACCGGCGGTCCCGGGTATGTAATTGAGGACGAGTTCCACAAAAAACTGAAACACAGTGACGAAGGCATCCTGTCCATGGCAAATCGTGGACCTAATACCGGTGGCAGCCAATTCTTTATTACTTTGCGTGATTGTCCTTGGCTTGACGGTAAGCACGCAGTTTTTGGCAAAGTTACTAGCGGTATGGATGTTGTTCGTAAAATTGGCAGAAGCTATACGGATATGAACGATAGACCTTTGAAAAAAGTTGTTATTGAAAAAATTACCATAGAAAAGCGTTAAGCTTTAAGGAGGAAAGAGTTTGTCTTTGAATCAGGATGAACGTATTTTAGAAACCATAGACCAGCAAGAGATGGTGGGCATTTGCGGCAGGAACGAGGAGTTACTGCGCATTATTCGTGATGCCTTTCCTTGCAAGATTGTTGCTCGTGGGAATCAGATTGCCATTAGTGGTGAAGCGGATGAGGTTGAAAAACTGCGTCAGCTTTTTATGGAGCTGCTGTTTTTGTATAGACAGGGCTTACCTTTGACTGCCCATGATGTTCGTTACAGTATTTATATGGTGAAGGCAGGCAAGACTGAAAGCTTGCACCGTATGTATGCGGATACGATTATTACCACCAACCGCGGTCGCCAAGTGAAGGCTAAGACCTTGGGACAGTGGCAGTATGTGGAAACAATCCGTCATAACCATATTACTTTGGGCATTGGCCCTGCTGGTACAGGCAAAACTTATTTGGCGGTTGCCTTGGCTGTAGCTGCTTTGAAGAAAAAGGAAGTGGAGCGTATCATTTTGACCCGCCCCGCAGTTGAAGCTGGTGAAAAGCTTGGCTTCTTACCCGGCGATATGCAGGACAAGGTTGACCCATACCTGCGTCCCTTGTACGATGGCTTGTATGATATGCTTGGCAATGAAACCTTCCAAAAATATTTGACCAAAGGTACCATTGAAGTTGCGCCTCTTGCCTATATGCGTGGTCGTACTTTGAATGATTCCTTCATTATATTAGATGAAGCTCAGAACACTACCCAAGAGCAAATGAAAATGTTTTTAACACGTTTTGGCTTTGGTAGTAAGATGGTCATCACCGGGGACATTACCCAAATAGATTTGCCCGGTGGCAAGACCAGTGGTTTGAAGGACGCTGCAAGAATCTTAAAGGACGTACCGGGAATTGGCATTGTGAAGTTTGCTGACCAAGACGTCGTGCGTCATGAAATCGTAGGCTCCATTATCAAGGCTTACGAAAAATTCGAGAAGCGCAATAAACCGGAGGAACAGGCATGATTATTAGTATGGAAAACGCTCAGGACAAAATTGCTTTGGGCGAATATTTAGAGCAACGTTTGCAAGATGGCTTAAACGCTGTAGCAAAGCTGCACGATTTAGATGATATGACGGAAGTGGACATTACCATTGTGGATGACGAGGAGATTCATCAACTGAATCGCGATTATCGCAACGTGGATAGACCTACTGACGTTTTAAGCTTTGCTCTTGACGAGGATGACGAAGATGAACCGGAACTTTTGGAAGGGCAGCTGCACCTTTTGGGCGACATCATCATCTCTGCGGAAACTGCAACTCGTCAGGCGGAAGAGTTTGGTCATGGCTTGGAGCGCGAAATTGTGTATCTTGCAGTACATGGCTTGCTGCACCTTTTAGGTTATGACCATATGGTGGAGGAAGATAAGGTTATTATGCGCGCCAAGGAAGAAGAAGCCCTGCGAGCCATTAACCTTGCTGAGGAAAATTTTAAATAATGGATAGAGAATTATTAGAAGCTGCTTTAGTTGCAAGAGAACGTGCTTACGCTCCTTATTCTAAATTTTTAGTTGGGGCGGCAGTGCGTGCTGCAAGCGGAAAAATTTATACAGGTTGTAATATTGAAAACGCTTCTTACGGCTTAACTGTGTGTGCGGAACGGAACGCTCTCTTTTCTGCAGTTGGAGCAGGGGAGCGGGAGTTTACTGCGCTTTGCGTGGTTGGCGATACGGAAGCCCCAATTTCTCCCTGCGGTGCTTGTCGCCAAGTTATGGCAGAGTTCAAGGTGCCTCGCATTATTTTAGCGAACCTAAAGGGTGACATGAAGGAATATACCTTGGAAGAATTATTACCTTATGGATTTAGTTTATAAAGCCGCCCTTGAAAAGGGAGTGGCACAGCGTTAGCTGTGACGGAGGGGTTAACCCCATTTATTTAGACAGGAGTGATTACCATAGATAAGCATTATTCCGGTTTTGCGGCAATTGTTGGTCGTCCCAACGTGGGTAAATCCACCTTGACCAATGGCTTGATTGGCGAAAAGATTGCCATTATGTCCGATAGACCGCAAACTACCCGCAATAAAATTATGTGCATTTTAAATACTGACAACGCACAAATCATGTTCTTGGATACTCCCGGTATCCACAAGCCCCATCACAAACTGGGGGAATATATGGTGCGTACTGCAGAAAGCACCTTGAAAGAGGTTGACGTTATCCTTTTTGTTATTGACGTTATCGAGAAACGTGGTGCTGGCGAAAATTATATTCTGGAGCTTTTGCAAAAGGTAAAGACTCCTGTAATCCTTGTTGCCAATAAAATTGATAAGCTGCAGGATAAGAGCAAGCTGTTCAATATTATCAAAGACTATAGCGCACTCTACAACTTTGCTGCAGTTGTACCTGTTTCTGCTTTGGAAGATAAGGAGTTCCCCGGTTTGGTGGAAGAAATCACTAAACATCTGCCGGAAGGACCGGACTATTTCCCCGATGATATGATTACCGACCAACCGGAACGTGTTATTGCCGCGGAAATGATTCGTGAAAAAGTACTGCGTTCTACCCGCGACGAAGTTCCTCACTCCATTGCGGTAGATGTTGACGAGTTCAAAGTACGTGAAAACGAAGACGTTTATATTCGCGCCACCATTTTTGTAGAACGTGATTCTCAAAAAGGCATTGTCATTGGTGCCAAAGGAAGCCTGCTGAAAAAAATTGGTCAGCTGGCGCGTAAGGATATTGAAGCTTTGCTGGGATGCAAGGTATTCTTGGAATTGTGGGTAAAGGTTAAGGCTGACTGGCGTAATAAAGATAAAGCTTTGAAGCAATTTGGTTACAAGGAATTCTAAATTGCCCCAAAGCATGGGAAGTGCTGTATGAGTAATGATTTTCGTGATGATGCAATTGTATTACATGTAAAAAATTGGCAGACTGCGGATAAGTACGCAGTCTGCTTTACTCGTGAACATGGAAAAGTTCGTTTTATAGTTTACGGAGGACGTTACCCTAAAAATGTAGCAGGTCGTTTGCTGCAGCCCTTCACTCAACTAAATGTGGAAGTCATTGCCGGACAGCGTATTGATAAGCTGAAAAGTTGTGAGCTTTTGCAAATGCCGCAGGCTTTTGATTTCAAGCAGATGGCATACGCGGCGGTCGCTACGGAATTGACAGCAGTTTTTACGGAAGACCATCAGGCTCAGCCGGAGGTGTACCAGCTTCTGGCTGAGTGTTTGCTTCTATTAAAAGAACGTAATCCTCGTATCGTTGTTTTATCCTTTGCCTTAAAGCTGCTTGAGCTGACAGGCTTTGCGCCACAAGTGGAAGCTTGTGTGGTGTGTGGTAAGGAGCTGGCGGAAGAAGATGTTTGGTTCAGTCCCTTGCAGGGTGGCGTAGTTTGTAACGACTGCCACAATGCAACAGGTGAAGAAAAATTTAGCATTGGTACTCGCAAGCTACTTGCCAATCTTAAAGAGTTGGATTTCCAAAATCCGCAGTCTTTTTCCGTAAAAGGTGGGGAGCTGATGGAGCTGGAAACTGCATTATATAAGTTCATCCTGTTTCAGACGGATAAGCCTTTGAATAGTATAAACTTTTTAGCGCAAATGGGTTTGTGAGATTAGTACCACTTGAAAAAGTTGGTAAAGTTAGTTATAATAGTGAAAGAGAGATTCCTGATATGTGGTTGTGTCAGCTCTCTCCGAAAGTTTTTGTTACATTGAAGAAGAGGCTGCTCGACCGTGGCGGTCTTTTTCTTTTTATAAGTTAATTACTTACAAACAAGAATAATGGTAGCAACGAGAATGCCAAAGGTAATCATTAAAGACAACGCTTCGTATGTAGTCATTGCTATCACCTCCTGTAGAGGAGGAACCGACCATTCAAGAATCTCTCTGAGAAAATTATATCATGTTTTCGATTTTAAAACAAACATACATTTAAAGAAACGCAGCTTGTGAATGTGAAGTTGACAATGTTTATAGCATAATGTATACTGAAACATAGCTATGAAGAAGAGGAGTAGCTTGCGCACCTAGCGAGTCGGGAGGGTGAAAGCCGACGCCAGCAAGTGAAGGGCACTTTGGAGCGAAAAGAATATGTATTGAGGCGGCAGTGCGTTAGCACTGCAAGCAGGGTGGAACCGCGGTAATACCGTCCCTGTAACTAATTTATTAGTTACAGGGACTTTTTTATTTTGCAAAAACGTTATAAGCACTGTTATGCTGTGTCATAGCTCACTTGTTTGCTCGACGTACGTCAAGTACGCCTTCGCGGCGCAAGTTTCGCTATTCCTTGCCTTCCAGTACTTCTAACGCTTTCGTATAAACTCCTGTTAACTAAGTCATTACAATAAACTATTAGGAGGCACACTATGAATTTGCAAACAATGATTTTGAAACTGCAAAATTTCTGGGCTAAGCAAAACTGCATTATTGGTCAGCCCTATGACGTGGAAAAGGGTGCAGGCACTATGAACCCTTCCACTTTCTTGCGTGTACTTGGTCCTGAATCTTGGAACATTGCTTATGTTGAACCCTCTCGTCGTCCTGCTGACGGTCGTTATGGTGACAACCCTAACCGTTTGTTCCAACATCACCAATACCAAGTAATCATGAAACCCTCTCCAGAAAACATCCAAGACCTGTATCTCCAAAGCTTGGCTGAACTTGGCATCCGTCAAGAAGAACATGACATCCGCTTTGTAGAAGATAACTGGGAATCTCCTACTCTGGGCGCTTGGGGCTTGGGCTGGGAAGTTTGGCTGGACGGTATGGAAATTACCCAATTCACCTACTTCCAACAAGTTGGCAGCCTTGACGTTAAACCTGTTGCTGTAGAAATCACTTACGGTTTGGAACGTTTGGCTATGTACATTCAAGGCGTAGAAAACGTTTACGATATTGAATGGGTGGACGGCGTAACTTATGGCGACGTATTCCACACTAACGAAGTTGAGCAATCCTTCTACAACTTCCAAGTTGCAGATACTGACTTGCTCTTTGACCTGTTCAATAAATATGAAGCAGAAGCAAAACGCGTTATCGAACTGGGCTACATCCGCCCCGCATACGATTATGTTTTGAAATGCTCCCACACCTTTAACCTGCTCGACTCTCGTGGTGCCATCAGTGTTAACGAACGTACTGCTTACATCGGTCGTGTACGTGCAATGGCTCGCCTGTGCGCAGCAGCTTATGTAGAACAACGTGAAGAAATGGGCTTCCCCCTCTTAAAAAAGGAGGCGAATAAATAATGGAAAAACTGTTATTTGAAATTGGTACCGAAGAAATCCCGGCGAAGTTTATGCCCGGTATTCTGGCTCAACTGAAAGAGCTGGCTGAAAAGAAAATGGACGAACTGCGCATTCCCTATGAAGCAGTTAAAGTATATGGCACTCCCCGCCGTATGACCTTCATTGCTGACGGTGTTGCTGAACACCAAGCTGACAGCACCATCGAAGCAAAAGGTCCTTCTGTAAAAATCGCTTTTAAAGATGGCGAAGCTACCAAAGCTGCACAAGGCTTTGCTCGCGGTCAAGGCGTTGCTGTTGAAGATTTGGAAGTTCGTGGCGAATATGTTTACGCTGTTAAACATTTGGCTGGTCAAGAAGTTGAAGCACTGTTGCCCGGCTTGCTCCAAGACATCCTCACTTCCCTCAGCTTCCCCAAAACCATGCGTTGGTCCGATCATGACTTCCGTTTCGTGCGTCCCATCCGCTGGCTGGTTGCTCTCTTTGGCGACGATGTAATCCCTGTAGAAATTACCGGTGTTAAATCCGGCAAATATTCCCGCGGTCACCGCTTCCTGCGTCCTGCTCTCATTGAAGGTGCAAAAGAAGTGGAAAGCCTTGACGACGCTAAAGGCTTCTTGGAAAAAGTTGCCAGCGCTGTTAAGAACACCGTTACCTCCGCAGTTAACAAGACTCCTGGCACAGTAGAGATTCCTCACGCTGGCGCTTACGAAGAAGTTTTGATGGACAACTTCGTAATGGTTGACCAAGACGCTCGTCGTGAACTGATTCGTCAACAAGTAATTGAACTTGCTGTTAGCGAAGGTGGTCACGCTGAAATCGACGAAGACCTTTTGGAAGAAGTAAACTATCTGGTTGAATGGCCTACTGCTCTCTGCGGTAAGTTTGAAGATAAATTCTTGGCTCTGCCCAAAGAATGCATCATCACCCCCATGCGCGAGCATCAACGTTACTTCCCCGTTCTGAAAGAAGACGGCAGCCTGCTTAACAAATTCATCACCGTTCGCAATGGCGGTAAGGAACATTTGGAAATTGTTGCTCATGGTAACGAACGTGTATTACGCGCTCGTCTTTCTGACGCAGAATTCTTCTTTAATGAAGACCGCAAACAAACCTTGGAAGCTCGTCTGGAAAAACTCACCACCGTTTCCTTCCAAGAAGGCTTGGGTAATATGAACGATAAGAGCCAACGTCTGGTGAAAGCTGCAGAAATGATTGCTTTCGGCTTGAACTCTAAAGTGGATAAAGAAAAACTTTCCCGTACCGCACTGCTCTGCAAAACTGACCTTGTTACCGGCATGGTTGTTGAGTTTACTGAGCTGCAAGGCGTTATGGGTCGTGAATATGCTTTGCTGGATGGCGAAGCTCCGGAAGTTGCTAAAGGTATCTTCGAACACTACCTGCCCCGTTTCGCAGGTGACGAGCTGCCCGCAACTGACATTGGTCGTATCGTAGGCATTGCTGACAAACTGGACAACATCGTTGCAACCTTTAGCCGCGGTCTTGCTCCCACCGGTTCCCAAGACCCCTACGCACTGCGCCGTCAAGCTTTGGGTATCATCAACATTTTGGTTGATGGCAACTACCATGTTTCAATGGTTAAACTGATTGCAGGCGTTGCATATCTGCTGAATATTCCTTCCGAAAAAACCAAGGAAGTTATTATGCCTGTAATGGATTTCTTCAAACAACGTCTGAAAAACATGTTGCTTGACCAAGGCATCCGCTACGACGTAGTTGACGCAGTTCTTGCTGACGAACGCAACGATGACATTGCTGACCTTTACGCTCGTGCTCAAGCACTCAACGCTTTTGTTGTAACTGAAGAAGCTCCTGCTCTCATTCAAGCTGCAACTCGCGTTGCTAACCTGTGCAAGAAAATTGAACAAGAAACTGCCATCAACACCAACCTTTTCCAAAATCCGGCAGAAGG
>JAFTMR010000061.1 GCA_017452325.1 Phascolarctobacterium sp. | reverse complement strand
GTAACGTGCCTTGTTAATATCAAAATCATCACCAATACCACAACCAAAGGCAGTAATCATATTACGAATTTCTTCACTGCTTAAAATTTTATCAAGACGTGCTTTTTCTACATTTAAGATTTTACCACGCAGGGGGAGAATAGCCTGGAACTTTCTGTCACGTCCTTGCTTAGCGCTTCCGCCTGCGGAATCACCTTCGACTAAGTAAATTTCAGTTTCTGCTGCGTCTTTACTTTGGCAGTCTGCCAATTTGCCAGGCAAGCTGCTCACTTCCAAAGCATTCTTACGGCGGGTAAGCTCACGTGCTTTACGGGCTGCCATACGGGCGCGGGCAGAGATAATGGATTTTTCTACAATCTTTTTGGCAACGGAAGGATTCTCTTCCAAAAATTCGTTTAAGGCATCGCCAACTAAATTATCAACAATGGGCATAACCTCGCTATTACCCAGTTTAATTTTAGTTTGGGATTCAAATTGAGGGTTAGGAATTTTTAAGCTGATAACAGCAGTCAAGCCTTCACGCACGTCCTCGCCGCTTAAAGCATCTTCATTTTCTTTTAAAAGATTATTTTTGCGAGCGTAACCATTGATGGTTCTGGTCAAGGCTTTGCGGAAGCCGCTTAAATGGGTACCGCCTTCTTCGGTGTTAATGTTGTTTACATAGGTAAAGACATTTTCACTGTAGGTATCGCAGTATTGCATAGCAACTTCTACAATGATACCATTCTTTTCACCCTCTAAGTAAATGGGTTTCTCATTGATTTTGTCCTTGTTCTTATCAACATAATCTACAAATTCAATAATACCCCCGCCAAAGTGGAAGGTTTCCGTTTTACCATCTTCACGTTCATCACGCAGGGTAATGGTAATACCCTTATTTAAAAATGCTAATTCACGAATGCGCATCCGCAAAGTTTCGTAGCTATAAACAAGCTCGGAAAAAATAGTAGAGTCAGGTTTAAAGTGTACAGTGGTACCGGTTTCAGTAGCTTCACCCTTAATGAAAAGGGGAGTGGTGGTTTTGCCCTGCTCGAAGGCAATACCATAGCATTTACCGTCACGACGCACTTCAACTTCCATACTTTCACTAAGTGCGTTAACGCAGGTTACACCTACACCATGCAAACCGCCGGAAACCTTATAGCCGCCGTCACCAAATTTACCACCGGCGTGCAGTACGGTCATAATAACTTCAACCGCAGGCTTGCCTTCCTTCTTCATCATATCAACAGGAATACCACGACCATTATCACGAACGGTAATACTATTATCAGCGTGGATGGTTACTTGGATATCATTACAAAAGCCTGCCAAGGCTTCGTCAATACTATTATCCACAACTTCGTACACCAAATGATGCAGACCGCGAGCAGAGGTACTGCCAATATACATTGCCGGTCTTTTGCGTACCGCTTCCAAACCTTCTAAGACATGAATCTGGTCCGCACCATATTGACCATTTACATTTGTAGCTTCTTCAATATCAATGTTATTCGCCATGTGTACCTCCTAAAAATTACTATAAACAGCGTCTGCAAGAAAATCCTCTTCCACACGCTTCTTTAATGTTAAAGCAGATATCGCAGATAAGTAAATTACATCCTCAGTCAAAATACAGCTGGAACAGCCTTCTCCCTCGGACAAATCAACAATTTTATATCTTTCCCTATATTTTTCTACATAATCCTTGTAAATTTCAGATTGTGGATCACGCAAATTAAAAATCGCAATGATTTCGCTATTTTTTACCATGCAATCTGAGCCTAGATGTAAGTACACTTTGATTCCTCCGTAAATAGGCTAAGCTATTCTCATAAATCTTGTCAGTTATCTCCTCAGGACGCTTACCTGTCAAAAACATAACTGCCATCTGACAATCATTTTCATTGGCGGTGTTAAGACGCACCTTTTCAAAATATGTATTCTTTAAACCATCCTTAATAGCAGTAAATAAAATTCTATCGCATTTATAGTATTGCAAGCATTCTTCATACTGCAGCCAGGGCTGAACATTTAATAATTCCGCTATTTTATATTTTAAAATATTCTTTTCTTCACGAGAGCACACATCACATAAAGCAGTATCTCCCTGAACTACTACGCCACATTTTTTACAGGGTCTATTATACCTTTTCGGTTCAGCCTCTTCATCTTTAAAAGCTTCTGCGTCCCTGTTAAGCTTTGCGTATTTTTTTATATTACTGCTCACCTGAAAGCTTAATTTTTTAATGATAACCTTTCCCATAAGGTTGGCATTTATTTTTTGCAAGAACAAATCCTTCATCATAAAGAGCTCGTTGGCTAAGAGAGAATTAGCTGCGCAAATAGTAAGCTCATTGCCATTTATCTTATGCACACAGCAATATTTTGCCAAATGCTCACCACAAATTTCCTGCCAACGTCTTGTTAAAAGATATTCAGCATATTTTTCCCTAGCATTAGGAAAAACAACTTGCCTACCGGATTTTCTATCCTGAAAACCTGCGGTAAATAAATTTTTAAAGATTTTTTCAGGTTTTTCCATTTGCTCTTGCATGATTAAGCCTTTCTTACAGAACCCTGCCTAATTTCAAAATAAGCATTGCCTTCCAGCTCCGGGATAAGCTCCCTATCATTAACGGTAATAAAGGTTTGCACCCTGCCGTCAATAAAAAGCAAAAGCTGGGCTCGCCTACTATTGTCAAGCTCACTCATAACATCATCCAATAGGAGTATGGGGTATTCGCCAATTTCCCGACGCACATATTCCAATTGAGAAAGCTTCAAGGCTAAAGCACCACTGCGCTGCTGCCCCTGGGAGCCAAAGGATTTTAAGGACATCTCATTAAGCAGGAGGACGATATCGTCGCGGTGGGGACCAATCCCCGTATTGCCACGCAAAATATCAATGCGCTCGCGCTCTGCTAATTTATTGGTATAAAATATTTCCCAATCAGAAAAATCATTTTCAGGATAAAGAAGCTCACCATTATTAGCTTTCAGCTCGTACTTAATGGTCAGGCTCTCTTTATTTCCCGTAATGGAGCTGTAAATCTCTCCGGCAATGGCTTGTAATTTTTCTAAAGCAATCTGCCTTTTTTGAGCAATGGCAGTTGCCAAGGCAATGAATTCCTTATTCCAGGGCTGTAATTGCCTAGGGCTACCTTCATTATCGCGAATTTCTTTTAATAATTTATTGCGCTGCTGTATAACCCGATTGTATTTAACCAGTAAATCATAATAAATAGGGTCGGTCTGAGCAATCTGCATATCAAAGAAACGACGTCTAAGGCTGGGCTCGCCTTTTACAAGCTGTAAATCTTCCGGAGAAAACATTACTGCATTTAAAGCTCCGTAATGCTCCTTGGGTTTAACCTTTGCTCCGTCCAAAAAGATTTCCTTTTTATTACGTCCCAACTGCTGAAACTTTTTTATTTTGATATTATGCAAGCCGCTGAAGCTATCGTATTCTACCCCCACAGCCATTTCCCTTGTGCCCAGCTTCAACAAATCCTCCTCCGTAAAGGTACGGTGGGACATGGCGAAGGCACTGTAAAAGATTGCTTCTAGGATGTTGGTCTTGCCTTGGGCGTTCTGACCATAAAAAACATTAATCATAGAAGCAAAATCCAAGCTGCAGGAGGCATAATTACGAAAGTTTACAGCGTAAATTTTATTGATTTTCATTCTTGTACTACAGTCAATTCAATTTGATTATCAATATTTACCACATCACCCGGGCGAACTTTTTTACGTTTTTCATGTACCGGCTCGCCATTTAAGGTGATAATACCATCTTCTATCATCATGAAAGCTTGTCCGCCGGTATCTGCAACACCGGAGAATTTCAACAGCTTGTCCATGGAGATGTATTCAGTATCAATTACAATTTCTGCTCTTTCCATTTTACACCTCTTAGAATACTACACGCACCGGAGTAACAATGTAGGTATAATCTTCCTCTTCCGTAGATTTTACGCAAACAGGGCTCAAAGCAGTATTCATGGAGAAAACTGCTTCATCAGATTCAATGTTTTTCAAAATATCAAGAATGTATCTGGAGTTGAAGGCAACATTCAATTGAGCGCCTTCGCTTACACAGCCAATTACTTCACGTCCGGTACCAACGTCGGGACTGCTGGAAGTAATGGTCAGCTCATTACTATCAACGCACATTTTAATAATGCTGTATTCGCCCTCCGTTGCAAAAAGAGCAACACGTTCTACTGCGCCTGCCATTTCCTTAATATTAACAGTTGTTTTGATGGCAAATTGAGGAGGGATAACCTTGCGGTAATCAGGGAACTTACCTTCAATCAAGCGGGATACAATTACCACATTGTCAATAACAATCATAATTTGATTGTTCAAAAGGGAAATTTGCACCTGCTGAGGTACTTCACTGGTAAGATTACGAGAAATTTCACCTAAAACCTTGGCAGGAATAATCATGCTCATAGGTTCAGTAGCTTCCAAGGCCATGGACTTAATTGCCAAACGGTGAGTGTTGGTACCAACAAAGGTAATTTTGCCGTCTTGAATTTCTACCAGAATACCGGTAAAGAGAGGTCTTGCTTCATCAGTGGAGCAGGAGAAGATGGTTTTCTTAATAAGCTCTTTAATTTTTTCATCTTCAATAGAGATAGTTTTATCTGCATTGAATTCTGGGAACTTAGGATAATCTTCTTCATTCATCAGTAAAAGCTGGAATTCAGATTTACCGGATTCTACTTTAATAGTATTATTGGTAGTATTTTTAGTAATAGTAAGGTTTTCTCCGGGCAGCTTACGGATAAGTTCAGAAAAATGCTTAGCAGATACCAGAATTTCTCCAGCTTTGATAATTTCAGCATCAATAGTGCAGGAGATAGCCATGTTTAAATCCATAGCTTGAATTTCTAATTTATCATCACTTGCTTTGAAATAAATACCGGAAAAAATAGGAGTGCTAGGTTTAGAAATAATTGCTCTTTGAACAGTTTGAATTGCTTTATTAAGATTGCTTGTATTACAGGTAAAAATCATTTTTACACAGACCTCCTTTAGGTTTTACTATTATATATATTATTAAAAGATAGTCGTAATAGTAGTAATACTTGTTGATAATGTGGAAAATTGTTCCAAACCCATGCTACAAGGGCTTTTACTCTTGTAGATAAGCTTGTTGATAAGCAGAAAATTTTATGCACATTATGTACAGATAAAAAATTTGTTAACCTTTTTTAAAAGTTATACACAGTTTTTAACATAGTTATCAACAGTTTTTGTGGATAACTCTTATTGCTTTAAGATTTCCCTTAAAGTATTCAAATCATTTTGCAGTTTTCCGTCCGTTTTGCTCTTGTTGCTGATTTTTTCGTAGGCGTGGATAACAGTGGTGTGATCCCTTCCTCCAAAAAGTTCACCGATACGGGGATAGGACATATCTGCCAGCTCGCGGCACAGATACATGGCAATTTGACGGGGGAAAGCAATATTTTGAGTACGCTTTTTGTTGAACAGCTCATCAACCTTAATATGGTAATGGTCTGCAACGGCTTGAGTAATACTATTGAAGGTAATTTGTTTTACCTGTACAATATTACCCATTTCATCTAAAAGTCTTTTGGTAGCTTCTAAGGTGATGGGTACATTCATAAGGGAGGAGTGGGCAACTAATCTGGTGTAGACTCCTTCGATCTCGCGGATGTTACTGGTAATGCTTGTAGCAAGCAGGGTCAAAACATCGTTGGGGATTTCAATTTTATCGTTAAAAGCTTTTTGACGTAAAATAGCAATACGGGTTTCTAAATCAGGGGGTTGAATATCCGCAATCAAGCCCTGCTCAAAACGGCTGCGCATTCTGTCTTCCAGAGTTTCAATTTCCTTGGGAAGTCTATCACTGGAAATAATGATTTGTTTGTTAGAATCTCTTAAATCATTAAAGGTATGGAAGAATTCTACCTGGGTTTGCTCCTTGCCCTTCAAAAACTGGATATCGTCAATGATGAGGCAATCAATATTACGATATTTTTTACGGAAGGCTTCCGTATTTTTATTGTAGATGGAGTTAATGATTTCATTGGTAAAGTTTTCGCTGGAGATATAAAGAACCTTCATGCTGGGGTCATTTTGTTTAATGCGGTTACCGATGGCGTGCATTAAGTGAGTTTTGCCCAAGCCTACACCGCCGTAAAGAAAGAGGGGGTTATAGGTGGTGGCAGGGTTATTGGCAACAGCCTGAGCAGCAGCGTAAGCAAAGCGGTTGGAATTACCCATAACGTAATTTTCAAAAACATATTTGGGATTCAAATTGCTTTCGTCATTTTCGTCGTCTTTATCTCCTCTAAAGAGGGGACGCATTGGCTCCTCTGCTGTTTTGATTTCAGGGATGCCCTGCTTTTCTTCAGATTCTTCAATTGTATCTATAATCAATCTAATTTCTTTTTCCATAATGGAAGAAAGAATACCCTCAATGGCGTTGGCGTATTTTTCTTCTATAACTTTTTTAAAGAAAGAGTTTTGAACTGCAACCTTGTAGTATTTATCGGTAACTTCCAAGGGCATGATGGGGTTAATCCATACATCAAATACTCTTTCGTTAACGGATTCTTTGAATTTATCCGTAAACTTAATCCAGATCTCTGCTAAATCGTAGGTGCTCATCATATTTTCCTTTCCCATAATCTAAAATAAAAAACCGGCAGTCTGTTGCAAGCGATCTATTAAAATTGCACTGCCGCGAAAGTGTTTCCAAAATTTATTTTTAAAGAAATTTAACCATCTTTATTTTATCAGACTGTGGATAACTTCGCAAATGCTTGTCATAAATTTTTACCATCTAGCAGTGAATTGTCAGTTTTTAGTAATTTTTTGGCTTAAATACGCGGTTTTTGGAGTGTTTTCTACTTGACGAAGAAAATATTTTAAAATATAATATTCAGGTACGAATATATTTACAGCTATCAATTCAATGTAAATAGAATTTGATAAAAATTCTCGGTGGATAAGGAGGGAATACTTAATGAAACGTACTTTTCAACCTAACAATCTTAGAAGAAAAAGAACCCATGGTTTCAGAGAAAGAATGAAAACTTTGGGCGGTCGTCAAGTTCTCAAAAGAAGACGTGCTAGAGGCAGAAAGAAATTGTCTGCATAACATTATAAAATAG
>JAFTMR010000060.1 GCA_017452325.1 Phascolarctobacterium sp. | reverse complement strand
TAGATAGTAACAATGAATTATAAAGCAAGCGAAGCTTGGTTGTTAGACTAAGCAACGCTTGCTTTTTTTGTGTTTTGAAAGTTAAAATACAAACTTCGTTGTAAAAAGTGTAGTCGTTAACACAAAGTTCGTTGTAATTTTTGTAGAGGAGTATTATACTATATTTACATAACGATAATGGAGGTGCGTATATGTACCGAATTGCTATTGAAAAGTTATTAAAATGGAAACAAAGTAAACGACGTAAGCCTTTGATTATCGAAGGTGCTCGTCAAGTTGGTAAGACTTGGCTGATGAAAGAGTTTGGAAAACAGGCATACGCTGACACAGTATATATTAACTTTGATTCTAATTCCAGAATGGCAGAGTTGTTTGATTCTGATTTAGATGTTAATCGTCTAATTATGGGACTAGAATTGTACGTAGGCAGAAAGATTGATCCTGAACATACTTTGTTGATTTTTGATGAAATACAGGAAGTGCCAAGAGCATTATCGTCTCTAAAATATTTTTATGAAAATGCACCGCACTATCATATTGTTTGTGCAGGTTCCCTACTTGGGATTGCCTTACATCAAGGAACATCTTTTCCTGTCGGTAAGGTTGATTTTTTGAAGCTTTATCCTCTCTCTTTCAAGGAGTTTTTGTTGGCAACTGGCAAAAAACAGTTTTCTGAACTTCTTGGCAAGCAAGACTTCCAGATGATTACGAGTTTCAAGCAAACATATATTGAAGCTTTAAAACAATATTACTTTGTTGGTGGTATGCCTGAAGTAGTTCAAAGTTTTGTAGATGATAAAGACTTTAAAGAAGTTCGTGAAGTTCAGAAGAGAATTCTTGTAGCATACGAACAAGATTTTTCTAAGCATGCTCCAAATGAGATTGTTCCTAAAATTCGAATGTTGTGGAATTCCATTCCTTCGCAACTCGCAAAAGAAAACAAGAAGTTCATTTATGGCTTGGTACGTGAAGGTGCTCGTGCTAAAGATTATGAAACTGCAATTATGTGGCTTTCAGACTGTGGGCTTGTTCATAAAGTTAGTCGTGTAAATGCGGCTGGTATTCCGTTAAAAGCGTACGAAGATTTAAAAGCATTTAAATTATTTTTAGTAGATGTAGGTTTACTTGCTTGTATGGCAGGACTTCGTCAACGTACTTTGCTTGATGGTAACAATCTTTTTTCTGAATTTAAAGGTGCGCTTACAGAACAGTATGTTTGTCAGCAACTTAAGACAATAGAAGATTTAGGTGTTTACTATTACACAAATGATAGAGGTTCTTGCGAAGTTGACTTTGTTATCGATACAGGTGAATTAATTGTACCTGTTGAAGTAAAGGCAGAGGTAAATCTTAGAGCCAAAAGTCTTAAAACTTATCAAGAGAAATTTTTACCGGAAGTATCTGTACGAACTTCAATGGCAGATTTCAAAAAAGAAGATTGGTTAGTAAATTTACCGCTGTATGCGATAGAAAATGTTATTGGAACGGTAGATGGAGCGATAGAAAAATTGTTGTTAGTGTAAATGTTAGATATTTGGATAATGGAAGACAAACTCTCAAAAATGATAAGATAAACTATAAAAAGTCAGCCGTTTGCTGTTTTTGTGATGTCTATTTTGTTATATTGGAACTAAGAAATCACAGAGTTTTTTATGCAAAAATGCCTGATTTTTTCCTCGTAAATATTTGACGTAGGGCACAGGCGGTGTTAAAATATAACTATCAAAATTGTACCTTTAAATCGGTCCCGTGAGACTTCAAGGTAGACTTTAAGTAATGAAGCTAAGGCCTTCTTGTACCCTCATGGGCAAGAAGGCTTTTTTATTATACAAAAACAGGAGGTAATGCTAATGGCAAAAGCAAATGTATCTCTCGGCGGCAGAGATATACTGGACCTGGAAAGCCTCAGCGTAGAAGAGATTGAGCTCGTATTGAAAACTGCTGAGGAAATGAAAAAAGTTATGAAAAGGGATATTAAAAAGCTCCCTTCCCTGCGTGGTAAATCCATCATTAATCTGTTCTATGAACCCAGTACCCGTACCCGCACTTCCTTTGAATTGGCTGGTAAATATTTGGGCGCTGACGTTGTAAATATTACTACTGCTTCTTCCAGTGTTGTTAAGGGCGAATGCTTACGCGACACTATTCTTACTGTACAATCCATGGCTTGCGATGCAATCGTAATGCGTCACCCCATCGAAGGTGCCGCTGCTTACGCAGCTAATGTTGCTGAACCTGTAATCATCAACGCTGGCGACGGTGCCCACGCACATCCCTCTCAAGGCTTGCTGGACTTGCTTACTATTCGTGAGAAAAGAGGCGCTGATATGAAGGGTATGAAGATGGCAATTGTTGGTGATATTCTGTATAGCCGCGTTGCTCGTACCAACATTGCAGCATGGACTAAATTGGGCGCAGATGTACACGTTGCCGGTCCTATGACTTTAATGCCTTATGATATTGAATCCTTGGGTGTAACCGTACACAAACGCGTTGAAGAAGCAATTGAAGGCGCAGATGTTGTAGATATCCTGCGTATCCAATTGGAACGTCAAAAGAAAGGAATGTTCCCTACTCCGCGCGAATATGCACGCATCTTTGGCATTAACGAAGCTCGCCTGAAACTGGCGAAACCTGACGTAACTGTTCTCCATCCCGGTCCCATGAACCGCGGCTTGGAAATTTCCTGGGAAGTTGGCTATTGCGACAACGCTGCTATCCGCGACGAAGTTCAAAACGGTGTGGCAGTGCGTATGGCCCTCTTATTCTTGACCTTGACAGGAGGTAAGCACATTGAAAACATTGATTAAAAACGGCAGGGTAGTAGATCCGAGCCAAAACCTCGATGCTGTAATGGACGTTCTTGTTGAGGACGGTAAAGTAAAAGCTTTGGGCGTGAATATCGCCGAAGCTGCTGACGAAGTTTTTGACGCAACCGGTTTGGTTGTTGCTCCCGGTTTGATTGACTTACACGTTCATCTGCGTGAACCTGGCTTGGAAGCAAAAGAAGATATTATTAGCGGTACTATGGCTGCTGCTGCTGGCGGTGTTACTACTGTTGCCTGCATGCCTAATACCAAACCTGTAGTGGATAATGCGGCAATCGTTTCTGCAATCAAGCAACGCGCTGCCGAAGAAAGCTACGCAAATGTTGAAATCATCGGTGCAATCAGCAAGGGTGAATGTGGTGATGAGCTGGCTGAGATGGGCGATATGGCGTTCCGCGGCGCTATGGCGTTCTCCGACGATGGTTATTATGTAAAAAGTACCCGCCTCTTTATGTTGGCGGCAAAATATATCACTGCTTTCGACAAAGGTCTCATTTGCCACGCAATTGATCCTGAGCTGAATGCAGAAGGCTATATGCACGAAGGCGCTGTATCCGCACGCATTGGCGTACCGGGCATTCCTGCTGTATCCGAAGATATCGCAGTAGCTCGTGACTGCATTATCGCAGAACACACCGGCGCACACGTACACATTGCTCACGTTGCAAGTAAGGGCGCTATCGACATCATCCGTCAATACAAAGCTAAAGGCGTAAACGTTACCAGTGAGGTAACTGTTCACCACTTGACCTTGACTGATGAAGCTTGCGCAACCTACAATCCTGCAACCCGCGTTTCCCCGCCGCTCCGTAGCTGGGACCACGTACAAGCAATGCGCGAAGCAGTTTTGGACGGCACTGTAGATGCTATCGTAACTGACCACGCACCCCACGCTCCTGAAGAAAAGGACGTGGAATTCAGATATGCTCCTTGCGGCTTCTGCGGTTTGGAAACTTCTCTCGGCGTAATGCTGACTGATTTGTACCACACCAATATTTTCGACCTGAAAACCATTATTAGCAAAATGAGCTGTGAACCCTCCAAGCTGTTCAAACTGAACCGCGGTACTTTGGCAGAAGGTTCTGTAGCAGATATTGCTATTATTGATTTAGATAAAGAATGGACTGTAGATAGCTCCAAATTCTATACTCGCGGCAAATTCACTCCTTATGAAGGTAAGGAATGCAAAGGTAAAGCAGTAGCAACCATGCTTGCGGGCAAATTCGTTATGAGAGATGGTGTAGTATGCACGAAATAACTAAAAGAGGTAAATTAATCTTAGCTGACGGCAGCGTTTACGAAGGCGATTTTTATGGTAAACGCAACGCAGTTGGTGAAGTAGTTTTCACCACTGGTGGTATGTGTGGCTATCAGGAAATGCTTACCGACCCCACTTACTGCGGTCAAATTATGGTTCTGACTTATCCCATCGTTGGCAATGCCGGTGTAAACAATATGTTTAACCAAAGCAGAAAGGCTTACTGCCAAGGTTTGGTAATCGGTGAATTGTGCGATTATCCTAGCAACTGGCGCAGTGAACGTTCCTTGGAAGATTTCTTGGACGAACAAGACATCCCCACTTTGGCAGGCATTGATACTCGTGCCATCACTCGTAAAATTCGCGACAATGGTGTGATGAAGGGTGTAATCGTTCCGGCAGAAGCAGCTCAAGCAGAAATTGACGCGCTTTTGGCAACTCCGGAAATGCATGACCAAATTGCTCAAGTAACTACCAAAGAAACCTACACCGTAGGAGAAGGTAAATTGCACGTTGCTGTACTGGACCTGGGTATGAAAAAGAAGGTTACCAATTTCTTGATGGGTATGGATTGCCACCTGACTGTGTTCCCGGCAAGCACTACCGCAGAAGAAATCCTGCGTCATAACCCCAATGGCATTGTAATTTCTAACGGCCCCGGTAATCCGGCGGATGTACCCGAAGTTGTAGAAACCGTTAAAGCGTTGCTTGGCAAGAAGCCGATGCTGGGTATCTGCATGGGTCACCTGGTAATGGCTTTGGCTAGCGGTGCAGAAGCTACCAAGATGAAATTCGGTCACCATGGCAACCAACCGGTTAAAGGTTTGGAAACTGGTCGTGTTTACATCAGCGCACAAAATCATGGCTATGTTGTAGATGCAAAATCCTTGGAAGGCAAGGATATTACTGTAACTCACGTTGCCCTCAACGATGGTACTGTTGAAGGCTTGAAATATGAAGGTAAAAATGCTTTGTCCGTACAATTCCTGCCGGACGGAGAACATACTTACCTGTTGAAATCTTTTGTAGATATGATGGAGGGTCGTTAATATGCCGAAACTTACAGATGTAAAAAAAGTTCTCGTAATCGGCTCCGGTCCGATCATCATCGGT
>JAFTMR010000059.1 GCA_017452325.1 Phascolarctobacterium sp. | reverse complement strand
TTATCTGTATAATAGTTTTTGTGATTCGGGGCGTGGCTCAGCTTGGTAGAGCGCTTCCTTGGGGTGGAAGAGGTCGTGGGTTCGAATCCCGCCGCTCCGACCATTTCGGATCGATTGCCTTTACGGGTTCCACCGTAAAGGCTTTTTTTGTATGTCTAAATCTAATCTTGGAGGTAACAGTAATGATTCGTACCTTGCAGCTTGTTTGCAGCGAATGCGGTAATAAGTTTTTGCCGGAAGGAGAGCTTTATTATCGTGATAACTACATTAGCACTAATATTCGAGATACAAAATTCATTTGTCCTGCCTGCATCAAAGAGTGGCGTGATAAATGGAAAGTAAAAGACGCCGTTTATTTTGAAGAGGACTACGTTCTTACCGTTACCATCGAATTGGAAGATGGAACTGTGTATCGCAATATGGACTGCACTCCCATTGATGAAACTGAAACAGTTGTAACTGGTGAGGATATTCCTGTGGAAGCACAACAAAGGCTGTACCAAATTTATCAGGCTTGGGATACAGAACGTAAGGCGCATCTTTTGAAAGACTGCATATTTAATGATGAGTTTATGCGTACAACTGTAACCTGTGAAACCTATGCAGGCGAAAGATTTGAAAACCTTGCCTTCCGTTTTAATATGAAGGGTGAGCTGGAAACAGAGCGTCCCGTACCGGAATATGTTAAGGAACAAATCATAGAAGCTTATAGATTATATGAAGCTCAAAATATGATGGACTAAGAGGGAGAAATGATGGAAGAATTGTTGGAAAAGATTGAGAAGCGTCGTACCTTTGCGATTATCTCTCACCCTGATGCAGGTAAAACTACTTTAACTGAAAAACTTTTGTTGTATGGTGGAGCTATACATCTGGCTGGTTCTGTTAAAGCCAGAAAAAGTAACAAGCACGCAGTGTCTGACTGGATGGAAATCGAAAAGCAGCGTGGTATTTCTGTTACTTCTTCTGTGTTGCAATTTGATTACGATGGTTATCGCGTAAATATTCTGGATACCCCTGGTCACCAGGACTTCTCTGAAGATACCTATCGTACTCTTATGGCAGCTGATAGTGCCGTAATGCTTATTGACGCAGCGAAAGGCGTAGAACCTCAAACTAAAAAATTGTTCTGGGTTTGTCATCGCCGTCATTTGCCCATCTTTACTTTTGTAAATAAGCTTGACCGTTATGGACGTAACCCCTTTGATTTGATGGACGAGCTGGAAAAAGTATTGCACATCCGTGCGTATCCTATTAACTGGCCCATTGGTATCGATGGTCATTACAAGGGTGTTTATAATCGTTTGGAGAACAGTATTGAGTTGTTTGAAGAGGATGGTAGCCACGGCGCTAAGAAATTGAAATCTACTACAGGCTCTCTGGATGATCCTAAGATTCAGGAACTGCTTGGTGATGAACTGTATGAAAACCTGTGTAACGATATTGAACTGCTTGATATGGCAGGGGATGAATTCGATATGGAAAAGGTTAACAATGGCGAATTAACCCCTATGTTCTTTGGTAGTGCCATGACAAACTTTGGCGTACAGGCATTTTTGGAAAAATTCTTGGAATTGTCACCTAAACCACAACCCCGTAAATTACAAGATGGTACAATGTTGGTACCGGAGAATGAAGAATTCTCTGCTTTTATTTTTAAAATTCAAGCTAATATGAACCCTGCTCACCGCGACAGAATTTCTTTTATGCGTATTTGTTCCGGTGTTTTTGATAAGGGTATGAGCGTTTATCACAAGCAGTCCAATAAGGTTATCAAGCTTGCTCAGCCTCAACAGTTCCTCGCTCAAGAGAGAACCATTGTAGAGAAAGCGTATCCTGGTGATATTATTGGTGTCTTTGATCCCGGTATCTTTGGTATTGGCGATTCCCTCAGTGATAGCAAGCTGAAGCTGCAGTTTGAAGACTTCCCTGTATTTCCGCCGGAAATCTTTGCTCGTGTACAGCCTAAAGATTCTTTGAAGCGTAAGCAATTTGAAAAGGGCATCCTGCAATTGTCCCAAGAAGGCGCTATTCAAGTATTCGAGCAAAAGGGTGTTGGTTTGGAAAGCTTCATTGTAGGTGTTGTTGGCGTATTGCAGCTGGAGGTTTTGGAGTATCGTTTGAACAATGAATACAGTGCGCACCTCTTAATGAACCAACTGCCTTATTCCGTTGCTCGTTGGGTATACGCAGAAGATAAGAAGTTGTTGGATAATATCAAGGGTTTGGACAATGGTATGCTTGTATATGATAAAAAGGAACGTCCTGTTATCTTGGTAAATAACGAGTGGTCCTTGAACTGGATTTTGGATCGTAACCCTGGAATTCAATTCTTGACGGTACCGGCTGATGTTGAAAAGATCTAAAGAAGCAAATAAAGAATCTCAAATTAGAAATACAAATAAATATGAGAACATTCATAAATACTTTACCTTATCACAAAAGATAATCATTTTGATTACCATGGTTGTATTCATTGCTCTGTTGCCCTCTGCATTGTTTACTACGCAGAGAGTAGCACAGGTAATCTATGACCGTGTAGCAATTAACGCAGTAAGTATTAACAATATTTTATGTCACTCTGATGAAATTATTGATGGTTTGACCGTTCAAGATCAGTATGATGATAAATTGATGGAAAGCTACGTTAATGAGGTAGATAACTCCGACGAAGCGGGCGTTGCTATTTATGATAAGGATTTTAAGTTACGCGTGTTCTATAACCCGGGAAAGTTAACTGATTTTAAACGTCACTCTTTGGAGCTGGTAGAAAAGTATTCCACCAAATCTAAGATTAGCTGGCGTGAAAACTATAATATTCCTAATAGAGCATTTGGTTATGTAAAAGATGATAATAATGTTGTTGTTGGCTATGTTGTAACAGGTTATTCGGACGACATTATGAAGAACTCCGCAATAGACTCTATTATATTCTTGCTGTTAATGACTGCTTTTGGTTTGTCGGTAGGTATTTTGGGAGCTATTTATCTTGCGCGTAGAATTAAGAAGATTCTTTTTGGTTTGGAGCCGGAAGCTATCGCAGCTATGTTGCAAGAACGTAATATCATCCTTGACTCTGTTCGCGAAGGTGTAATAACCATTGATGACAAGGGGGTAATTACTCTTGTTAACATTGAAGCAGAAACATTGTTGAAGGAAGCGAAGATTTTTGCTGCTAATGAATTGGTAGGCAAAAATCTTAAAGACATTATCAAAAATATAAGCTTTGATAGCATACTCAATGAAGGTAAGATTACCACTAATGTAGGTGTAAAAATTGGTGACACTTTGTTCATCATTACTTCTGTGCCTTTAATGCTGAATGATAAGATTATTGGCGCGGTATTTACCTTCCGTAAAAAATCTGTAGTAGAGGAACTGGCTAACCAGTTGACAGGTTTTAAAAATTACTCCACTGCTTTAAGGGCACAAACCCATGAGTTTATGAACAAGATGCATGTAATCATGGGGCTTATTGAGATGAAGGCTTATGATGAATTGAAGACCTTTACCAAGGAAGTTGCCTACAACCGCCAGTCAGAGGTAAACTATGTAGTTACCCGCTTGCGCGATATTACATTGGCAGGCTTTGTTCTGGGTAAGATTAGTCGTAGCCGCGAGCTCGACATTGATTTCTCCTTATCCGAGGAAAGTGAATTGCACAACGATTTGGAAGTGCCTTCTGTTCATGATATTGTACTCATAGCAGGTAATATAGTAGAAAACGCGTTTGACGCCTTAGAAAATTTTGATGGCGAACGTATCGTAAGCTTAAGTATTCTAGATTTTGATAAAGAAATCGTTATCACTGTTGAAGATTCCGGTCCAGGTATGGACGAGGAAACTATAAAAAATATTTTTACACGTGGTTACTCCAGTAAGGGACAGGGGCATGGCTATGGCCTATACCTCGTAAAACAAAGTATTGATAATTTGGAAGGTACTATTGCCGTAGAATCTTCTGAAGGAGAAGGTACAACCTTTACTGTTAGATTACCCATAAAAAGGGATGGTGAATTAAATGATTAACGTGTTAGTTGTAGAAGACGATCCTATGGTAGCGCAACTTCATGAACATTATTTAAGTCAGATTAAAGGTTTCCAACTGTGCGACATGGCTCGTAGTGGTGATGAAGCTTTGAAATTGCTGCAGGTTAAAGATTATTACTTGCTCATTCTTGACGTGTTCATGCCTTCCATGGATGGCTTACAATTGCTTGCCAAAATTCGAGAAAATGGTTTTGATGTGGATGTTATCATCGTGTCTGCTGCCAATGATAAAGATAAAATTAAGCAGGCATTGCGTTTGGGCGCAGTTGACTACATTATTAAACCCTTCGAATTTGAACGTTTTAATTTAGCTCTCAATAATTACTTAAAACGTTATCACATTGTAGAAGACCAAGAAATCATTGAGCAATCTGAACTGGATAAAACTATTATCCGTAATGAGAAAGAACCCGTTGTGGCACTTCCCAAAGGTTTGGATAAAAACACTTTGGCAGTTGTTTGGAGATGCATCCTCACTTTTGATGGCATGTTCACTACTGAAGAAGTATCTGCAAAAGTTGGTATTTCTCGTGTTTCCATTCGCAAGTACTTGGAATTCCTCAAAACCTTGCGTTTGTTGAAACTGGATTTGCATAGAGGATCTGTTGGTCGTCCTGTTTATAAGTATTTATGTGTTGACAAGCAAAGCGATTTACTGAACGTTTATATACAATAGCTTTGCGTGTAAGAGGTTAAAAATGCAAATTAAAGAGCCGGTAAAAATACTGGGTGTACCAGTGCACCCTTTGACAATGGGGGAAGCTGTTTCCACATTGGAATACAGTATCCAAAACGGCAAGCAAGCATTTGTTGTTACTGCTAACGCTGAAATAATCATGATGTGTCAGCAAGATGCTGATTATAAAAAAATTGTCTCTCAAGATGCGCAGCTGGTGTTACCTGATGGAGCGGGTGCAGTATGGGCCGGCAGACATTTAGGATATAAGATTCCTGAACGCGTTGCAGGCTTTGACCTGTACTGTCAGCTGCTTGAAAGAGCATCGCAAAAAGGCTATAAGGCATATTTCTTTGGAGGTTCGCCCGGTATTGCGGAAGCAGCCAAGGCAAAATCCGAAGAGCTTTACCCAGGAGTTAAAGTTGTTGGTTGTCGCAATGGTTACTTTAAAGAAGAAGAAAGCCAAAGTATAATTGACGAAATCAATGCTTCTGGTGCAGATATGCTTTTTGCTGCCTTAGGTGCGCCTAAGCAGGAGAAATGGTTGGTGCGTTATCGCGACCAGCTCAAGCCCAAAGTTTTAATGGGAATTGGTGGCAGCTTTGATGTTTTTGCTGGAAAAATGGAGCGCGCTCCTAAGTGGATGCAGGATGCTTCCTTGGAATGGGCGTTCCGACTTTATAAGCAGCCAAGTCGTTTTATGCGAATGATGGCTTTGCCAAAATTCGTTTTGAAGGTGCTGTTTAGTGGCAACAAAGACTAGAAGTAAGCCATAAAGCCGTTCTAGTAGTTGTATAGGCAACTATAAATAGACAAAAAGGCAAGACTGTATTATAATAATGTGATGGAATAGGTTGTTCCATCACATTATTTTTACCTTGGAAGAGAGGCTTTATTTATGGTTATCGTTAAAGATGGTTACCCGATTATATTTGGCGTATTTGTAATTACGCTTGCTACATATTTCTTCTGCGGTCCTGTGTGGGCTGTTATTCCTGCTGTATTACTGTTATTCTTTGTTTACTTTTTTCGTAATCCCACTTATAAAACTCCATACGACCCGAAGGTGCTGTATTCTCCTGCACATGGAACCGTAATGGCAATTGAAGATATTTATGATGACGAGTATCTTAATGAGCCTGCCACCAAGGTAACTATTTTCCTTTCTGTGTTTGACGTACACGTTAACCGTAGCCCCATTGATGGTGAGATTAAATATCAGCGTTATACCTGCGGTCAGTTTGTTCCTGCTTATAAGAAATCTGCTTCCTTCGAAAACGAACGTCATGCTATTGGTTTAGACAATGGTAGAATTCGTATTCTGGTAAGCCAGGTTGCAGGTCTTTTGGCACGTCGTATTGTGTCTTGGGTAACCTTGGGTAATAAGGTTGAACAAGGGGATTGCTATGGCATGATTAAATTCGGCTCCAGTACCGAATTGGTTGTTCCTAAGAATGTAGAGATTTGTGTTAAGAAATATCAGAAGGTTGTCGGTGGTGTTACCATCGTTGGGAGGATTAAGGACTAATGAATTATAAGCTTCGTAGACTGGTTCCTAACAGTATCAGTTCACTGAGCCTTGTATTAGGCGTTTTATCCATATTTATGTCTATCGAAAAGGATTTTTTCCACGCTGCCTTGTTCATAGTTTTGGCAATGCTTGCTGATTCAATGGATGGCAGAGCAGCTCGTTTCTTAGGTGTAGCAGGGGGACGCTTCGGTATTGAAATGGATTCCTTGTGTGACCTTGCATCCTTTGGTGTTGCACCTGCTATCATGATTTATCAATATGGTATGCAAGATTTGGGAATGACCGGTATGGTTATTGCTTCCTTCTTTACCATTGGTGGTGCATTACGTTTGGCACGTTTCAATTGCAATGTTGATGATGTTAAAGGTTATTTTCAAGGGATGCCTATTCCTGCAGGCGCTTGCTGCTTGGCAACTTATGTACTTTCCGGTTATCAAGCTGATGCATGGTGCGTGGCGGCATTAACATTTGGTGTTGCCGTAATTATGTACAGCGAGGTAAAGTATCCTGATTTTAAAGGTAAGGGCAATCCTATGTTCCTTGCTCCCTGCCTTGTGGCTTTAGCTATTGGTGTATATATGCTTTATCAAACTCCATCTGCTTGGCCTTTCATAGCTATGTTCACTTACACTATTGCTGGCGTAATCAACTTTTTCTACGCTTTGGTTTTAGGTAAATAATTCTCAGTACAAACGGACCGATTGACTTTTAGCTAATCGGTCTTTCTTTATTTTAAGTAGTAAATATGGTATGATTATATAGATAATTTGTGAGTGTAGTACTCATTTTATGATATGTATTTAAAGGAGGATGCGATAATGCGTAATATTGCAATCATCGGTGGCACCGGTATTTATGATGCAGAATTTTTAGATGGCTTTGAAAATAAGATCATTGATACTCCTTATGGACAAGCAGCTTGTAAAATTGGTGAGCTGTATGGCAATAAAGTAGTGTTCATTACTCGTCATGGTGTGAATCATAGCACACCGCCTCATAAAGTAAACTATCGTGCTAACATCTGGGCATTAAAAAGCTTAGGTGTAGAAGAGATTTTTGCGACAACTGCTGTTGGCTCCTTGAACCCTGAAATGAAAGCAGGTCACTTTGTTGTGTGTGACAACGCTTTAGATTTTACTAAGAGCCGCATCAATACCTTTTATGATGATGAATATCGTGGCGTTGCTCATGTTGATGTGACTACTCCTTATTGCCCTGTACTGCGTGCAAAAGTGATTGATATTCTCAACACAATGGATATTCCTTTCCATAGAACCGGAACCTATGTATGTACTGAAGGTCCGCGTTTTGAAACTGCTGCAGAAATTAAAATGTTCGCTATGTTAGGCGGTGACCTTGTTGGTATGACCAATATTCCCGAATCCATCTTGGCTCGTGAAGCAGAGATGTGTTATACAACCGTTTCCATTGTAACCAATATGGCGGCAGGCATTTCTCCCACACCACTTACTCATAGCGAAGTTGTTGAAGAAATGGGTAAGAGCATTTCTAAAATGCAAGATTTAATTGTGGAATTCATTAAGTATGACGGTATTGTAGATACTGTATGTAAATGTAAGCAAGCTATGGCAGAAGTAGGCGGTTTTAAACTGTAAGGAAGTGCGAAGATGATTGATACTATGCGTTGGGAGAACGGCAAGCTTGTTCTTCTTGACCAAACAAAGCTTCCGCAAGCAACTGAACTGATTACTTGCGAGGATTATAAACGTGTAAAGGTTGCCATCAAACGGCTTGAAGTTAGGGGAGCACCTGCTATTGGTGCGGCAGCAGGCTTTGGCATGGTACTTGGTGCCAGGGAAGCTGCCAAGCGTCCTGACTTTTTAGGAACTCTTAACAAAATCAAAGACGATTTGATTAGCGCCAGACCCACTGCCGTAAATCTAGAGTGGGCTGCCAAAAAGGTTTACGCCCTGGCGGTGAAGCTTAATGGCGAAGGCTTGGCACCTTTCAAAATTATTGCAGAGCTGGAAAAGTTGGCAGTAAAGATTTACAACGACGATATTGCCATCAACAAGAGGATGGGTGAGTACGGTGCAGAAGTTTTACCGCAGAACACAGTACTCTTGACTCACTGTAATGCTGGTGCGTTGGCTACCTGTGGTTGGGGTACTGCTTTGGGAGTAGTGCGCGAAGCACATAAGCAAGGCAAGCTGCTTATGGTGTACGCAGACGAAACCCGTCCCTTACTGCAAGGCGCACGTTTGACTGCTTACGAGCTTGTGGAAGATAATATTCCTGTAACTGTCATTACTGACGGTATGGCAGCGTGGACAATGAAGACCAAAGGCATCAACGCAGTAGTTGTTGGAGCAGATAGAATTGCTGCCAATGGTGACACTGCTAATAAGATTGGTACCTACGGCGTAGCGCTGGCTGCGAAAGCACACGGCATACCCTTTTATATCGCGGCACCTACTAGCACTTTTGACTTTACCCTTGCAAGCGGTGAGCAAATTCCTATCGAAGAACGCAGTGCTGACGAAGTAAAACAATTCCGCAGTGAAGTGACTGCTCCTGCCAAAGCTCTAACCTTTAACCCGTCTTTTGACGTAACTCCTGCGGAACTTATTGCAGGTATCATTACTGAATACGGAGTAGTTACTGCTCCTTACGCAGAAAATATAAAATTGTTGCAAGCACAGATTAAGGAGGAACTATAAGCCTTGGAAAGCATGATTAAAGATATTAGCCTGGCTCCGTCCGGTAAACAAAAAATTGCTTGGGTAAAAGAATACATGCCCTTGCTCAACATCTTGAACGAAAAATACAGCAAAGACCAAATCTTTAAAGGTTTGAATATGGTTGTTACCATCCACTTGGAAGCAAAGACCGCTTATTTGGCACAAGTGTTGAAAAATGCAGGCGCTAATGTTGTTGTAACCGGCAGTAACCCGCTGTCCACTCAAGACGACGTTGCTGCTGCTCTCGTAGATAGCGGTATTACCGTATTTGCAACCCACGCTTGTACTAGCGAAGAATATGACGTATACCTGCGTGAAGCTTTGAAAGTTGAACCGGACCTTATCATTGACGATGGTGGCGACTTGGTAAATATGCTTCATGGTGAACGTAAAGACCTGATTGGCAAGCTTATTGGCGGTAGCGAAGAGACAACCACTGGCGTACATCGCTTAAAAGCTTTGTCTAAAGCTGGTCATTTACAATTCCCTATGATTGCTGTTAACGACGCTTATTGCAAATATCTCTTTGACAATCGTTATGGCACCGGTCAATCTTCTTGGGACGGCATCATGCGTACAACTAATATGTCCGTAGCAGGCAGAACTGTTGTTGTTGCAGGCTATGGCTGGTGCGGTAAAGGCGTTGCTATGCGCGCTAAAGGCTTGGGCGCCAATGTTGTCGTAACCGAAATTGACCCCATCAAAGGCATTGAAGCAGTATTTGACGGCTTCCGCGTAATGCCTATGATTGAAGCTGCTAAATATGGCGATATTTTTGTAACTGTAACCGGTTGCAAGGACGTAATCACCAAAGAACATATGGCAGTGATGAAAGACGGCGCAGTTCTTTCCAACGCTGGTCACTTCGATGTAGAAGTAAACAAAAATCATTTGGAAGAACTTTCTGTAATTGTTCCTTATGAAGTACGCAAGAACATCATGACCTACACCATGGCAGATGGTCGCAAGCTGAACCTGTTGGGCGAAGGCCGTTTAGTAAATCTTGCTTGTGGCGATGGACATCCCATCGAAGTTATGGACTTGTCCTTTGCGATGCAATTCTTGGCAATGAAGTACGTTCTGGAGCATAAAGGCGAATTGAAAAACGAATTGTACGTTTTGCCGGAAGAACTGAACACTGAAATTGCAGCACTGAAACTGCAAGCAATGGGTGCAGGCATTGACGTATTGACCGAAGAACAAAAAGCTTATTTAGAAGCTGAATGATATAAATTTACTACAGCAAATACTTGGAGGTATCTTAACATGAGCAATAATAGAGTAGAATTACTTAACGCAGGCTTTAAAACTTTTAACGAAGCACATGATGTTGACAGTGCTATTGGCTATTTTGTTGACAGAGATGGTGCTACCACCTTTTCCTTCCACGAAGTAACTGACCAACATGTAATGCACTTGATGGCAAGCTTGGTTCTGAAAATGGCAGAAAAATGTGAAGCTGACCCCAAAGCAATCATCGGCGCATTGGATACCATCATCGACGAACACATCAACGGCTAAAAACTAAAATGTTTCACGTGAAACATTTACAGGAGAGGGACATCCCTTCTGAAAAAAATTTATGAAATTTTAAAAGACATCGGAGAAATCCGGTGTCTTTTTTTATGTCTTGACCTCTTTTTAAAAGAAGCATATATAAATGTAGATATATTTAGGAAGGGGAATGGCTATGTCAAAAATTTATGGTTATGTGCGAGTATCAAGTGTTGAACAAAATGAAAAGCTCACTACTTGTAAATCGCAAGTAGTGAGCTTTTTAATATTTTGTACGAATATAAGTAGTTAAAAAGAAAATTTGTTTGAAAACATAAATGGTTTTTGTTATAATAAACGTAGCCTAGCGAAGCCGGCTTCCTCTGTGAAGGAGGTGGTAAACTATGAGCGTTTACGAAGCATTAACTTTAATGATAATGTTCGCAATGTTGGTAGTTGCCATTATTCAGAAACAGTAAAAGCCAGCTAATGTGACATAGCCGGCTTTTCTGTACTCAAAATACCTGAGGAAAGCTCGGCGACACCACTCGCTAGGCTTCCTTGTTTATTATTATAAAGCTTGTTTCTGAAAGTGTCAAATAACTTACCTATAAAAGTCAATAACGACTAAGCACAGAAAGAGGTTGAATTTTACTTACTATGTTATATAATAGGGTTTAAGCTGATATAAAGTATAGCTATATAAATTGAAGATCTTTTAGATTGGATTAAAGATATAGGTGGTTTATGATGAATTACTTAGTAGTGGATTTTGAATTTACCTTTTATAAACGTCCTGTTGGTCGTCCGCGCGCCTTCTTTCCTGAAATCATTGAAGTTGGTGCAGTAAAGCTTGTAGGTGAAAATTTACAAGAAGGTGGTAAGCTGCAAAACTTTGTTAAACCACATTTCTTTCCCAAGCATGCCAAGGACGCTATGGATTTTTGTATGATTACCGACAAGGATATGAAGAAGGGGATTGAGTTCCCTGCAATGCTTGAAAAGCTTACTGCAATGTACAAAGCAGGCAACACTCTTTTTATCGCTTGGGGCGATGCGGACTACAAGGTTTTAGCAGAAGGATGTAATAGGCATAAATTGGATAACCCTATTCATCTGGAAGACTACCTTGACCTTGCTGAAGCCTATAAAATTTGGATTGGAGCAGAAAGCACTCCCGGTCTGAAAGCAGCGATAGATGATTTAAGAGTAGAAGCTGATGGCTTGGCTCATACAGCTTTTGATGATGCGTACAACACTGGCAAGGTTTTGATGAAGATGTTAGAAAAGGGTTGGACTTATGAGTCGTACCTCAAGGCGAAGGAAGATAGAATTGAAGGTTAAAATCTTTCACATGAAATATTCTGATTAAATAAAAAGGCTCAACAGTCTGTAAGTAGTAAGCTGTTGGGTCTTTTGTATTAGGAAGTAGTAGACGGATTGGAGGATATTATATGAAGGATAAAACTTTAGAATATTATAATGAGCAACATAAAAATTTTGTGGAAGATACTTTGAATGTTGATTTTAAAGATACACAGGAAAAATTTTTAAATATGTTACCGGAAAAAGCTCATATATTAGATTTTGGCTGTGGTAGCGGAAGGGATACCAAATATTTTCTTGAGCGTGGGTTTAAGGTAACAGCCATTGATGGTTCTTTAGAATTATGTAAGTTTGCAAGTATGTTTACCGGCGTGGAAGTTAAGCATATGTTCTTTCAGGATTTGTCTGAGGTAAATGTTTATAATGGAATTTGGGCGTGTTCTTCCATTCTGCATTTACCTTGGGAAGAATTAAAAGATGTAATGAATAAAATGGTTCTGGCAACCAAAAAGAATGGTATTATCTATACATCCTTTAAATATGGAATGTATGAAGGGGAACGTAAGGGACGATATTTTACAGATATGACTGAAGAAAAGTTTAAGCTTTTTCTGCGTGAGGTTCCTGGCTTGAAGCTTAAAGAGTTATGGGTGAACGCTGATGTAAGAGCTGAAAGAAGAGATGAAAAATGGTTGAACCTAATTTTAACAAAGGAAGCCTAGAGGATTACTTTATTAAAATAATTGGAAATGTTATAATGAAAGAGTAAAATTGTTTTGGAGGTTAACAGGATGCAAGAGGCTGTTCTTCTAAAAAATAAAAAGGTAGAAACTACAGTGCTCCAAACTGCGCGAGAAGCTGTTGTTGCCATGGGTAAGGAGCTTATGGAACGCAAGCTTGTAGCGGGTTCTTGGGGTAATATCAGCGTGAAGATTGCTGATGGTGTTTACGCAGTTACGCCTTCCGGACGGGGTTATGCCAACCAAAAACCGGAGGATATCGTAATCATAGATGATGCTTGCCAAACCTTGGATGGTGCGCTAACGCCTTCTTCCGAAAGCAAGCTACATACTGCGATTTACAATGCTTGCCCCGAAGCGCAAGCTATTATTCATACCCACAGCATTTACGCCAGCGCACTTGCTGCCATGCGCAAGCCTGTACCTGCTATTATTGAAGACATTGTGCAAATCATCGGTGGTAGGGTCAACTGCGCAGAATACGGTTTGCCGGGAACGCAGGAACTGGCGGATAATGCAGTAAAAGCAATGAACGGGAGGAAAGGCGTACTGCTTGCCAATCATGGTGCGGTGTGTTGGGGAAAATCTTTAGAAGACGCACTGATTGTTGCAGAGATTTTAGAGAAGGCTGCCCAAATCGCCATTATCTGCCAAAGTTGTGGGGGAGCAGTGGAGCTTTCTAATGAAGACGCAGAGATTATGCACTCCTTTTACGAGGAGCATTATTCCAAAAGGCAAATGGGCGAGGAAAAATAAATAGAGGTGAATGAGATGACCAAACTCTTAATAAAAAATGTAGAGCTTTTACATACTCCTAACGGCGAAATGAACTGTATCGCTATTGAAAACGAAAAGATTGTTTACATTGGTACGGAAGTTCCTGCTGACTTCGCAGATGCAGAAGTGCTGGACGGAGCAGGTAAGCTTGCTACTGCAGGTATGGTGAATACCCATGGTCACGTTTCTATGACCTTGCTCCGTAGCTATGCTGATGATATGGCGCTGATGGACTGGCTGCAAAATAAAATTTGGCCCTTTGAAGCGAAGATGGGTGCTAAAGATATTTACTGGGGTGCAATGCTGGGTATCGCAGAAATGCTGAAAGGCGGCACTACTTGTTTTGCAGATATGTACTACTTCATGGACGAGGTTGCCAAAGCCTGCGCAGAAACCGGTATTCGTGCTAACCTGTGTCGCGGCTTGATTGGACTTGCTCCTGACAAAGACGAGAAGCTGGCAGAAAATATCCAATTTGCTAAGGACTGGAACGGTTATGACAATGGTCGCATCCGCGTAACCTTTGGTCCCCACGCTCCTTATACTTGCCCTATTGATTATCTGGCGAAAATTATTGGTACTGCTAAAGAAAATAATGTAGAAATTCAGATGCACCTGTGCGAAACTAAGGGCGAAGTGGAGGACTATGTTAAAGAACATGGCGTTACTCCCATTGTGATGATGGATAAATTGGGAATGTTTGACCTTGGTACCATCGCTGCTCACGCTGTACATCTGACTGATGAAGATATGGATATTATGGCAGCTAAAAAGGTGCGCGTTGCCCACAACCCTCAAAGTAATCTGAAACTGGCGAGCGGTATTGCGCCTGTAGATAAAATGTTGGAAAAAGGAATTTGCGTTGGCCTTGGTACTGATGGTACTTCCAGTAACAATAATTTGGATATGCTGGAAGAGTGCCGCTTGGCTGCCATGCTCCACAAAGCAACCTCCTTTAATCCCTTGGCTGTTCCTGCTGAACAAGCTTGGGAGATGGCGACTGTTAACGGCGCCAAAGTTCTTGGTTTTGAAAACTTGGGTAAATTAGAAGCTGGTTACTTGGCAGATATCGTTCTTTGGGATATGCACAAACCCTATTGGTACCCCCGTCACAACAAGCTTTCCCTTTTGGTTTATGCTGCTAATGCTAATGACGCAGATACTGTGCTTGTTGCCGGCAAAGTTGTTCTGGCAAACGGCAAGCTTACCAATTTTGATGAAGAAAAAATTTATGCAGAAGCTTGTGCCTGCGTTGATGAACTGTTAAAAAAATAGAATTGTGAGGTGAAAGATATTGGCTAAAATTCTATTTATGCAAAATCTGGCTCCCAGTATTTACGAATTCGTTGTGGATGCTCCCTTAGTAGCCCACAAATGCCAACCGGGGCAATTCGTGATGGTACGCACTGACGAATACAGTGAGCGTATTCCACTTACTATTGCTGACTTTGACCGCGAAAAAGGTACCATTACCCTAATCGTGCAAGCCGTAGGCAATACTACCCAGCATTTATGCGAAAGCTTCAAAGAAGGCGATGATATTCTTGATATTGCTGGTCCCTTAGGGCAACCGTCCCATATGAAAAACTTTGGTACCGTTGTGGTAGTTGGTGGTGGTATTGGTGTTGCACCTGTTTATCCCATCGCACGTGCTTATCACGAATTGGGTAACAAGGTAATCTCCATCATTGGTGCTCGCAATAAAGATCTGGTTATCTGGCAAGATAAGATGGCTGCCATCAGCGACGAAGTTATCGTTACAACTGATGATGGTAGTGCAGGACGTAAAGGCTTTGTAACTGACCCCTTGCGTGAAATGCTAGAAGCAGGTGCTAAAGTTGATCTGGTGCTCGCCATTGGTCCCGTAATTATGATGAAGAACGTTGCTGCAACTACCAAACCTTTTGAGGTTCCCACAACCGCAAGTCTGAACACTATTATGGTTGATGGTACCGGTATGTGTGGTGGTTGTCGTGTGATGGTTGGTGGTGAAAATAAATTTGCTTGCGTAGATGGTCCGGAATTTGATGCGCATCAAGTTGATTTTGCTAACCTTGTAATGCGCCAGCAAATGTACAAAAACCAAGAAGTTTTGGAATATAGCTGTGGAGGTCATTGCAGATGCGTGGAGGAATGAGAAATGCCATGCCGGAACAACCGGCTGATATCCGCAATAAAAATTTTGAAGAGGTAGCTTTAGGTTATACCAAAGAGATGGCTGTAGACGAAGCACAGCGTTGCTTGAACTGCCCTAAGCCTCGTTGCGTAGAAGGCTGCCCCGTTAACGTGGAGATTCCTAAATTCATTAAAGCTGTTGCAGAAGAAAACTTCGCAGAAGCAATTAAAATTTTGAAACGTAAGAACAGCTTGCCCGCAGTTTGTGGTCGTGTATGCCCCCAAGAAAATCAATGTGAAAGTAAATGCGTGCTTGGTATCAAGGGTGAGTCCGTTGCCATCGGTCGCTTAGAGCGTTTCGTTGCGGACTACGCTCGTGAAAATGGCTTGGACGCTGTGGAAGCAGGGGAGATTACTCCTAAAGGCAAGAAGGTTGCCATCGTGGGCAGCGGGCCTTCCGGCTTGACTGCTGCTGGTGACTTGGCAAAGCTTGGTTACGAAGTAACCTTGTACGAAGCTCTCCACGATGCAGGCGGCGTATTGATGTATGGTATTCCTCAATTCCGCTTGCCGAAAGAAATCGTCCAACACGAGATTAAGGCTCTGAAAGATTTAGGAGTTAAAATTGTTGTCAATGCAGTAATTGGTCGCACCTTTACCATTAAAGAGCTGATGGAGGAAGAAGGCTTCGACGCAGTTTACGTTGGCACTGGCGCTGGTTTGCCGTACTTTATGCAAATTGACGGCGAAAATCTCAATGGTGTATACTCTGCCAATGAGTTCCTGACTCGCGTAAATCTGATGAAAGCATATCAATTCCCCAAAGTGGCAACTCCTGTTTATGTTGGCAAGAAAGCTGCCATCGTAGGTGCAGGCAACGTAGCAATGGACGCTGCTCGTACTGCCAAACGTTTAGGTGCTGAACACGTTTATATCGTTTATCGTCGTGGCGAAGATGAAATGCCTGCTCGCAAGGAAGAAATCCATCACGCCAAAGAAGAAGGCATTGAACTACGCCTCTTGAACAATCCTGTACGCATTCTTGGTGATGACAAGGGTTGGGTAAATGGTCTGGAATGTGTAAAAATGGAATTGGGCGAGCCTGATGCCAGCGGTCGTCGCAGTCCAGTAGAAGTTAAAGGCAGCGAGTATGTGCTTGACGTGGATATGGTTGTTATGGCAATCGGTCAAGGGCCTAATCCTCTTATCAAACAAACTACTCCTGAATTAGAAGTAAATAAACGTGGCAACATCGTTGCAAATGAGGTTGGTGCCACTTCCATTCCCGGCGTCTTTGCCGGTGGTGACATCGTTACCGGTGCAGCAACAGTTATCTCTGCCATGGGAGCAGGCAAGCGTGCTGCGCAAGCTATTGACGAATATTTGAATAATCTTTAAAAATCTGGCACATTGTGAGCGTATTTTTATGAAAGTACCTCGCAATGTGCCTTTTACTTTCCAATAAATGTTGCTTTTGTTATATATGGGTGAATTATGCGCTTTGCATAGCCTTAAAGCACAACTTATGGTATAATACTAAAAGTACCCCAAAATATTTCATGAGGTGAAAAACAATGCAATTTCCGTTAGTATTAGGCGTTTCCGCTCGTCACGCCCATCTTTGCCGCGAACATATGGATATTTTATTTGGTGCAGGCAGTGAACTGCACGTTAAAAAGAAAATTGGCCAACCCGGTCAATATGCTTCTGAAGAACAAATTACTTTGGTTACTCCCAAAGGAGAAATGAAACTGCGTATCATTGGTCCCTTGCGTCCTGAAACTCAAATCGAACTGGCTCTGACTGATGCTCGTAAACTTGGTTTGAATGCTCCTATCCGTCACAGCGGTAAAATTGCCGGCTCTGCTGGTGGTAAGCTTGTAGGTCCTGCTGGCGAAGTAGAAATTTCCGAGGGCATTATCGTTGCAGCTCGTCACGTGCATCTGTATCCTGAAACCGCTGCTAAATACGGTCTAAAAGATGGTGACATTGTAGACTTGGTAACTCAAGGCGAACGTTCCATTACCTTACATAACGTTTTAGTTAGAGCAGGGGAGGCACACGCTGACGAAGTACATATCGATACTGACGAAGCAAATGCTTGCAATTTAGACAGCGATATGATGGTGGATGTAGTATTCAATAAATAAGCTTCAAGCTCACTAAATGTTGTAGTCGTTTGTATAATTTTACTTGTGGAAGAAGGTAATGAGGATGAAGAAAGCAGCAGTAATCTGCATAGCGTTGTTAACTTTGGTAAATTCTGCCTTAGCATATGAAAATAAAGATGCAGGTTTTAAGGTTAATGATAAGCATGCAGTTTCTACAACTGTGAAGGAAGACTCCTATACCTTTACTTGTTCACCTAATCCTGAAGTAAAATCTGAGCATACTCACACTATCAACTATGTTCATAATGAAGTTGCCTCCAATATTTGCGGAGAAGAATTTTCTACAAGCTTCTTTGATGAGCAATTTGAAAAGCTTACACTCTTAAAACGTTGTGAACTCAGCTTAAAAACCATATCGTTAGCAATTTGGAATCTAGACAAATATGTGGAACAAGGTGTCGAACTTCCCTATGGAAATTTAGATGAAGAAACCAAAAAGGTAATAAAATCCTTTCTTAGTGTGGAAAAAATTGGTAAACATAAGGTTATTACAGTTTCACACCTGTATAAGCAAAATAGAAAGCTACATGCTCTTAACACCAGTATTCTTTCAGCAAATAACAAGCTTTACACTCTGACTACAGTATCTTTAAATACTGAGGCCTTAACTCCGAAAAATGATGACAACTCCAATGAGGAGCCTGCTATTATCAAACGAATGCAAGAAAGAGAAGAAGCAAAGCTTGTTAATATCACTCCCGCTGAGCTTGACGCGGAGGTACGTACTGAAATTTGGGAAGGGCATCTAAATTTCTTAAAGAGTGTAAAATTTACTTAAGTATAAAAGTTGAAAGTGGGATGAAAATCTCACTTTTAATTTTTTAGTAAAACTTTTCAAAAGCAAAGCCCTTTTTAGAAATTAACGCAAGGATTTATATGGACAGCCAATAAAAAACTCGTTATAAAGCCCGAAAAATATACATAATATATATTATCGGACACGATAATTTTATAAAGAATACATCCTTGAAGGAAAGGAAACAATCGTTTGACACATTCGCTTCAATTTGGTAAAATAAATTAAGACGAACTGCACGAACAAACGATTGGAGGAGATTATATGGGTAGACGTAGAGCATTGCCCCCTGTTAATGGTAAGTATACTGAAGACTTGTTGTCCGAACGTCAACGAGCTGTATTAGATTTTGTACGCGAATTCACTTTAAAAAAAGGTTATCCGCCAGCAGTGCGCGAGATTGGTCAAGCTGTTGGTCTTTCTTCTAGCGCAAGCGTTCATAATCACTTAAAGACCTTGGAAAAATTTGGGTTCTTGCAACGTGATGCAGCTAAACCTCGTGCGTTAGAACTTCTTAATCAAAACGAGGAATGGCGTAATAAAGCTGTAGTACCTGTTCCTTTGGTTGGTAAGGTAACCGCAGGTTGCCCCATTCTTGCGGTAGAGAACGTTGAAGAGACCTACCCTATTCCTTTGGATTTTATAGGTTGTAATGAAGATGTGTTTATGCTTCATGTTACTGGTGATAGTATGATTAATGCTGGCATTCTTGATCATGACTACATTATAGCTCGCAAGCAAAACTCTGCAAGCAATGGTGATATTGTCGTTGCGCTCATTGATGGTGAAGAAACTACTGTTAAACGTTACTTCCGCGAATTACGCCGAATTCGTTTGCAGCCTGAAAATGATGCTTATGAGCCTATCCTAGGTACAGACAATATTCAAGTTATTGGTAAAGTTATCGCAGTAATTAGAATGCTCTAAGAAAAAGAGAGGGAAGCTAAGAAGCTCTTCCCTCTCTTTTTAGCTTGATATTAAAATCAAAGTGATGTCAGTATGACAAAAACCCTTCTGTTATTAATATAATAGAAGGGTTTTATTTTTAGTGATTCTTTTATTTATCTAGCTCCAACCTTTTGAGCCGCTGCCATAATAGCTAAACGACCATGTTCAAAGGTTAAACCACCTTGGAAGAATACATTGAAAGGTTCACGGCAAGGACCATCAGCACTCAATTCTATAGAAGCACCTTGTACGAAAGTGCCTGCCGCCATAATAATCTCGTCTTGATAACCAGGCAGTGGAGACGGTACGGGAGCTACATGTGCATCAACTGGAGAGTTGCTTTGAATAGCAACGCAGAAATTACATAAACGTTCCCTGCTTTCGAGGGTAATTGCCTGGATAATATCACTACGTTTTTCTTCAGGCAAGGGCTTTACCTCGTAACCCAATTGTTTGAATACAGAAGCCGCGAAGATAGCTGTCTTAACTGCTTGCAGTACCACATGAGGAGCCATAAATAAACCTTGGTAGAATTCACGAGCGGTATCACCTAAGGTTGCTCCCATTTCACCACCTAATCCAGGAGCAGTAAGACGATAGGCTGCTTTCTCGACTAGGTCTTCCCTACCCACTATGTAGCCACCTGTGGGAGCTAGTCCACCACCTAAATTTTTTATTAGGGAGCCTGCTACTAGATCCGCACCTACTTCCGTAGGCTCTTGCTTTTCTATGAATTCGCCATAGCAGTTGTCAACAAAGCAGATTACATTGGGATTAATTTCTTTGGCTACTTTGCAGATTTTACCTATTTCTTCAATAGTAATAGTTTTACGTACCGCACTGTAGCCGCAGGAGCGTTGGATGTGAATCATCGTAGTATTTTTCGTAACAGCAGCTTTGATTGCCTCAAGGTCAGCATGATCACCGCTCATAGGAATTTCTTTGTAGTTTACTCCAAGGTCAACCAAGGAGCCTTCCATTTTTACAGGATAACCAATAATGGTTTGCATAGTATCGTAAGGGGCACCGGTTACTGCGATAAGCTCGTCTCCTGCTTTAAGATTACCCAAAAGTGCAACTGCCAGTGCATGAGTACCAGAAACGAACTGAGAACGAACAAGAGCAGCTTCAGTTTTAAAAAGTTCTGCGTAAATAAGATCTAGCTTCTCGCGTCCTACGTCGGAATAGGCATAACCAGTAGTGGGCTTCAGATAAAAATCAGAAACCATATTGTTACGGAATGCGTTAATTACTTTATCAGTGTTAAAGAGTGCAGCCTCTTCCAGCTCCGCACTGTGTGCTCTGACTTCGGCTAAAGCAGCTGCTTCTATAGCTTTAAAATCTATCAATTTTATTCACCTTTGCTCAGATATTTTTCAAATTCGCCCAGTTGTTCCGCAGCTAGGCGCACTTTAAGTTTTGTTCCTTCGGCTAAGTACTCTTGCTCTAAAACTGTACCAACACTATGTAAGCGTGCAGCCGCAGCTGAATCACTGTAAGGAATGAGGAAGTATTCCTCCACCGCTTTCAGTTTTAAATTTTCTGCTATCAAATCCAGCAGTTTATCAAGATTAATGTTGGATTTGGCACTGATGCAGATACTATTTTCTTCTTGCGCTAAGCGTGCCGGCAGAGCAGAATCCGCAGGTAGTTTATCAATTTTATTATAGACAGTAATAATGGTCTTATCTTTGGCACCTATTTGTTCTAAGACATGATAAACTGCATTGCTCTGTTCTTTGTACAGTTCGTGGCTTACGTCAATAACGTGTAAAAGAACGTCTGCCTCTACAACTTCTTCCAAAGTGGATTGGAAAGCTGCAACAAGCTGGTGAGGTAAGCGTTGGATGAAGCCAACGGTATCTGTTAAAATTGCCTGTTGTTTATTAGGCAAGTCAAGCTGACGCGTTGTGGGATCAAGTGTTGCGAACAGCTGATCTTTAGCATAAATATCAGAATTAGTCAAAGTATTGAGCAAGGTAGACTTACCTGCGTTGGTATAGCCTACCAAACTAACCGTAGGAACTGATGCCTTATTTCTACCAGCGCGATGTAAATGACGTACACTCTTAACTTTGCCGATACATTCTTTGATATAGGCAATGCGGTCACGAATACGTCTACGATCTACTTCCAGCTTAGTTTCACCAGGACCACGAGTACCAATACCGCCACCAAGACGGGACAGGCTCAAACCTTTGCCCATGATACGGGGCAGGTTATATTGTAACTGCGCCAATTCTACTTGCAGTTTGCCCTCGTTAGTGCGCGCACGTTGAGCGAAAATATCAAGTATGAGAGCAGTACGGTCTAAGACTCTGATACCCATGGCTTGTTCAATATTACGTTGCTGTGCCGGAGAAAGCTCGTCATCAAAGATACACAGGTCAATGTTCTCTTGTTGTACGAATAGTGCAAGCTCTTGTACTTTGCCCTTACCGATGAAGAAAGCAGGGTCTGGTTTAGGACGTTTTTGATGGAATCTAGCAACTACCTGTGCACCGGCAGTATCTGCTAGTTGTTTAAGTTCTTCTACAGAATCTTCAATGGTCCACCCCAAGGTGTTCAGCATACCATTGTATTCCATACCTACGAGTACTGCCCTCTCTTGTGCCTGTGCCAACGAGGTGCTGTTGGTTTGCTTATCCAAAATACGCTCTACAGTAGTGACAAGGTTAGGGAAATAGATAGTTTCCGCTTCTGCCATAGTTAGAGGGCCGTAGTTTTCTACAATGAACTGTTCATTTTGGTCAACACCCACAATCATGCCAAAGCCCAAAGTGGATTGGCTATAGTCAGGTGCAGTAACGCCAATGGCTATCATACAGTCGAAGCGGTTAGCTTTTAAAGCAGATATATCCACTCCACTAAGGGCAGGAGTGCCGTTGGGATGAGTATGTACGCAACGGATACCACTTAAACGACTACTACCTCGCCTACCTTCTACCGCAGGCAGTTCTACGGTTTCATTACTGCCAACAGATACTCTGATAATCTGACCGCTACGAGTAATATAAACAGAAACCTCGCGGTTAATAAATTCAGTGATATCTGCCAGCTTCAATGCTAATTCCGCAGAAAGAAGCTGTCCAGAAGACAGCTTCATATCATAGAGAGTTTTTAGTTCTTCAATTACAGAGTTACGAATACCTTTAAGGTTTCCTAAAATTTCACTCATTATATTACGCCTCTACAATGTCGTAAATTTTATTTGCGAACACGAGCAGGTTCCACGTTAATTTTATAACCACGAATGGTGTTTTTGTGCATAGCACCCAATACTTTTTCCGCTACATCATCAGGAACTTCTACGAAAGTAAATTTATCATAGATATCTATTTTACCGATGTCACGAGCAGGAATATCAGATTCAATAGCAATGGTGCTGATAATGTCTTTAACGCTGATGCGTTGTGCACGACCAACATTGATAAACAGGCGCACCATCCCCGGACGACCGCCAGTGTTTTGCAGATCAGCAGCGATGATATCCTCTTGGGGTGCTTCCAAGGCTTTGTTGCCCTCTTGCATCAATTTGATTGCAGCAGCTGCTACATCTTCCGCGGAGTAATCATCAAGCAGGCTTTCAGCAATGCTCATGTAATCTTGGTAGTGATTCATTTCCAGTACGGTTTGCATTTTGCTGATGATTTGTTCACGTTGACGTTCAATCACGTTGGCTGCGGTAGGCAGTTGACGACGTTGAATCTTAGTGTGAATAATGCGTTCAATAAGTTTCAATTGACGGAATTCACGCGGAGTGATGAAGGTCATTGCTACACCAGTATTACCTGCGCGACCAGTACGACCAATGCGGTGTACATAGCTTTCCGGATCTTGGGGAATATCAAAGTTAATAACATGGGTGATGTTATCAATATCAATACCACGAGCTGCAACATCAGTAGCAATGAGGACTTCTGCAGAGCCTTCGCGGAACTTTTTCATGACGCGGTCACGTTGAGTTTGGCTCAAGTCACCATGCAAGCCTTCAACTAAGTAGCCACGACTGGAAAGCGCAATAGCAAGGTCATCTACACCCTTTTTAGTACGGCAGAAGATAATCAGTTTACCATCGATTTCAGCGTCTAACAAACGGCACAAGCCTTCAATCTTATCTTTAGTTTCGTAGTAGTATTGTTCAATCAGAGGAACGGTAAGGTCTTCTTTGCTTACTGCTACGTTTTTAGGAGCTTTCATATATTTCTTGGTCAAGCTCAAGATGGGACGAGGCATGGTTGCAGAGAACAACAAGGTTTGACGTTCGGAAGGCAGGTTGCGCATGATTTCTTCCATGTCGTCAACAAAACCCATATCCAGCATTTCGTCAGCTTCGTCCAATACCAAGAATTTAATATGGTCAAGTTTAATGGTACGACGGTTGATGTGGTCAATCAAACGACCAGGTGTACCAATTACAATTTGTACATTATTTTTCAAGGCTTTGATTTGACGTTCAATGGGTTGACCGCCGTAAACAGGCAAGGCTTTGATACGAGTGGTGCGTCCAATTTTGCTAACTTCTTCTGCAACTTGGATGGCAAGCTCACGAGTCGGGGTCATAATCAAAGCTTGGATATGACGATGGTCGGTGATGCTTTGTACCAAAGGAATACCAAAGGCAGCAGTTTTACCGGTACCAGTTTGTGCTTGACCAATTACATCGTGTCCTTCCAATACCAAGGGAATAGTCTCTGCCTGAATGGGAGAGGGTTCTTCAAAGCCCATATCAGTCAGTGCGGCAACAATCTTTTTATCCAGTAAAAGTTCACCAAACATTTCTTTTTGAGTATTTGTCATTAAGTATTTTCCTCCATCTTCTTTACTCTTAATTTATCAATAACCATAGATATCGCTTTCAGGGCGATTCGCAGTTTATTTTCTATTCTATCAGCTGTAAAAGTAAGCTCTTCACAGTATACATCATTTTCTGTTGCTATGGCAATATAAACTAAACCAACAGGCTTACCTTCGCTACCACCAGGGCCAGCATTGCCGGTAATGCCTACGCCGTAATCACTACCAAATAATTTACGCACGCCCTGTGCCATTTGAAGGGCAGTCTGCTCGCTAACAGCACCATAAACATCTAGAGTGGCTTGCTCTACACCAAGAAGTTTACGTTTTCCTTCATTAGTATATGTAACAGCAGATCCTAGTAAATAGGCAGAGCTGCCTGCAACATCAGTAACTAAACTGCTTGCCAGTCCCCCACTACAGGATTCTGCAAAGGCTAAGGTTTTATGTTGTGCCAGTAGTTCATCACCCAGGGTGATTGCCAAAGCATTAGGAATCATATTTTTTCAGCCACCATTTCGTAAGTAAAGCCTTGTAAGATGCGTACTTTAATGAAGTCACCTATGTTTAAATCGCCAGCATTTTCAACAAAAATATTGCCGTCAATTTCTGGTGCTTCGCGGTAGGAACGCGCAACAGCCAGCTCCGGATTCTCTCCATCAAAGCCTTCAATTACAACGGTTACTTCTTTATCTTCCATTTCTTGGTGCAGTTCTTCAGAAATTTCTGCTTGTAACGCCATCAGCTCATGATAACGGTTTTCTTTGATTTCTTCAGGAATTTGATTGGGCATTGCTCCTGCAACGGTACCATCCTCTTGAGAATACTGGAATACTCCTGCATTTTCAAAGCGTTGCACAGTAACAAAGTCCTTCAGGATTTCAAAGTCTTCATCAGTTTCACCAGGGAACCCAACGATAAAGGTAGTCCTGATTACAATTTCGGGGATTCTTGTACGCAGCTTAGCAAGTAAAGCTTCAACCTCTGCTTTAGTATCATAACGGTTCATGCTGCTGAGCAAGGCATCACTTGCGTGCTGCAGAGGAATATCTATATATTTACAAACCTTGTCCAAGCTGGCAAAAGCTTCTATGAGTTCGTCATTAAAGTTATTGGGATAGAGGTACATTACGCGAATCCACTCCACCCCTTCCAGTTCGTTTAAGTCCTTTAAGAGTTGGGGTAGCATCAGTTTGCCGTACAGGTCTTCGCCATAACGAGTAGTATCTTGCGCTACGACAATGATTTCCTTAATACCACTGGCAGCCAATTCTCTTGCTTCTGCCATAACCTCTTCGTAGGGACGGCTTGTATAGGGACCGCAAATCTGCGGAATAGCACAGTAGGAACAGCAGTTATCACAGCCTTCAGCAATCTTCAGATAAGCCATATAATTAGGAGTAGTAAGCATTCGCGGTTGATTGCTAAGGGTAGTATTTTTTTCTAAATGTAACAGGCGCTTGCCAGCAATAACCTCATCAAGCACCCAGCCAATATCGGTAAAGCTATCTTTACCAACTATAGCATCTACCTCCGGCATATTTTCAAAAAGCTCATCAGCATAGCGTTGACCAAGGCAACCGGTCATCAGCAAGTATTTGCAGTTACCTTCCACCTTGTATTCAGCCATTTGTAAAATTGTATTTATAGATTCTTCCTTAGCACTTTCGATAAAACCACAGGTATTAACGATGATAATATCTGCCTCGGAAGGATCATTAGTAATTTCTAAATTCTTTTCACGAATTATGCCCAACATAACCTCGGAATCAACTAAGTTCTTAGGACAACCAAGGCTTACCATTCCTAATTTCATTGCTTTCCTCCTAATTGTTCTTATTGAACCTAACATTTTCCAACCAATTGGAAATTAAAGCATCCTGCTGCTCTTTACTTAAATAGCTGGTGTTCAACCATAAAAATTCCGGATTAGCAGCAGAGCCGTTAATCCCCTGCGGTAAAAGAAACATATACCCTGTATCGATGGTTTGGGATACATATTTTACCGCCTCATCTGCAATTAGCCAATTTATAAATTTAGTAGCTGCCTGAGGATTAGTACATTCCTTATAGACAGCGCCACCATATAAATTGATGGGAGTCCCCTCCTTGGGATAAATAACATAGGCAGGAAAATTATTTTCAAGATACTTGGACACAAAACTTTGTTTTGTTATTGCTATGTCCGCATCACCCACCGCTGCCATTCTAATAGGAGTAAAGGGAAACTTGGCATATTGCTCTATATGACGATTGATATTCCAAAGATAATTTAAGGTCTTAGACTCTCCCAAATTGGAAGCCAAGCTGGTCAGAAAATTAATGGAGCTATCACTGCTAGAAAGATTTTCCATAGTGATACGCAGGTCATCTTTATTGTATTCTAAGTCAGACCAGCTGCGCAGTTTTTCCTGACCTACAGTGCGTGCGTACTGTTGATTAATCAAAAACACAGTGGGGTCATAAAACACACCATACCAAAAACCCTTATCATCTTTAAATTTTACGGGCAATCTGTCCCCCACGTCAGACACTATAGCCTGCAGAGCATTGCTGCCCCGTAAGTCCAGCAGTACATTACGCTCTGCCAGAATGATATCCGGCTTGACGGATTCCGGTTTGAGCTCATAAATAGCTGTTAGCTTCAAGCCGGTATTGGTTTCGGCGTAGGAGCTCAAGAGTGCTTCAGTAAAACCTTGCTCTAGCTGAGAGTAAAGCACCAAATTCTTTTGTTCTTTTTTCTCAGGCTGCTCTCCACAGGCTGCAATGACTAATGTAAGCAGCAGTAGTAGAGCTGCAAAAATTTTACGAACCATCTATCTCTCCATCATTTATATTTACGGGTATGGGGCTTGCCGCTAGTTTTTCCGGCTACATGTTTATTGTAGGGTTTATTACTATTAGCCTTAGTAGCGCCAGGCTTATTGCCCAAACGTCTGTTAGGCTTCTTATCGTCCACATAAATTAAGCATTTGGGACCACTGCCCACCAAGTCCATTCGATTAGCTTTCTGCAGTGCTTCTAACACCAGTTGACGATTGTTAGGATTACGATACTGCATCAACGCTCTTTGCATTGCTTTATCATGGGGATTGCGTGCCACGAATACAGATTTACCGGTTTCAGGGTCAATACCTGAATAATACATGGCAGTGGACGCACTACCCGGAGTAGGAATAAAGTCTTGTACCTGTTGGGGGTGGTGCTTAATATCACGCAAGAATTCTGCCAGCTCTACCGCATTGTTTAAGGTACAGCCGGGATGACTGGAAATAAAATAAGGAACAAGATATTGGGGTAAGCCAATTTCCTTATTCTTTTTATCAAATAGGCGCATAAAGCGGGTATAAACTTCCTTACCCGGCTTGCCCATCTTTTCTAAAACGGGAGGTGCTACATGCTCGGGAGCAATCTTCAACTGCCCACTCACATGGAAGCGGCACAGCTCATCTAAGAAATTAAGGTTTTTATCTGCTAAGAGGTAGTCAAAGCGAATACCACTGCGGATAAAAACTTTTTTTATACCCGGCAAAGCCCTTACCTTGCGTAGCAAGGAGATGTAATCGCTGTGGTCAGCGTTAATGTTGGGACAGGGATTGGGGAACAGGCACTGTCTATCCTTGCACACACCCACCTTCAACTGTTTAGCACAGGAGGGATGACGGAAGTTGGCAGTGGGGCCACCCACATCGTGGATATAGCCCTTGAACCCAGGTAATTGAGAAATAATCTTTGCTTCACGTAGGATGGATTCATGACTGCGCGCTTGGATGATGCGTCCCTGATGAGCATGGATGGCACAGAAGGAGCAGCTTCCGAAGCAGCCACGACAGCTTACAATACTGAACTGTACCTCTTCCAAAGCAGCAATTCCGCCAAAAGGCTTATAGGAGGGGTGACAGTCACGCATATAATCTAAATCATAGATAGCGTCCATCTCTGCCTGCTCCAAGGGATAGGTAGAAGGATTCTGAACTATATATTTCTTTACACCCTTTTGGATTACTGTTTTGCCATAGAAGGGATCCTGCTCCCTGCTTTGCAGCTTGTATGCTTTGGCAAAGAGTGCCTTGTCATTTTTAATCTCTGCTAAAGAAGGCAGTTCCACATATTCTTTTTCGTCCAGCTCAGGTTTAGTACTACTAATATAAGCTGTACCGCGGATGTAGTGCATATCCTCAAGAGAAGCGCCGCCGGCAAGATAGTCGGCAATTTCTACTACCTGCTTCTCACCCATGCCGTAAACCAGCAAATCAGCACCACTGCTTTCCAAAATGGAAGGCAGTAATTTATTTTCCCAGTAATCAAAATGCACAAAACGTCTAAGACTGGCTTCAATGCCACCAATTATTACAGGCAGCTCCGGCCACAGCTTCTTTACCTGTTGTGCGTAAACCATGGTTGCATGGTCAGGGCGCTTACCCATTTCGCCACCAGGAGTATATTTATCATTAGTACGTGGTTTTTTGGCAGCTGTATAGTGACACAGCATAGAATCAAGATTACCACCGGAAATCATAACCCCTAAACGAGGCTTGCCTAAGGCAGCGAAACGGTGGGGCTTGTCCCATTCAGGCTGGCACAGCAAAGCTACTCTGTAGCCTTGAGCTTCCAGCACTCTGCAAATTACAGCGGGGCCAAAGGAGGGATGGTCAACATAAGCGTCACCACTTACGAATAAAAAATCTATCTGCTCCCAGCCACGTTCTACAATTTCTTCTTTAGAAATCGGTAAAAACTTTTTCATCGTATTTCTCCGAAATTATTTTGTATAAGTTTTAATGGCTACGCCCTGTTCGCCTTGCATGCTTACAGGCTGACCATTTACCTTCACTTCCATAACGCCTACATTGCCGTATTTGACAATCAGCTTTTCGTTGGCATCAAAGGTCTTTACGTCTTTAGCGCGTAACATTCCCTCATAAACACTTTTGCCGTCGGCATTTACTTCCAGCCAACAATCACCATGGGCAATCATTTCTACCATTACCTTTTCAACAACCGGGGCTACTGCTTCCACCTTTTGGGTTTCTGCGGGACTGGGTACTACTGCTACTACAGGAGCATCAGCTGCGTCGTCCTTATGTAACCATTCCATTGCCTTAGGCATCAAGAAATAGCCACTCACCAGAACTACCACACCCAAAGCGCCTGCAAAAATCTGTTTAGCCAGGTTCTTTTTAGGGGTGGGGCCTTGATAAGCGCTAACTCCGCTACCTACACTACGATGCTGTTTAAGAGAAATATTTAATTTAACGGTATCTACCTCGCGGATACCTTGGCTTTTAACATTTTCTACACCGGTGCCTGCCTTGGCAGCCTTGTACATATCCACCAGCTCAGGACCATTTAAACCTAAATAGTTGCCATAATTACGGATAATACCTTTAATGAAGACTTCCTCCGGCAATTTACTGTAGTCGTCCTGCTCCAGAGCATCTAAATAAGAGCAACGAATACTTGTAGCTTTTTCCGCATCAAGAAGGGTCAAACCTTTAGCTGCTCTTGCTTCATATAATATTTTACCTATGCTATCCATTTGATTATCCCCCTTAATCATTGCTTAAAAATCTTTCTTCAATTTCTTGACGTGACAGGATTACTTCACGAGGCTTACTACCAACTGATTGACCTACTATCCCCAGCTCCTCCATAGTATCTACCAAGCGTGCAGCTCGAGTATAGCCAATACGGAAACGACGCTGCAGCATGGAGGAAGAGGCTTGCCCCATATCCAGCACAAGGCGAAGAGCGTCCTCAAATAGTTCGTCCTCCACCATCTGATTAGTGCCATCCTCTTGGTCAAGGTTATTCTTGGCATCACATTCAAGGGCTTGGGTAGTAACTTCTTCCCTGTATTCTACAGGGATGGATTGCTTGATAATAAAATCCACTACTCGATTGAGCTCTGCATCACTGACAAAGGCGCCTTGTACACGCACCGGTTTGTTGTAGCCAATGGGATAAAAGAGCATATCACCCTTACCCAAAAGCTTTTCTGCTCCACCCATATCGAGAATGGTACGGGAATCTGTTTGTGAAGATACTGCAAAGGCAATACGGGAGGGAATGTTTGCTTTGACAATACCTGTAATAACGTCAACGGAAGGTCTTTGTGTAGCCAGGATTAAGTGAATACCTGCAGCACGTGCCTTCTGGGCAAGACGCAATATGGCGTCTTCTACATCAACCTTAGCCACCATCATCAAATCAGACAATTCATCAATGATGATGACAATATAGGGCATTTTCTCAATTGCCTGCTCATTATAGCTTTTGATTTCACGTACATGGTTATCAGCAAAAGCTTTATAACGTCTTTCCATTTCAGCAACTGCCCAGTGAAGAGCGGAAGCCGCCTTCTTGGCATCAGTCACTACCGGAACCAGCAAATGAGGAATACCATTGTAATTAGATAATTCTACAACCTTAGGGTCTACCAGAATAAGCTTAACCTCATCCGGATGAGCCTTATATAAAATACCGGCGATAATAGTGTTAATGCAAACGGATTTACCTGAACCGGTGGAGCCTGCCACCAATAGATGGGGCATCTTGGATAAATCAGCAGGGATAATGTTCCCGCTGATATCCTTACCCAAGCCTATGCACAGTTTGGATTCCTGCTTGCGCACAATATCGTTATCCACTACCTCGCGGAAGTTTACAGGGTCATTTTTAATATTGGGTACTTCAATACCGATGGCAGCCTTGCCTGGAATGGGCGCTTCAATGCGTACACCAGGTGCAGCCAGCTTTAAGGCGATATCATCAGCCAGATTTACTACGGAGCTTACCTTCACTCCGGCAGCCGGCTCCAGCTCAAAGCGGGTAACGGAAGGCCCTCTGGTAACGGCTATCACCTTTGCGCGTACCTTGAAATCTGCCAAGGTTTGCTCCAAGACGGAGCATTGGCGCATAATATCTGTCTTGTAGGAAACAGGGTCAGTTACGATGGGTTTGTCTAAAATTTCCAAGGGGGGAAGCCTGTAGGAAGATTTCTTTATAGTATCTTCGCTGAACAGCTTGCCTTGGGAAGCTTTATCTGCCACAGCTTGAATCTTATCCGCACTGTCGATAATAGTAATTTCAGGCTCCTTGGCAGCTTCTTTGATAATCTTGGGCTTGGGATACTCCTCCACCTCAAGTTCATCCTTCTTGGCATAATTATTAAAGATGATGGATTTGCGCTGTTCCCTTTCTGCAAGCGGCTGGCTCTCAGGTGGGAACAAGTCTTTAGAAGCTTTATCAGAGGCAGTATCGTAATTGATGATTGGTCGCAAAATTACGGACTGCTTATCCTCCTGCCACTCGGGAACCTGTACCGGGTCCTGCGCCAGCTCTTCCCTGGTCTGTTCATCGCCATAGGTGCTACTGGAATTATAGTTTAAGATTTTACGGAAGGTACTTGGCTTTTTTATACCCTCAGTAAATTCTTCAAACTCCTCCTGGTCATACACACTACGCACTACTTTTTCAGGCGGAGCTTCTTTCTTAGGCTCCGGTTTTGCTTCGGGAACATAGATATATTTTATCTTGGTTTGCCCTGGGGCAGTAGCCTCCGGGCTTGACGGATACTGCTGATTTTTAGAAGCGTTGATTCTGGCGGTGAAGAAGATTTTGCATCCCAGCAAAAAACAGATGATGGACAACACAATACCATACTCGCCTAAGTAGTGAGCCAATAGCTCTGCTAATAGACCAAGCATTCCCTCTGTAGGCTGCTTTAAGCAGGCAAAGGCAGCTGCGCCGGAAAAGAGAATAAGTACAATTCCCAGCAAGCGCTTTACACCGGTATTCTTTTGGGTGGATTGTTTGGTCTTCTTCGACAAAATTCAGCACTTCCAATTATTAGATTTCCATAATGATGGGTAATATCATAGGACGACGACGAGTTCTTTCATATAAGAAGCGTCCTAAAGAATCACGAATGGCAGATTTAATCATGCTCCATTCGGAAACACCGCTAGCTTCGCATTTATCTAAGGCGCTCTGCACTTTTTCACGAGCTTCGTCCATCAAGTCTTCCGCTTCACGAACATATACAAAGCCTCTGGATACAATGTCAGGGCCACTGACAACGTGGCAGGTTTCACGATCAATAGTAACTACTACAATCATAATACCGTCTTGAGAAAGCTGACGACGGTCGCGGAGAACAATATTACCAACGTCCCCTACCCCTAAGCCGTCAACCAGTACCTTACCTGATTGAATCTTGCCATTGATGCCGATACTGTTTCTGGTAAGCTCAATAACGCTGCCATTTTCTGCAATAACAATATTTTTTCCCGGCATACCTAAATCTTTAGCAATATTAGCGTGTTTGATAAGGTGGCGGTACTCCCCATGGACGGGGATAAAATATTTGGGACGCACAAGATTGTGCATCAGTTTTATTTCTTCCTGGCTGGCGTGACCGGATACATGCACGCCGTTAGATTTTTCGTAAATTACATCTGCACCTAATTTGTAAAGGTGGTCGATGGTGCGGGCAACCAGCTTTTCGTTACCCGGGATGGGAGTTGCAGAGATAATAACCGTATCTCCGGGCATAATACCCACTTTCTTGTGGTCATTCATCGCCATTCTGGTTAAGGCGCTCATGGGCTCCCCTTGGCTGCCGGTTGTAATGATTACAATCTGGCTGGCAGTGTAGTTGCTAGTATCATCAATATCGATGAGCACACCTTCGGGAATACGCAGGTACCCAAGCTCCATAGCAATATTGACAACGTTAATCATGCTGCGTCCGATTACTGCAACCTTGCGCTTGTATTTTACAGCGCTGTCTACCACCTGTTGAATACGATGAACATTGGAAGAGAAGGTTGCTACAATGATACGGTTACGAGCATAACGGAACTCGTCATCAAAGGTTTGTCCAACCATCTTTTCGCTTTGGGTGAAGCCGGGGCGCTCTGCATTGGTACTATCTGCCAACAGCGCCAGCACTCCTGCGTCACCAAACTCAGCAAATTTATTGAACTGAGTAACCTGTCCATCCACAGGGGTCTGGTCAAACTTAAAGTCACCGGTGTGAATGATGGTACCGATGGGAGTTTTGATTACAATGGCAACAGCGTCAGGAATACTGTGGTTGACGCGAATAAATTCCAGATTGAAAGCACCTACGCCAATCTTGTCACCGGGTTTAATGGTAATGAGGTTATCATCACTAACACCATTCTCACGCAGGCGGCCTTGCAAAATTCCCAGAGTAAGTGCGGTACCATAAACAGGTACATCAATTTGCTTGAGCACATAAGGCAGTGCACCAATATGGTCTTCGTGACCATGGGTAAGAAAAATTGCTTTCACCTTATCTTTATTTTCCAGCAAATAGGTAATATCAGGAATAACAAGGTCAATGCCCAGCATATCGTCCTCAGGGAACATTAAACCTGCATCTATTAGAATTATGTCATCGCCATAACGAAACACAGTCATATTCTTGCCTATTTCCCCTAAGCCTCCCAGGGGAATAATCTGTACTTTATTTTGATTTTTTCCCAAAAAAAATACACCTCCAAATTTCTTTTATTTCCGTACAAATTTATACATTAGTTTTTCTACGAGTCCGCACAATTACTCTAGGATATATTATACACTATCAGCAGTTGTCTAGCAAATGCAGTAGCACTTATTATTGTGAAAAATACTTCTAAAAGGCTTCATCTTCAAAAACATTTCCCATAAGAAAACACTCCCACCTTCTTCGCAAAGTAGGAGTGTTAAATTTAAAAAGCCTTACTGCTCATAATAACGCTTGCTCCGCCCAGGAACATTACCAAAGCCAGAACAAGGGGCTCCAAGAGAAAGCCCCCCATTGCGTACCAAAGACCAATGGCCAAGGGCAAGCAAAAAATATTAAAGCACAGGGCTAAAATAGAATTGCGTCTAAAAATTTTATTAAGGGTGCGGCTAAGCTCCAAGGTTTTGAGAATAAGCCCGGGCTCGTCCTTGGGCAGGATAACCTGCGCAAATTGCTCCGTAGCGCTGTACTGCACTGCCATCCCCACGTCACCACTGGCAAGCAGGGGCATATCACTGATTCTGTTACCGTAGACCAAGGTACGCTCTCCGCCCCAACGCAGACTGCGGATAAGCTCTGCCTTTTCCCGAGGCTGCAAGTCTACAACGGTGCGCACCCTGCCGTCAGCAAGGAACTCCGGTAAGGAATTTTCCAGATAATAATTAAGCGCAGTAAGCTGTACCAGCTCCATGCTGTTACTAGCTTCGCCCTTGGGCTTGGAGAACACTGCTAGGGAAATCTTATACAGCTGCTCCAAAACAGCAGGGTTCTTAAAAACAATGCCTTGGCTTTGAGCCAGCTTTACCACTGCCAGCAAAGCACTGCTGTGAGCAAAGCCCAACGCACAGGGATAAGCTCCCAGCATTACAGAAACCAGAACTTTCCAGCCCAAATGAGCATCCCCGCTGTAAAAGTACCAGCTTAACGCGGCAACCACACTAATACTGGCAATGATGGGTAAGAAGATGGCAGCAAGCTTGTCACTGCGTCTAAGCTTTTGCATAGTCTTGGGCTCCTTGGCATATTTCTTTGCCATACGCCACAGCTGTACAGCCCTCACGTTCTTGCCCGTAGCCGTAGTTTTAATTTTTAGCCAACCGCTTTTAACAATGGTCTCTGCCAGGGCTTCGCCATTCTTTTCTTTGGCAACCAGCTCTGAGGAGCCGCTAATCTCCGCCTCGTCCACCTCTGCACTGCCATCAATAACAATACCGTCCGCAGGAATGACCTGCCCCTCTCGTACAAGAATGGTATCACCGGGCAAAAGATAATTGCCTGACAAGGGATACTCCTCCTCTCCAATGAGCAAGGTTCCCTTGGGCAAATTGAAGCTATTAGTTTTAAAATTAGCAAAGGCCGCCTCTGCCAGCAGAGCATTCCTTTTCCCGTACAAAGTAAAGAACACTGCTCCCGCCACCGCCGCGCAATACAAATCGTACTCGCTGGCGTAACCCTGAAAAACAAAGCAAGCCTGAACAGCACTATAGGCTACTGCCACAATACTGCTAACTGCCAGCAAGGAATCCATATGGGGCACGTCAGAAGAAAGCTGCTTGATTCCGGCAGCTATATACCGCCAGGCAAAGCTCATAACCACAATTACCAGCAGCATTTCCACCGCAGCAGCTGCCTTGACAAGCTCCAAGCTTAGATTATAACGAAAGTAATGAATGCCAGCTTCAATAAGGCCCAATACAGCAAAGATTATACCGCTATAAAGCAGGGCATTGCTTTGAGGAAGCTTCTGCCTTTTGGGAGCGCCTGTCTTTTCAGGAAGCTCCATGGTAAAACCATTCTCTTCAATAATAGCTTGCACAGCCTCCAGATTTATTTTCTCAAAGGAGCGCAGTAAAACCTCGCTGGTGACAAAGTCCACCTGAACAGCCTGCATATGGGGTAACTGCTGTAGCTTGTACTCAATACTGCTAACGCAGGCAGCACTACGCAGGCCTTTTATTTTAATGACAATAGTATTCATAAATCTTCTCCTAATTTAATTAAATAAATCTTAACAATAGGAGCATACTTTGTCAAATTAGAAGAGCACCTTTCACTTAAACTTAACTACTTCAAATTTATTGGAAGCTATTTTCTTAGTGGCAGTATCAAATTCCAGGAAGAGCACTGCCTCGTCGCCACTATACTTGCATTTGACAACCTCATCCTGAATTGCCACGCTCTCCCCAATACTCATATCCATCCATTTAGGTTTGCCCGTCTGGTTGCACAACACGAAAGGCAAGCCTGTAATCTTAGTAACCTTCTTCCAAGAAGGCAAGGGATTGCCGGTTTCCTTGGTCTCCGGCCAGGCAGCAATGTCTATAAGCAAATCTGCTCCCTGCTCCTTCAAGCTGAGAGGTCTTTCGTCAAACCAGCTATCGGCGCACACAAGCACTCCCACCTGCAGACCGTCGCAATTTGTGGTACTCATACCCTCGCCGGGACTTGCCCACTTCTCTGCTCCCAGCTTCTCCCCGTAGATTTTGCGGTGACGGCTTTGCAGGATTCCGTCCAGCGCAAACACAAAGCAGGAATTATGATGCAAGCCGGTTTCTTCAGCGTATTCACCGCAGCCAAGAAAAAGATACACGCCGTACTGCTTCACCAAATTGCGCAAGCCATCCAAGTAAGGAGCAGGCTGTACCTCTAGCTTGCGCTCCTCATCAATACGGTGGAAGTAGTAGCCCTGCACAGCAGTTTCCGGCGTAACCACAAGGCGTGCGCCACCCTCCCCTGCAATCTGCAAGGCTCTGCTAATTTTTTCAAGGTTCTTTTCCTGCGGTCCACAGCTTACATCTAAATGACACAGAGCAATCTTCATAACATTACTACCTTTCCCTTTCACAAGCTCCCTCTCGTTTTCAGAAGCCACCTTCTGATTCGGAACACTACCTTCCATTTTGGAATGCTCCTTCCCAATTTCAGAAGCAACCTTCTGATTTAGAACATTCCCTTCCGTTTTAGAAAGCCCCTTTCCAATTTCAGAAGCAACCTTCCGATTTGGAACACTCCCTCCCGTTTTGGAAAGCTCCGTCGCAAAACAGGAAGAGCTGCCCAAAACTAGAAGCAACGCTCCCAAAAGCAGAAGGCTTTTTATTTTTAAAGATTTCAATTTCATAAGACCATCCCCAATTTATACAGCGGCTTTCTAATTTCCAAGGCTACTTTCAAAATCCAAGCAACACTTTTAATTGGCAAGCCTACCATTTTCACCAACAGCTCCCTATTTGAGAGCATTCTATCACAAAAGCCAACAAGGGAAAAGATGTAGTAACTATACCCCCAAGGAAGCAAGAGCCTTCTCAAACCGTAACCGCATCCTCACTAGCTACAGGAACAAGAACGCACCTTAGATACAAATGAAGCGAAGCAAACGCTCCGCTTCATTATTAGGATTTTCAGTTTGTCAAAACACTAAGCTGCTAAATCACAGACTTCATAAAATTCAGAAGGCTGACTAGAATTTGTACTCAGCACCAACAATGAAACGTCTGGATTGTGCTGGGTAGTCGTAAGAACCATTAGTGGTACCAGCTTGTTCAGCATAAGCTTCGTTGAAAAGATTGTATCCTTTAGCATAGAAACTTAAGTCTTTAGTTGCTTTGTATGTAATCGCCATATCAATAGTCCAATAACTACTATCACAGTAAGAAACAGAGTTATAATCTACATATCCAGCATATCCATATCTTGCATTTTTAGAAGTAGAACCACCACTACCAGCACGCAACCAAATATTACTATCCCATTTACCATCAGTATAGTGTATACCCACACGATAAGTATTAGGCATATAGTGATAATCTCTCAAGAATCCATTATTGTCATAGTTGTTCTTTACATGTAAATAGGTATATGAACCAGTTAAAGCGACATTATCATTTAATTTATGATTTACTGTTAATTCCATACCTCTTTTTTCCTGTTTAGCTATATTAGTAGCACGCACCTTATAGGAGTCACTAGGATCATATTGTAACCAATCAATAGCATCATCTATATCACTTTCAAAATAGTTAATGCCAAGATCTGTATTCTTACCAACCTTGGTATTATATCCAATAGTCCAAGTTTCACCAGTTTCTGCCTTTAAATCTGGATTGCCCATATTCCATGTGTCAATGTAATACAAGTCATCAGTTGTAGGAGTTCTAAAAATTTGTCCCCAATTAATATAAGCATGACTATTTTCATCAAACTTTTTATTTAATCCAGCACTCAAAGTACTTTCATCACCAGCTTCACTATGGTCATCATAACGTACACCAGCATTTAAAGTCCAAGTAGGTGCAAATTCCCAAGTATCATTAATAAAAAATGCAGTATTATCGATCTTTTTTTCTTCAGCATATTTTCCAATATTATATACTTTAGATTCACGCCAAGAAGTACCAATAACTAACTTATTATCATCAGATACATTAACTTCTTGTTGCAAATCAATACCGTTAGTTTTTTCATTTTTCATAGTTTCATAAAAATACTCTAGCTCATTATGATAATATTGAATATATCCGTTATCAGAACCATTAATAGTCCAATCATATTTTAGGTAAATATTTTCAGTCTTTTTTTCAATGGGATACGGATAAGAAGATTTAACGTTATACGCATTCCAACCCTCAACTTTATTATAATCATAACCAATAGCTAATGTACTTTCTTCTGTTACATCCTGTTCTACAAGTAAAGAAACCTTTTCATTCTCATATTTTGAGTCAGCGGGCCATCTTTTTGTAGAATCAGTTGCTGCATCTCTATATTTATAATAACCCTGCTTTTCTTTTGCGGCAGAAACAGTTACACCTGTTTTACCCTCTTTAAAAGAATACATTGCACTCATATCTCGTTTATCGTGAGAACCAAATCCCACCGATACTTTACCATAGCTTCTATCTGCTTTCTTGGTAATGATATTTACTACACCGCCAACAGCATCAGAACCATACAATGCTCCGCTAGCACCTTTAAGTACTTCAATACGTTCCACTAAACCAATATCTGGCAACATATTCATATCATACCCAGAGCGAGACATAGTACCCATATCAAAGTTCAAACGACGACCATCAACCATGATTAAAACGCGTTCATCACCATTAAGCATGATTTTCTTTTCGTTGGCACCATTACCATTATCCAACACATTCGCGCCCGGAACGTCTTTCAAAACTTCACTAACATCTTGGTAATGACGTTCTTCGATGGTTTGCGCATCTACAACGCTAATATTGGCAGGGGTGTCTACCAATTTAGTTTCGGTTCTTGCTGCGGTAACAACGTATTCGTCAAGAGCAAACTCTTGTAGCTCGCTTGCGTGTACCGGTGTGCCCCCCCATTGTACAACGCCACAAATCAATGCAGCCATCAACATACCTTTATTCATCTTTTTCATCAAAACTCAACTCCTTACTAACGTGGCGAACTCTCCTAAATTCGTCCCATTTAACTCTAAACTAACTGTAAACTATATACCTACTATATAGTCAATGAGCAGAGACAAAGCTTCTTCCAAAATTTTTACATTATTTTTTTCGTAAGCCAAAAAATTAAGTTGTAAATATTCTGCACATTAAAATTTTAAGCAAAATTTTTAAGTTGCTTACCCGCTAAAAGCCCCTTAAATAGCGGTTTTACAGGGAAGTTTTCGAAAATATATGTAACAAGAAATTGAGGAATGTGATATAATGTACTACATGAAATTTTTTGAACATTGAACTATATACCTATCATATAGTTGTACTCACGAGGATAATATGACTAACGAAGAAAAGCAAAATTATTTTACGGCAGGTGAGCTTGCCAATATATTTGGTATATCCAAGCAAACCCTTCTGTATTACGATAGAATGGGGTTATTTTCCCCTGCCTTTGTAGGCGAAAATGGTTACAGGCATTATTCCATGCACCAGTATATGGATTTGGAAGTTATCCTGCGCTTGCGTGCCCTGAACATTAGCATTGCTCTCATCAAGCAATACCTTGGCAATCGCAGCAAGGAAGACTTCGTAAACATTCTGGAAAGCAAGCGTCAGGAAAGCGAAAAGATTATTCAGGAGAACCAGGAGATTTTAAAAATCATTGGCTCCTTTTCCAGTAACATCAGTGTAGAAAAGCAAACTCCCTTCTACCAGCCCCTTCTTACCTGGCGTAAGGAGCGTAAGCTGTGTGCTACTCTCACTACGGATGCCTTCAATGGTAAGGACAGGGTTATGCTCTTTACCAGACATTCAGAGCATACCTTTGAAGACAACAATGTCCTGGATAAAACTGTAGGCTGGATTATTGATAGAGAGGCTTTTTTGAGCCATCAACCTTTGCGTAATACCATTGCCTTTTTCTCATACGCTCCGGATAAATATGATGACAGCAAAAAACCGGAGGAAGGTACAGAAGTTTATACCTTACCTGTGGGCTTGTATGTTGAGGTTTATTTTAAGGGAACCTTCTACGAAAACGCTACCATTGTTTCTAAAAGCATTGAGCAATTTTTACAAGCCAATGATTTGCAGGCCTTGGGAGAAGTTTACGTCCTCCCCATTGAAAATCATCTTTTGCATAATGACCCCAACAGGTACATCAATAAAATCTTCCTGCAGGTGCAAAAGAGGCAGTAAAAATCTGTCCGCCCCTAAAAAATTAACAAGCACTAAAAAATTAACAAGCACTAAAAAATTAAGCCAGCCTCCGAAAACGGAAGCTGGCTTTTAGTTTTGCCTAAAATGTTTCACGTGAAACATTTTGTCTTTTAAATCATTTACCGGTGAAAACAGGGTTGCGTTTTTCTTTGAAAGCAGTAATGCCTTCTTTGCAGTCCTCACTGCCCATAAGCAAGGGTTGGGTAGTTTCTTCGATGGCAAGCACTTCGTCCAAGGTCAAAGCAGTATTGTTCAGGTACTTTTTAATCAAGCCAATGGAAAGCGGAGCGCTATTTGCCAAGCGGGTTGCCATTGCGTAAACAGCACCTTGCAGCTCTGCTTCATCACAAACATGGTTCAGCATACCAATCTTCTCTGCAGTAGCAGCGTCAATCAGGTCAGCAGTGAACATCAATTCTTTAGCCTTGTGTACGCCGCAAGCCTTGGGCAGGAAGTATAAGCCGCCGCAATCAGGAATCAAGCCAACTTTTGCAAAGCTTTGGGCAAATTTAGCCTTAGAGGTTGCGTAAATTAAATCGCAGGAGAGCATCAGGTTTACGCCTGCGCCTGCAGTTACGCCGTTAATCATACAGATGAAAGGTTTTTCGATGGTAGTAATGCGTTTTGCAACGTCACCTACTTTAGCGATAAAAGCTTTTTTGTCAGCAACATTGTCGATGGTTTCCAAAAAGGGTAAGTCACCGCCTGCACAGAAAGCCTTGCCGTTACCTGTCAGAACCACGCATTTAACCTCTGCGTCAGCCTGTACCTTGTCCAGCGCTTCGTGAATGCCGTCAATCAAAGCATCGTTCATGGAATTAAGGCTGGAGGGACGGTTCAAAGTGATAGTTGCGATATTGTTTTCTACAGCATACAATACAGCATTTTCCATTTGTACACACTCCTTTTATTTATTCTTCTTCAACTCGTCAAAGAGATATTCGTTCTTTACTCTAATGTAAGTGCCTTTCATGCCTAAGGATTTAGTTTCAATCAGGTCAGCACTTTCAAATTTACGCAACGCGTTTACGATTACGGAACGGGTAATACCCACCCTATCTGCAATCTTGGAGGCGATGAGCAGGCCTTCATTGCCGTTAAGCTCACCAAGAATGTTTACAATTGCTTCCAGTTCAGAATAGGACAAGGTAGAGAAAGCAATTTGAACCATTACTTTTTTACGGGTTTCTTCTTGAATTTCAGCTTGACGCTCATGCAGAATCTCTACACCCAAAACGGTAGCAGCATATTCTGCTAAAAGCAGGTCTTCATCGCTAAAATCTTGTTCTTTTTTAGCAACAACCAAGGTGCCAAGGCGCTCGCCATTTCCGTAGATAGGAACGATGGTGGTCTTTTTGCCTTCAAATAGGCAGGGCTTATTTTCGCCAAAGAAGCAATCCTTTTCAGTATGCAGGGCGTTGGAAAGGGTGTCACCAATGCTCATAACAAAGTCCACATAATACTCAGGGAAAGCACCCTTGTCTAAAACTTCTTCCTTGAGCATCGGGCATTCAAAATCGTCCAGCAAAGCGTAGCCCCTAACCTGACCCTTACGACCTACGATGTAGGTGTTAGCGTTAACAACGTCTCGCAACAGGCGGGCGATGTCGCTCAGCTCTACGTTTTCACCTTTTTGCAGCAATCTATTAAATTTTCTAGTTTTTGTTAATAATTCCATGGTTGGATCCTCCCCTTTGTTTAATCAGGCACGCGGATGATTCTTCTGATAGACAGAAGTAATACGTTCCGTAGTCACATGAGTGTAAATTTGCGTAGTTGACAAATTGGCGTGTCCCAACAGTTCCTGCACCGCTCTTAAATCAGCCCCGTGATCTAAGAGGTGCGTAGCAAAGGTATGCCTAATGGTATGGGGACTAACCTTTTTGCTTACAGCAAGTTGTGTTATGTATTTATCTAAAATGCGCCTTACACTTCTGTCCGTCAATACTCCTCCACGACTATTAACGAATACAGACTCATGTGCAGGAACATTATATTTCTCCATCAACTGTTGTCGAAGGGGATAATAACCTTTAATAGCTTGGCAACAGGTGGTTCCCAGGGGAACGATGCGTTCCTTGTCACCCTTGCCTAAAAGTAAAACGTATCTATTACTTAAATCTATTCTGGAAATAGTTAAACCTACCAGCTCCGATACACGACAGCCGGTAGCGTACAATAATTCCAAAATAGCCTGGTCACGCAAGCCCAAGCCTTCCTTGTCGGGCTGTTCCAGGAGTTCGTTAATTTCTACTTCTTCTAAAAATACAGGCAGCTTCTTCTCCAGCTTAGGAGTCTTAATCTTAGCAAAGGGATTATATTCCAAGATATTCTCGCGCACCAGATACTTGTAAAAAGAGCGTAGAGCAGATATCCTTCTAGCAATAGTCCTGCGAGCGTACTCCTGCTTATTCAAATGAGCCAGGTAGGCTCTGATATCGAGAGCGCCAACCTGCTTCCAATTAAAATCTTCATTGAAACGCTCTGTAAGAAATTCACCAAAGCTTAAAATGTCTCTTTCGTAATTGTTAACGGTTAAAAGCGAGCTGCTTTTTTCCACGCTGAGATATGTTAGAAATCTTTGCAAAAGCTTTTGTTGAGCCTTATTCATTGTGTACAAAACTCCTCACGTTCATAATACTAACACAAGAACAATACACTTTCAAGATGCTTTTCTCGCAATTCGTAAAGTTCGTAACTAATCTGTACAATAATAAAATTAAAGGAACTTCAATAAAAGCACTGCTCAAAAAGTAAGCCACGTCCTAAAAATAGAAGAGGATGCGTTATAATCATAACGCACCCTTTTGTTTAGTGTCAAGATTTTCTGAAAATTTTAAATTGTAGACTTTAACGAACTAATTAAAAATTTATTTTATAACTCACATTTTTCAATAAGAAGATTGAGCTCTTCCAAAGCCCTTGCTGCAATCAAAGCATTCTTCTCACGTTTCTTACGAATACGTTGCGCTAAAGGAGGAAGCAAGCCAAAGTTGATGTTCATTGGTTGGAATTCCTTAACTTCCGGATTGCTGATGTAATTTGCTAAAGCACCATGTGCTGTTGCAGAGGGAAACTCCACTGCGTCCAAGCCCAAGGCAGCGCGCGCAGCGTGTAAGCCCGCCATCAGACCACTTGCTGCAGATTCTACATAGCCTTCTACACCCGTCATTTGTCCTGCAAAATAGAATCGCTTGTCACTGCGCAAGTTAAACTTGTTATCCAAAAGCTGAGGAGAGTTCATGTAAGTATTTTTGTGCATAACACCGTAGCGGACGAACTCTGCATTTTCCAGACCGGGAATCATGCCAAAGACACGCTTTTGCTCCGGCCATTTCAAATGTGTTTGGAAACCAACAATATTATATAAGGAAGCAGCTGCGTTATCTTGACGTAGTTGTACTACAGCATAGGCCTCCTTGCCGGTACGGGGGTCAACCAAGCCAACGGGTTTAAGGGGACCGAAGCGCATGGTGTCCTCTCCTCTGCTTGCCATTTCTTCAATGGGCATACAAGCTTCAAAGAAAACTTCCTTTTCAAATTCTTTTACGGGAGCAAGCTCCGCTGTCTTGAGTGCTTCCCAGAAGGCAAGGTATTCTTCTTTGGTTTCAAAGGGACAGTTCAGATAATCAGCATCACCTTTATCATAACGAGAGGCGCGATAAACCTTGTCGTAGTTAAGGCTATCTGCTGCTACGATGGGCGCAGCGGCATCGAAGAAATAGAAATAATCTTCGTGGAGCATCTCCTTGATATTGGCAAAGAGGGCATCCGAAGTCAAAGGGCCACTTGCCACAATAACAGTACCTTCCAAGCTGGCAAGGTCAGTTACCTCTTCGTGAACAACGGTTACAAGAGGATGATTGGTTACAATTTCTGTAATGCTGGCTGCGAAGCCTTCGCGGTCTACAGCCAAAGCACCACCCGCAGGAACCTGGTGAGCATCTGCCTGCTGCATTATGAGAGAGCCAAGGCGGCGCATCTCTTCTTTTAACAAGCCTACTGCATTTTCAATATTACCTGCACGCAGGCTGTTACTGCATACCAGTTCAGCAAAGTAATTGGTCTTGTGAGCAGCGCTGCTTTTCACAGGGCGCATCTCGTGCAGGATTACGGGAATACCGTATTTAGCTATTTGCCAGGTTGCTTCACTGCCTGCAAGTCCGGCACCTATTACATGTATTGGTTTATGCATCACTTTTTTTGCTTACCTTTCTAACAGGCTTGCTGTTGCTGCAATCCTGATTACTGCAATAAAGTTTCTTCCGTCCGGTTTTCTCGATGTGCTCCAACATCATACTGCCGCATTTAGGGCATTTCTCTTCTGTCGGCTTATCCCAGGACAGGAAGCTACAGCCACTGCTGTCCTTGGAATAATTTTCACAGCCATAGAAAACACGTCTTGTCTTAGTTTTACGTTCAATAACTTCCCCACCGCACACCGGACATTTAATGCCAATCTTGTTCAGGATGGGTTTAGTGTTGCGGCATTCTGGAAAGCCGGGGCAAGCAAGGAATTTGCCAAAGCGCCCTTCCTTAACCACCATCATCCTACCGCATTTGTCGCAGGGAACATCACTAACTTCAACGGGTAATTCTACTGCAACAATATCTTTATCCGCAATCTCCAAATCTTCGGAGAAAGGTTTATAAAATTTCTCAATGATTTCGTTCTTGTCAGCGTGGTTTTCAGCAATTTCGTCCAAATGGTTTTCCATCTCCGCGGAGAAAGGTATGCTAATCAAGCCACTGAAATATTTAACAAGCATATCCACAACTAACAAGCCAAGCTCGGTGGTCAGAAGCTTCTTACCATCTTTAGCAACGTAGCCGCGGTCGAGAATGGTTTGAATAGTGGGAGCATAGGTACTGGGGCGGCCAATGCCCTTTTCTTCCAGCTCTTTAACCAGGGTTGCTTCTGTAAAATGAGCAGGAGGCTCAGTAAAGTGCTGTTCTGCAGGCAAAAGCTTGTGCAGGAGCAACTGTGTTCCTGCTTCCAAGTAAGGAACCTGCTTTTCTTTCTCGTCATCAGCAGATTTGCCGCTCAGCTGCAAATAACCGGGGAACTTCAGGATAGCGCCGCTAGCACGCAACTGGTAATCGCCTGCATCAATGAGGAGAGTAGTAACATCATAAACAGCGTCACTCATTTGACTTGCCACTGCTCTATTCCAAATCAAGGTATAAAGCTTGAGCTGGTCCTTGGTCAAATGGTTAGCAATCTCAGTAGGAGTGCGCAGAATGCTGGTAGGACGAATAGCCTCGTGGGCATCTTGAGCATTCTTCTTACTGCTATACACATTGGGTTTGGCAGGACAATATTCTTGACCATAGGTATCTACAATATAATTACGAATATCATCACGAGCGCTATCAGCAAAACGAACAGAGTCAGTACGCATGTAAGTAATAAGACCTACGGAAGATTTACCAAGGGAAACGCCCTCGTACAGCTGTTGAGCAACCATCATAGTCTTTTTAGCAGTGAAGTTTAACTTTTTGTTAGCTTCCTGCTGTAGACTGGAAGTAGTAAAGGGCGGCGCAGCACGACGCTTGCGCTCCTTCTTAGTGGCTTCTGCAACGCTATAGCTTGCTTTGGATAAGGCTTCTTCTGCAGCGCGAGCCTGCTCCTCGCTGGTAAGCTCTAACTTTTTACCCTTGTACTTGGCAAGCTCCGCTTCAAAAATGGGAGCCTTACTGTTTTCACGCAACTTGGCATTTAAAGTCCAATACTCTTGGGGAATGAAGTCTGCAATTTCCTTCTCCCTATCCGCAATAATCTTTACTGCTACAGATTGCACGCGACCTGCACTCAAGCCCTTACGGATTTTACGCCACAGCAGAGGGCTAAGCTTATAGCCAACAATTCTATCAATGATACGACGGGCTTGTTGAGCATCCACCTTTTCCATATCAATGGTTCTAGGGTGCTTTAAGGCATCCTTAATGGCAGTAGAAGTGATTTCATGAAATTCGATACGACATTTTTTCTCAGGCTCAATATCCAAAAGATGAGCCAAATGCCAGCTGATTGCTTCGCCCTCACGGTCAGGGTCAGTTGCCAGAAAAACTTTATCAGCTTTTTTTGCCAAAGCCTTCAACTCTTTAATCAAATCACCCTTGCCACGAATATTGATATATTTAGGCTCAAAATTATTTTCAATATCCACACCAAAGGTGCTCTTGGGTAAATCACGCAAATGCCCCATGGAGGCACGTACAGTGTAGTTCTTACCCAAAAATTTTTCTATTGTCTTGGATTTAGTCGGAGATTCGACTATTACCAGATTTTTTGTCATAAAAGTTCCCCCTACAAGCGGAAGTATCTTTGTGCCTTGTCAACGTCAAGATAGCCTGCAACCTGTAGCTCCAAAAGCTCCATACTTATTTCAGGTAATGACGCTCCGCTTTGTTCTGTAATTTCTTCTAAGGATAAGGGTCCTTGTTGTAGTAAAGCCAAGATATTTTTACCCAAGTCCGATGCAGGCAAGGGTTTACTCCTGTAATTCGGAGTTGCCTGAAGCGGTAGATTTTCCTCGGCAAACATATTGGGCTGAACTATTTTATTACGCATGGCAAACTGCCACGCAATTTTTTCTTCCAATATATCTGTTGCACTGTCAATAAGTTTTGCTCCTGTTCGGATTAAATCATGACAGCCAATACTGGTTCCTTCAAATATGTTCCCCGGAACGCAATACACTTCACGTCCCTCATCAGCTGCAATGTGGGCGGTAATGAGCGCTCCACTTTTGCGAGCAGCTTCTGCAACTACTATCCCCCTGCTTAAACCAACAATGATTCTATTACGAGCAGGAAAGTTTATCGCCATGGGTGCTGTTCCCGGCGGATATTCGCTAATAACCGCACCACGTTGGGCAATACGCTCAAAAAGCTTTTGGTTGCCGGAAGGATAGTTAATATCTAAACCACAACCAAGCACTGCCACAGTAGTTCCTCCGGCCTGCAGAGCTGCTTCATGAGCAGCAGTGTCTATGCCCTTGGCTCCACCGCTAATAATGGGTATGCCCTCTTTGGCCAAATCTCCTGCCAGAATCTTTGCTGCCTTCAACCCGTAATGGGTTGCCTCACGAGAACCAACTACACCAATGGCGTAAGACGCATTGGGAATTTGTCCACGTACATATAAAACTAAGGGTGGGTCGTGAATTTCACGCAAGGCCTTTGGATAAGCCTCATCGTAAATACTTAGGAGCTGTACTCCCTTCATTTTGCAGAAGGTATCCAGCTTACGGGGTAAATCAAAACTGCGTTTAGTAATAAATTGAACTACATTTTTAGGCTCACATATACCCGTAGCCAGCAATTCTTCCTTGCTAGCTTCAAAGAGAGCCTTGGCACTGCCAAATGCTTGAATTAAGCGCGGTATCCTGCTACGTCCCAAACCAGGAACAATGGCGCAAGTTGCCGCTAAATACAAAGTATCCAATAGTTCTTGCTCCTTATGCTTTTATTACGGTACTGCAATTTTAAATGTATAGTTAACGAGAAACAGATTTTCTACATTATAGTAGGGTTTTCGCCGTAGGTCAAGTGGTTAAATTTTAGATAAGCGCTCCAAGATGTGGTTAGCAATGTCTTTTGCCGCCTGAGGTTTACCGTAAAAGGCTTTGCCCTGTGCGGTTTTAGGACTGCTCTCCACACATAAAGAAAAAATTTTTTTACGGATATCTTGAATATTGTTGGCAATGACTGCTTCACAGTTAGCAGCTAAGAATTTAGCGTTGTTTTCTTCCTGACCAGGCAGTGGTTTGTAAATGATAAAGTATAAACCGGAAGCGAGCACTTCCGCAGAACTAAGACCTCCCGCTTTGGAGATAATCATATCCGCTGCACACATCAACAGAGGAATTTGCTCGGTGAACCCTAAAATCTGAACCTTGCTTCCAAATTTGGCAGCGAGCTTCTCTTTTAGAGAAGTGTTCTTGCCAGTTAGGGCAACAAGCTTCAAATTAACAGGTGCCTTCTGCAAAAGGGAAGTAATGATTTCCTCCATGGGAAGCAAGCCATCCCCACCACCCATCAAAAGGCAAACCTTATCCTCTTCACTCCAGCCGAGCTGTTGGCGACAGACATCCTTGTCCAAGCCATGAAAACCATCACGCAGAGGAATACCATAGGCAAAGGTTTCCACGTTGGTAGGGAATCTTTCTTGTAAGCGTTCATCAGCAATAAAATATGTATCTACTCCATCACATAACCACCAGCGATGGACTGTATAATCCGTAATCACCCCGCAGAGGTAAAGGTCTTGCTTATTCCTACGCTTGTAAATACTCATAATACCTGCCGGAGTGGCGTGGGTGGCAATGACCACGTCGGGCTGTGCCTTACGAATAAAGCCTGCTCCTAAGTAGGCCAAGGCACCATTGATGATACTGCGCATCCACAAAGAGCCTCCACCTTTGTTCCCCCATTTGTACATCAGCTCGTACATCCAAGGGCAGGTATCTAAAATCCATAGGTAGGTACGCAAAAAGGTCTTGCCTAAAATCGCAGGGAAGAAATCAAAAACATTGCCATGAATAACTTTTATATTTTTATTTTTTTCAAAGGCTTGTTTAAGCGCTTCCGCTGCCAAACGATGACCAGAACCAATGGGAGCAGATAGCAATAAGATTGTAATTTTATTTTCTGACATATTCACACTTCCAATTAAATAGGAATTTTTTTCACTGAAGAACTTGAATATCAAGTTCTATTATTGTATCATATTTTTAGTTTAATATATCTATAAATTTGGAGGGCGTAAAATGAAAAACAGATTACCTGTAGAACATTTTCATTTTCCGGTAGAAAAAATTAAAGCTGGCTACTACAGTGATGCGTATTTTATGCGCACCGCAGAAATTTTAAACGG
>JAFTMR010000058.1 GCA_017452325.1 Phascolarctobacterium sp. | reverse complement strand
AGCTTGTTCAAATCATAATCGCGTTCCGCATGTTCCATTAGCTGTTTAACAGCGTCAATTTCTTTATTAACCTCACGCACGCGGGCGATGGAAGCTTTCTCCCCGTCCCAACGTGCTACCAGTTCGTCATTAGCCTTGCGCAATTTCGCAAGCTCTTCTTCAATCTTCGCCAGTCTTGCCTTGGATTGCTCGTCTTCTTCCTTGCTCAAAGCCTGTGCTTCAATTTCCAGCTGCATAATGCGACGTTTGCTCTCGTCAAGCTCCGCAGGCAAGCTGTCAATTTCGGTACGCAGGCGTGCAGCTGCTTCGTCCACAAGGTCGATAGCTTTATCCGGCAGGAAGCGGTCGTTGATGTAGCGGTTGGAAAGCACCGCCGCCGCAACCAGAGCCGCGTCTTTAATGCGCACGCCATGATGAACCTCGTAACGTTCACGCAAGCCACGCAAAATGGAAATTGTATCTTCCACGCCCGGTTGTTTTACCAGAACAGGTTGGAAGCGACGTTCCAAAGCACTGTCCTTTTCAATGTACTTGCGGTATTCGTTCAAGGTAGTTGCACCAATGCAACGCAGTTCGCCACGAGCAAGCATGGGTTTCAAAATATTGCCTGCGTCCATACTGCCTTCCGCAGCGCCAGCACCGACAACAGTGTGCAGCTCGTCAATGAACATAATAATCTGGCCTGCGCTGTCAGTAATTGCTTTCAGAACTTTTTTCAAGCGTTCTTCAAATTCACCGCGGAACTTTGCCCCTGCCACCAAAGAAGCCAAGTCCAAAGCATACAGGGTTTTATTCTTCAAGTTTTCGGGAACATCGCCTGCGATAATACGTCTTGCCAAGCCTTCCGCAATGGCAGTTTTGCCAACGCCGGGCTCGCCAATCAGTACGGGGTTATTCTTTTTACGACGGCTCAAGATTTCGATAACACGACGAATCTCCTCGTCACGACCGATAACAGGGTCCAGCTTGCCTTCGCGAGCTTTCGCAGTTAAGTCTTGACCGAATTTTTCCAAGGTCTTTTTGTTTTCTTCATCGCCTGCACTGTTTTGATATTGCATGTAGGCAGCCTCTACTTTCTTCTTATCAATACCATATTTTTTGAACAGGGAAACCACATCACTGTCGCCATCGCTAACGATGGTAGCAACCAAAGCACCAATATTAATTTCACCCTTGGCATTTTGATTCAGAATAGCCATTACGCGTGCGAAGGCAGTACCCATCATCAACTGGCGGTCCTGACCTTTCACCCCGGGAATCTTTTGCACCAAGGCTTTAGCTTCTGCGGTGAAAGCATCTGCATTAACGTGCAGGGTTTGCAGTAAAAATTTAAAAAAGCCATCGCTACCGCACAATGCTGCTACAACATGAGCAGTGGTTAATTCTTGATGATAGTTCATTACAGCCTGTTGCTGTGCTGCTTCCAATATGGATTTTACTTCTTCAGAAAAGTTTTCATTCATGCTCTTAGTCCTCCTTATATTACCCTTCCGTCATCCTCAATCCTGAAAGGTTAATTTATAAAAAATTTTGTTATGACACAAGGAGAAAATCCATCTATGACGAATTAGTCCCTGTATAGTATTCTTATCGTATTTTCACGGAGGTATTTATTATGAACACATCCATGATAGTTTATCGCCTTTTTGACGTTGCTGATGAAATAAATCTTGATTTAGTACAAGCCCTGTGGACCAGCCGTAATAAGATTGCATCCCGTTTACGTCTGGACAGAATTTCCACCAAGTCCATCACCTTCAAGAACCCTCCGGTTTTAGTTGAACTTGGCAACCACGAAATGGAAATCAACGGCAAAACCTACTTCACAGAAATCAAAGCCCGTATTTTTGACATTGGCGTAATCAGTCTTATTATTCGTATTGAATTTGAAGAAGACGTTACCGAAGCAGAATATCTTGACATGGCAATTGCCAGCGAAAATATGCCGGAAGATAAAATCCACGAGTATCTTGACGCTGTGCTGGAAACCATTGAACAAGCCTGCACCAAGAAACGTGTCTCTGACTTTGAAGAAGATTTTGTTGTGTACTACTTCAAGGACGCAATGCCCAAGTGGGATATCGTCCCCTTGCTCTTAAAGGATAAAACTCCTGTTAGCGAGCAAACCCGTCAAAGTACTCTTGCCAACTACTTCTCCTATAGTGATGATATTACCTATCTTGCTTGGGACAGTGCTCTTGTTTATGACAAGACAGGTAGTCTTGACGTGCCTGACCTGTTGGAATTTGCCAACGCTCAATTTCTGGAGCTGCGTTATTACGACAATGCCTTGGCTGCTGCCATCGACAGAAGCTATGACGAGCTGGAAGAAGCCAACGTTGCCAACAAAGCAAGCCGCGTGGAAGTATATCGCCGCATCCGTAGCCGCCTGATGGAAATCATGGCAGATATCAGTAACATTATGGGTAATATCAACAACGCTCTGCAGGTTACCGAAGATATTTTCTACGCCCGTATCTACACCCGTTACCTTGAACTTTTGAAGGCAACTGTTTGGAAGGATAATATAGATTACAAGCTGAACACTATCCAACGCACCTACACTCTGATGAACGAAGAGGTTGAAAGCTATCGACTGGAACGTATGAGCATTACATCCACTGCTATTTTGGCAGGCATCCTTCTCGTTTCCATTGTAGGGCTATTCTTAAAATAATTGGTGACGATAAACTAAAGATTCTTTGTAATTTTATTGCAGGACGGTAAACCCTTCCTGCAATTTTTATTATAACAACAAAAGTCAAAAAGTCAAATGATTTTATTTGACTTTTTGTTTAAATCTTTACTAATGAATTTTGCTAGTGTATGATTTATATAAAAAAGCAAAACTGATTAGAGGTTTTTATTATGACACCTTCATCTTTGTTACAGGGCTTCGCCATCCTTTTACTATTACAATGGCTTAGTACTGTTATCATCTCTTTTTTAGGAATCCCCTTTCCCCCGCCCCTCCTGGGTATGTTAATTTTAACAGCGCTCCTTTGCACAGGAATAATTAAGGAAAATTACATTAAAGATATTTGCAGTGCGTTGATTGACAAAATGGCTTTGCTCTTTTTGCCTGCGGGCGTAAGCATGATTTTGTATCTTGACGTTATCAAAGCAGAGCTTCTGCCCATTTCCCTCACCCTCGTTTTAAGCAGCTTAGTTATTTTATGCAGTACCGCTTTGGTTTTAGAATTTCTCCTGCGCAAAAAAGAAAAAGGAGGTCAGCAATAATGTTACCGGAACTTTTGCTTAACTCTCCTTTGTTTGGCATGGGACTTACGATTATCGTTTACTGCGCTTGCGAATTTTTAGTGCACCGTTTGAAGCTAAGCATCGTGCCACCCATCGTCTTTGCTTGCCCTGCTATTATTCTCTTTTTGTTATATGCTCCCAACGTAAACTACCAGCAATACAAAATTGGCGGAGATTTCATCAACTTTTTGCTTGGTCCTGCCACTATTGCCTTAGCGTTGCCCCTGTACCGCAACCGCCACGTCATCCAAGCCAATGCCTTTAGTATTACCATTGGTATCTTGGTAGCAACTCTTTCCGCAATTTTTAGCGTGTACCTTCTGGGCAAAAGCTTGGGCGCCAGTGAAGCAGTACTGCTTTCCCTGTTACCTAAATCCGTCACCAACCCCATCGCCTTGGAAATTACCAAGACCATCGGCGGCATCCAACCCTTGACGGCGGCGGTGGTTATCTCCACAGGAATGCTCGGTGCCACCATCAACCACAAGCTACTGAAAATCTTAGGCGTGAAAAACGACTTAGCCGCAGGTATCGCCATTGGCGCTTCCAGTCATGGCATCGGTACCAGTGTTTGCGCCCACGTTAGCGCAGTGCAGTTGGCAACAGGCGGCGTTTCCATTGCCTTAACTGGTATCGCAACATCTATTTTGATTCCATTGCTATTGCCCATCTTAAAAACTTTATAAAAAATTAAAGCACAAGCTTCTATAATAGAAGACTTGTGCTTTTTACATTACTATACATAAAACTTTAGAAGCATAATAGCGCTTATAAGTGTTGGATTGCGCCACGCAGTTCCGTAAAAACAACCTGCGCCTTTTCAACAGGGATAACTTGGTGGGGAAGCGCTCTTAAATCTTCAACACGCCAGCCTTGCTTTTGCTCTGCCAATTTTTCTAAGGCTTCGTCTAAATCATTGGCAACCACGATGGCGATAGCATCCAAATAGAACTCGCTGTTTACGCAGGGCTCTTCAATCATACTGTGGGAATGATAGGTCTTATTGTGTCTCCAGAGATAGATATTCATTTAAGAGTCACCTCCAATTTTACCAATGGCTTTGTCTAAATCGTTAGAAGTGCTGGAAGGCGCGAAGCAGTGAAATTCGTGAAGCGATGGCGTACTTAAGGTACGTCGAGCAAGCAAAGGAGTTGCGACAAAGCATAACAGCGCTTATAACTATTTGCTAAAAATTTCGTTCACATAATTCACAGCGCTCACCGCACTTGGCGCATAGCAGTCTGCCCCAATCTCACGAGCATACTCTTCCGTCAGCACTGCACCGCCAACTACAACCTTGCAGTCAACTTCCTTGCGCAACGCTTCAATGGTTTCTTCCATTGCCGCAACAGTGGTGGTCATCAAGGCAGAAAGTCCTACAACTTTTGCACCATGCTCCTTGGCAGCAGCAACAACAGCTTCTACAGGCACGTCCTTACCCAAATCGATAACCCTGTAGCCGTAGTTTTCCATTAAAACTTTGACAATATTCTTGCCAATATCGTGAATGTCACCGCGAACAGTTGCGATAATTACTTTTTCGCCATTGGCATCCCCACTTCCTCCTACGGAATCACGAATAACGTCAAAAGCAGCCTTCGCCGCATCCGCACTCATCAGGAGCTGGGGCAGGAACAAGGTTTTCTTTTCAAAGCCTGCGCCTACAAAATCAAGAGCAGGAATCATATATTTATTGATAACATCTAACGGTGCTTCCTTTGTAAGAGCTACCGCGGTCGCCTTTTTGCTTTCGCCAATCAGGCCTTTCACAATGGCGTCGAACAAGCTCATTTCACTAACGATGGTAGCACTTACCTTAGGAGCATTAGCATACCGAGCCACATAATCCTTACAGCCATCATCCAAACCGCTTAAAGCAAGGAAGCTGTAATAAGCATCCATCATCATCTTGCTTTGAGGATTGATAATGGCACTGGTCAAGCCAGACTGCAACGCCAAAGTAAAGAAGGTGCTATTGATAAGCTCACGTCCGGGCAAACCAAAGGAGATATTGGAAACCCCCATCACCGTATTGATGCCTTTCCCGCTCATGGTAGAGATAACCTCACAAGCTACATTAGCGTTCTCTCCACCAGTACTAATGGTCAGAGCCAAGGGGTCAACTACGATATTGCGACTGTCAATTCCGTATTCCGCTGCTTTAGCGATAATCTTTTCTGCAATGGCAACACGTCCTGCGCAATCCAAGGGAATGCCATCGTCAAGACACAGGGCAACAACAACGGCACCATATTTTTTTACTAAGGGCAGTACTTTTTCCAGGCTTTCCTCTGTTCCGTTGACGGAGTTGAGCATGGGCTTGCCATTGTACAAACGCAAAGCACGTTCCATAGCTTCGTAATTGGAGGTATCAATTTGCAGGGGAGTATCCGTAATGCCTTGCAGGGCAAGCACTGCTTTTACCAGCGCGTCTGCTTCGTCAAGCCCGGGCATACCCACATTCACGTCCAAAACATGACTGCCTGCTGTAATTTGCTCTAAGCCTAAACGGCAAACATAATCAAAGTCAGCGTTTTGCAATGCTTCTTTCAAGCGAGGCTTACCAGTGGGATTGATGCGTTCGCCAATAATAACTGCTTCCTTGCCAAACACAACTGCTTTGCCGTAGCTGGAAACAGCAGTAATATTACAGGGACGACTGCCACCTGCGGGCAAGTCCTTGCATTTTGCAATCATTGCGCCGATATGCTCCGGAGTTGTCCCACAGCAGCCACCGGCAACGCTTACGCCTTCACTAATCAAATCGTACATTAAATTAGCGAATTCTTCGGGACCAACATCAAAACAAGTCTTGCCTCCACGTTCTACAGGCAAGCCTGCGTTGGGGTTAAGCACAACCGGCAAACTAGTAAAGCTTAAAAGCTGGGGCAACAGCTTTTGCATTTGGGCAGGACCAAGCCCACAGTTAAAGCCCACAGCATCTGCTCCCAAGCCTTCCACCATCAGGGCAGCAGCGGCAACGTCGCCACCGGTCAGGAGCTTGCCGTCAATATCAAAGGTTAAGGTAACTACAACGGGCAAATCACAATTTTCTTTCGCCGCCAAGATAGCTGCCTTTGTTTCGTAGGTATCGCTCATGGTTTCGATGAGCACTAAATCTGCACCGGCAGCACTACCGGCACGCACAATTTCTGCGTAAATATCTACAGCTTCTTCAAAGGGCAGATCGCCGTAGGGCGCAAGCAGCTTGCCAGTTGGTCCCAAGTCCAGGGCAACAAAGGTTTTCTCAAAACCTGCGCAAGCTTCCTTGGCGTTACGCACACCTGCGGCAACCACATCCGCAGTCTTGATATCAGTTCCTGCAAATTTCAAACGGTTTGCACCGAAGGTATTAGTCTTTACGATATTAACACCTGCTTTGAGGTAAGCAGTGTGCACTTCTTTAATTATATCAGCGTGGGTAAAGTTCCAAAGTTCCGGCAGCTCACCCGGTTTTAAACCACGAGCCTGCAGCATAGTGCCCATGGCACCGTCAAAGAACAGGAGCTCCTTACCAAGTAGGTCTCTAAAATTCATAGTTATCACCTTTACTCTAAACTTCATTAAGGCAGTTGAGAAAGTTCCAGATACGCGAAAGCGATGCCGCTGGCGTACAGATTAGTACTCCAAGGCATCGCTGACAAAGTAGATGGTGCTTTATCAGCTGCCTTCTCTATATGGACAGCTTGTGTTACCACACTCCATACACTTATTCCAAACACAAGCTACCGATTCCGAAAGTCCGATGACCGCCGTAACCGACTTGCTTGGCGCCATCATCAACCCATCCGTCAACGTCAAGCCCAGCTTCTTTTCACATTCTAAAATGGCAAACAGCTTCCGTTGCTCCGTCAAATCCCAGTCACCATAACCGGGAGAGAAGCGAGGTCTTTGCTTCAAGGTGCTTTCCACCCGCTCCTGCACCTCATCACAATAGCCTTCAATAATGCAAGCCGCAACTGCTTGCGCCGCTGCGCCTTCGGCTACGCTACCAAGTGCCAATCTACGAATGGCAACGTCCACCTTGCTTCCCAAGGTCGCCGCCAAAAGCAGTACCTCTGCGCAGCCTTCAAGATGCTTTGCCAAGGAGCGTGACGTAAATTTTACGCCACAGTCCAAAAGCACACCATCCTCTAAAATAGTGCAGGTATGCTTTTGCAGGACGTGACGAGCCTGCACCTCGTTACGCAATTTCAGAAAAACTGTATCAACCAGAATGCCAGCCGCTTCATCATTAGCCTGCGCTCTTAAATAACGCAGGGCTTCGGCTCTGCTATATCTCATTTTACAATCTCCGACAGGTTACGCATAATGCCGCCGATAATTTCAGGACGGTTCATAGTATAAACGTGAATGTTTTTGAAACCGTTGGCAATCAGGTCAATAATTTGCCCCGTAGCGTAAGCAATGCCTGCTTGTTTGAGAGCTTCCGGTTTATCTGCAAATTTTTCTACGATAGCGCGGAACTGGGGCGGAAGCTTGGTACCGCTCAGCTGGCAAATACGATTGATTTGCCCTGCGTTGGTTACAGGCATAATACCGGGAACTACGGGTACATGAATGCCTGCGGAAAGCAGGCGGAACATATAATTGTAGAGAATAGTATTATCAAAGAACATTTGGGTTACAAGGAAGTCAACCCCTGCGTCAATTTTATATTTAGTATTTTCAATATCTTTATCTAAAGTGCCAGCTTCCGGATGTCCTTCGGGATAAGCAGCACCGCCTACGCAAAAGTCACCATTGGCTTTGACAAATTTCGCCAAATCGCTAGCGTGGGCAAAGCAGCCATCATGAGTGCCGTCAGGCAAATCGCCACGCAAGGCAAGCACGTTGCTGATACCATTGTCCTTTAATTGCTGCAACACTTCCAAAATCTTTGCTTCATCAGATTTAACACAGGTCAAATGTGCGAGAGAAGGGATACCATTATCCTGCACTCCTTTAGCAATGGCAACAGTATGACCAACGGAGGTTCCTCCCGCCCCGTAGGTAACACTCATATAAGAAGGCTTTACCAAGGCAATCTTATTAACAATATCCAATGCGTTCTGCAGCTCTGAACCTTGCTTAGGCGGGAACAGCTCGCAGGAAATATTTACCTTATCCTGATTCAACACATCTATAATCTTCATCAAAAATTCCCCCTCTAAAGATCAAAATATAGGTTATTTTACCAAACATTCTCCCCGCTGTGCAAATTTAATTATCAAATTAGTAAAGAGCAATGTTAGTATGATAAGAATGTTACAGAAAATAAAAATCCCACCAACCTTTCAGTCAGCGGGAGTATTTTGCTTTGGCGGAGATGGTGGGATTCGAACCCACGATACCTTGCGGTACAACTGATTTCGAGTCAGGCGCGTTATGACCACTTCGCTACATCTCCCCGGGCGAATGCGTGATAAGTGCTGTTATCCTGCATCACAGCTCATCTCCTCGCTAGGAGTACCATTAGTACGCCGTCGCTTCGTCGATTTCGCTGTTCTTTGTCTTCCAGCACTTCTGACGCATTCTTAGTTTTGCAATTTTAAATAACAACTCTCTAATTATAGCGTACTTCTTTACTCATTACAACCGCAGTTACATTTCTGCTCCTGCTTTTTCGCCTTATTCTCCTTGCGTCTGCGTTTGAAAAACTCCTTCATTACGCCGGCACACTCTTCCTCGCACACACCACTAACAACTTCTGCGCAATGGTTCAAGTTAGGATTGGTGATGATGTTAAAAATAGATTCTGCGCCGCCAGCCTTCACATCAGGGCAACCATAAACCACCCTGTCAATTCTGCTGTTGACAATGGCACCGCTACACATGGGGCAAGGCTCTACGGTAACGTACAGAGTGCAACCACTCAAGCGCCAACGTGCCAGCTTTTTACAGGCTTCTTCAATAACAATCACTTCCGCGTGGGCTGTAGCACTTTGCCAGGTTTCCCGCATATTATGCGCTGCGCAAACTACTTCCCCCTCATGGACAAGTACTGCGCCAATGGGAATCTCTCCAAGTTCAGCCGCCTTGCGTGCTTCCTCCAAGGCAAGCTGCATATAATAACGGTCATCCATCATCCTTCTCTCGCCTCCATCAACTGCTCCCACTTTTCCCTCAGTTCCATACTTTTAGGTTCGTACTCGTCGTGCTCCGCCGCCATCGCCGCACTTTGAGCAGGATCCGCGTGGTTGGCAGGGTCAGCCATCTTCATTTCTAACAGCTTCATCATTGCGTCCTGCTCGCGAATACTCAGCTCCACTTTCGGTAACCACGTCCTCGCCTCGTCAGGACTATAACGTCGTTGTTTATTTTTGGCTTCAACTTT
>JAFTMR010000057.1 GCA_017452325.1 Phascolarctobacterium sp. | reverse complement strand
TGGCTTGCCCTTTGAAACTGACGAGGACATTCTTGCCATTGCAGATTTGGCGAAGAAGGTTCAATATAAATATTTTGAATATGCTGGACTTGGGTGGTGTACCCGTTCTTGTCGCAGAACGCAGTGATGCAGACCCCTTTGTAATTGTGGGCGGTCCCTGCGTTTACAATCCGGAGCCCTTGGCTGATTTCGTTGACTTTGCCATTATCGGCGAAGGCGAAGAAGTGATGATTGAGCTGATGGATGCTTACAAAGCTTGGAAGAAGGCTGGCAAACCAGGTGGACGCCAAGGCTTCTTGAATGAAGTGGTGAAGATTAAAGGCATCTATGTACCCAGCTTCTATGAAACTATATATAATGAAGATAACACCGTAAAAGAAGTGCGTGCATTGCGTGAAGATGTACCTGCTGTTATCGAAAAGCGTGTTGTAAAAGACATGAACAGCATTGATTTCCCCACTGCTCCCATCGTTCCCTTTGGCGAGATTGTACACGACAGAATTATGCTGGAAGTTTTCCGCGGTTGTAGCCGTGGTTGCCGCTTCTGTCATGCAGGTATGGTGTATCGTCCTGTACGCGAACGCAAGCCGGAGGTTTTGAAGGAGCTGGCTCGTCAGCTGGTGGATAACACCGGTTATAACGAAATGTCCTTGGTATCCTTGAGCAGTGCAGATTACTCCTGCCTTGCTCCCTTGGTACACGACCTTATTGCAGAATTTAAAGACGAGCGCGTAAGCGTTAGCCTGCCTTCCCTGCGTATTGACAGCTTCTCTGTTGATATTGCCAAGGAAGTGCAGGCAGTGCGCAAAAGCGGCTTGACCTTTGCTCCGGAAGCAGGCAGTCAAAAGATGCGCGACGTTATCAACAAGGGCGTTACAGAAGAAGATTTGATGAACGCTGTGGGTGCAGCCTTTGAATCCGGCTGGAGTAGCGTGAAGCTGTACTTCATGATTGGCTTGCCCTTTGAAACTGACGAGGACATTCTTGCCATTGCAGATTTGGCGAAGAAGGTTCAATATAAATATTTTGAAATTACCGGCAAACGTGGCTGCAAGGTAACAGTCAGTGCTTCCTCCTTCGTACCGAAGCCCTACACTGCCTTCCAATGGTTTGCCCAAAATGACATTGAAACCCTGCGTCGTAAACAATTCCTTTTGAAAGACGCACTCAAGGTTAAAAATATTACCTTCCAATATCACGACGCTAAGACCAGTGTGGCAGAAGCTATCTTCGCCCGCGGTGACAGACGTTTGGGCAAGGCTCTCCTTGCGGCGTGGAAGATGGGCGCCCGCTTTGACGGTTGGAGCGACTGCTTCTCCTATGACCGTTGGGTAAATGCCATGGCAGAAGCAGGCCTGGACATTGAGTTCTACGCAGCACGCACTCGTGGCGAAAACGAAGTCTTCCCTTGGGAACATGTGCAGCCTGCAGTTTCCAGAAGGTTCCTGTGGCGTGAATGGGAAAAAGCCCAAGCACAACAGCTCACCCACGATTGCCGTCGCAGTACCTGCACCGGTTGTGGCGTATGCCAAAAACTGGGCGTAGAGATTATTGATTACAAAAGAGGTGAAGCATAATGAAATTACGCATGCAAATTACTAAAGACCGCGACATTCGCTTTATCTCTCACTTGGAATATGTGCGCACCATCGAACGTGCCATCCGTCGCGCCAAACTGCCTGCTGCTTATTCCGAAGGCTTCAACCCTCATTTGAAGTTCTCCCTCGCTTCCGCACTTGGGGTGGGCGTGGTTAGCTACACTGAATTTGTAGAAATCGAATTGGCAGAACCTATGGAGGTAGAGCTGGCGGCGAAGGCGCTGGACAAGGCACTGCCTCGTGGTATTCGCGTGCTGGCGGCAGATGCAGTTGCCAACAACACTGCGGCGCTGATGGCAGAAGCAGCAGGAGCAAGCTATGTCGTGGCGTTGCCCTACACCAAGGATATCTCCGAAGTAGTAGAAGCCTACAACGGAGCAGAAAGCCTGCTTTTCAAAAAGGCTGCCCCCAAAAGAAAAGAAAAGTTCAAAGAAATTGACGTTAAGTTTTACATTCCCAAGCTAAGCGTGGAGCAAAAGGAAGATAAAACCATCTTCGCTTTTGAATGTAAAATTACTCCCACCGGCAGTATGAAAGCTGTAGATTTGCTCAACGCTTTAAACGAAGCCTACAATCTGGATTTGCCTGTAGAGATGGCAGATATTGAGCGCCATACCCTGTATAAAGTTAATAAATACGGCAAGAAGCTCCCCATGCTGACAAGGGATGCGTTTAAGATGCAGTAAAAGTATCAAGCCCCACTCGTAACAGAGTGGGGCTTTTTGTTTGTCTTTACTTGCCGCATGGTTACCGCTTTAGCGGTGGAAGGCTTACTGCAGCACAGTAACTTGGGTTACACGCAAGCGTGCTTCCACAATTTCCACCAGGTCACCACCACTGGTTTTTACTACGTTGGCGGCAAGGACTTGACCCAAGAGGTCATTGCGGCGCTGAACGTAAAGTAAGGCTGTTTATTGAATGAGGGGGCAGCATGAACGAAAACGTTTATAAAGACATAGGTGCGAACATAGTCTTTCACCGCAGGCTGCGTGGGCTAACACAGGTTGTACTGGCAAGGAACGTCAACATCGGCGTAGGCAAGCTTTCCCGGATAGAACGCGGGATTGACGTTGCTGATATACCCCTATCTGTGTACCTGCGCATTGCGGAAAGCATGAGCGTACCTATTATAGAGCTTCTAAAAACAACAGACGTAAAGGTGAATATATGTGTCAACAAAAGATTAGTCAAGTGA